>JADLEV010000072.1 GCA_020845935.1 Gammaproteobacteria bacterium
GATTGCAAAGGTTTCAGCCAGAGACGGCGGTGAAGCCTGACGGCACCGCCACAGCGACCGTCAGTCCTTGATATAGCGCGCCACGAGTTCGTCTGCTGGCATGTAGCCGCCGATGTAGCGTCCATTTTTCAGGATCACCGTCGGGGTTGCCGAGACGCCAATCTGATTGCCCAATGCAAAATGTTCGGTAACCGGATCCCTGCAAGACGCCGCGGTGACTGTCATGCCAGCCTTGGCGGCCGTGATTGCTTTTTGTCGATCGGCGCTGCACCACACGGCTACCGCCTTCCGGTAGGCGTCGGACTCCAGACCTTCGCGCGGAAACGCCAGATAGTGGACGGCGATGCCGTGAGCCAGCAGTTCGCTCATTTCGGTATGCAGCTTGCGACAGTAGGAACAGTCGATATCGGTAAAGACGTAAAGGTCCAGCTTTGTTTCCCGTTCTGGTACGAACGAAATCATCGTCGCCGGATCGACCCCGGCGATGGCGTCGCGACGCACCTGATCCTGCGCCGCATCGGTCAGGTTGCGCCGGTTCTTCAAGTCCACCAGATCGCCGCGCAGCGCGTAGGCACCATCGAGGGTGACATAGAGTACCGCGGTTCCCATCATCACCTCATAGAGATCCGCAATCGGAGCAGGTTTCACCTGGGTCACCTTCACATCGGGGAGCAGCGGTTTCAGGATTTTGTCGAAATGCGCAATCAGGTCCATCTCGGCGCTGCTGACAAATCTGCTGACACAGCACAGCAGGAGGATTGCCAACGAAGTCATATGCTTGTTCATGTGGGCTCCAGAGGCGATAGGTCCGGTTGGCAATCGGCCGGATTCAGGGCAGACGATGGACCAATCTATCCGCGCGATTTTCAAGGAAATTGTAGTCTCCGCCGCGAGTTCCTGTCACCCACGCGGGTGATGCCGACGATGCAACTCCTGCAATCTTGCCTTGGCCACGTGCGTATAAATCTGCGTCGTCGAAATGTCGCTGTGACCAAGCAACAACTGCACTACGCGAAGATCGGCACCATGATTCAGCATGTGTGTTGCAAACGCGTGTCGCAGCACATGTGGCGATACCGGCTTTGACAGCCCCACCACCCGCGCGTATTGCCGCAGCCGATACCAGAACATCTGCCGGGTCATCGCCTCGCCACGATTGGTCAGAAACACGGCCGCACTGCCACTGCCACGGGCAAGTTGCGGGCGCGCCTCGCGCAGATACCGCGCCAGCCAAGCCATCGCTTCTTCGCCCAGCGGTACCAGACGTTCCTTGCCACCCTTGCCGAAGATACGAACGACGCCCTGCTGCAGATTGGTCTGCGCCAACGCGAGCGTCACCAGTTCCGAAACGCGTAGACCGGTCGCATACAGAACCTCAATCATCGCCCGATCGCGCAGGCCGATGGTGGTTGTCGCGTCCGCGGCATGCAGCAGGGCCTCGACCTCCGTCTCGGTCAGTGCAGCAGGCAGTTTCCGTCCCAATCGTGGCGACCTTACCAGGGCTACCGGGTCACCACCAATACGTCGTTCACGCAGCAGATATTGATAGAAGCGACGCAGGGTCGACAGGCGCCGGGCGCTGGTCCGAGCGTTGTGCGTATCACCCAGAAAGCCGCAAACATCGTCGGTGCCGGCATCGAGCAGGGTTCGTTCACGGCGAGCCAGCGACGCCGCGAACAATCTGAGATCCGTGCGATAGGCGGCCAACGTATTTACGCTGAGGCCATGCTCCAACCAGAGACTATCCAGGAAAGCATCAATTACGGCATCGGTTGGGGTAGGAATGCAGTGGGACTGAGGCATTGATGCCGAGCCGAAAGCACGGCGTGCTAGCGGCTGACCCGGGCCTCCGCCATCCAGGGCGGAGCAGTGAGGTCATCCCCTACAATATGGCTGAAGATGATTGCCCTTCCTTGCTCCGCCTGCCGCTGCACTTGGGCTAACGTCTGCGCCGCGAACGGTACGCCCGTTACGATTGGTGCTTGATCCGCTCCTTGATGCGAGCGGCCTTGCCCTTGCGATCGCGCATGTAATACAACTTGGCCTTGCGAACGTCACCGCGCCGTTTCACGGTGATGCCGTCAATCAGCGGGCTGAAGGTCTGGAATACCCGTTCAACACCCTCACCATGTGAAATCTTGCGGACCGTGAAAGCGGAATTCATGCCTCGATTGCGTTTTGCGATGACCGTGCCTTCGAAGGCCTGCAGCCGTTCACGGCCGCCTTCCTTTACTTTCACGTTCACAACGATCGTGTCACCCGGACTGAACTCCGGAAAATCACGCTGCATCTGTTCGGCTTCAAGTTGTTGTATCAGATTGCTCATTGTCTTGCTCCTACCAAAGCGCGCGGCATTCTATCCCATTTTGTGATGCTTCGAGAGAGGCTTGAGCCTCCCGCGGCAATGCCGTCAGCAATCACGCGTCGCGTCGCCCTCGGCAAGCCGGGCCTCGCGCTGGTACTCGCGCAACAACGCCAGATCGCTTTGCTCCAATGCTATTCTCTCCAGCAGATCGGGGCGACGCTGCCAAGTGCGACCCAATGCCTGCTTGCGTCGCCACCGGGCGATCGCGGCATGATCGCCGCCCAACAGCACGTCCGGCACGGATTGCTCCCCGATCCGCGCCGGCCGTGTGTAATGTGGCCAGTCGAGAATGCCGCCACAGAAAGAATCCGCAGCCGCCGAGGCATCGTCACCCAACACATCCGGCAGCGTTCGAATAATGGCATCCAGGATCACCAGGGCCGCGATTTCGCCGCCACTCAGTACGTAATCGCCAATCGACCATTCCGCATCACAATCCCGTTCGATGAAACGTTCATCGATTCCTTCGTAGCGCCCCGCCACCAGGACCAGATGAGGATGCCGGGCTAGATCGAGAACTGCCGCCTGATCGAGTCTCCGGCCCTGCGGCGTCAGGCCGACGACAAACGGCGCCGGCGATCCTGATTTGATGGCGTCGAGTGATGCTCGCAGCGGTTCGACCCGCATGACCATACCGGGACCGCCGCCATAGGGTGCATCATCGACGCTCCCCCGGGTATTTCCCGCGTAATCGCGCGGATTGATGAAATCAAGCTTGCACCGGCCGCGGCTGATTGCGCGGCCGGTGACCCCATGTGTCATGGCATCACGTACCAGATCCGGAAAAAGTGTCACAACCGTGTAGCGCCGTGCCATTCCGCGCCTCGTTTCGATTCAATCCACGGCCACGGCGGCATCACTTTCCGGCCAGTCGACGATGATGGTTTTCGCGGTCAGGTCGATGTCCTTGATAACGTCATTGCGAATGAACGGAATCAACAGCCCTCCGCCGACAACCAGGACATCGTTGGCACCGGTTTCTATCAGATTCACGACGGTCCCGAGTTCTCCGCGCGTCTGGTCCCGCACGGACATGCCGATCAAGTCCGACCAGTAATATTCTCCAGGCGCCGGCGGCGGCAAAGCCGAACGCATCACGGCGATATCGCGACCTACCTGTGCCTGCGCTTGGTCCCGATCGTCGATGCCCGTGAAATGCACGAGAAACTGATTGCCATGCCGCTTCCAGGTGGCGCGGCCCAGCGCGAGCCAATCGTCACCTGCGCGGACCAGAACCTGGTCATATTCCATGATGTTGCCGCGGGGTCGGGTGAATGATTCAACCTTGAGCCAACCATGAATCGCAAACACCGCGTGCGATCGGCCGATGATGACGGGGATATCCGGGCTATCGTTCACTTGGCATACGGCGATCGGGGTGATAAACGACGTGGAAACTACTCAATCCGTTTGTCATGCTGACGCGAACGCGACAGCGCGGCAGCCGGAGCGTAGGACAATGCGAAGGCATCCGGCGGCACGAGATCATCGCAGGTATGGCCAAGTACGAAGAACCGACACAAGCAGTGTCGGTTCTTCGTAGGCCGTCCCGGTCATACCCGCGACGCCGTCTTCCGGTACGTTACTGCGCCGGCTGCGGGTGCGACTTGATGAGCTGGCCAACTCGTGGACTGGTCTTTGCGCCCTCGGACAACCAGTGTTGCAGGCGCGCGCGATCGATTTGGAACGGCACTTCCTGCGGCGCCGCGATCGGATTGAAAAATCCGATCCGTTCTATATGGCTGCCATCGCGACGGTTGCGGCTATCGGTTACCACGATGTAATAGAAGGGGCGCTTCTTCGCGCCGCCGCGAGCTAAACGAATAGTTACCATGTTGGTCGAGAATCTCCTGCTGGATGACGCTGAAAGTTTCCGGTTGCCCCTTGCCTTACTCGATCGCGGCCTTGATGCTCAGCCGAATCCGCCCCTGCTTGTCGACTTCCAGGACCTTGACCCGGACGATCTCACCTTCCGACAGTTTGTCGCTGACTCTTTCGACGCGCTCATTCGAAATCTGCGAGATATGCACGAGGCCATCTTTGCCAGGCAGAATGTTCACGAACGCACCGAAGTCCATCAGTTTCGCGACTCGCCCTTCGTAGGTCTCGCCGACCATCACGTCCGCGGTGATGCGCTCCACTCGCTTGCGCGCCGCTTCGCCGGCCAAAAGGTCGACGGAGGCGATCTTTACCGTGCCGTCGTCATCAATGTCGATGGTCGTGCCGGTCTCTTCGGTAATCTGGCGGATGGTCGAGCCACCCTTGCCGATCACGTCCCGAATCTTCTCCGGATCAATCTTGATGGTGATGATGCGAGGCGCAAATACCGACATTTCGGTACGCGAGATCGCAATCGCCTTATTCATCTCGCCCAGGATATGCAAACGCCCCTGCCGTGCTTGCGCCAGCGCGTGCTCCATGATTTGCAGCGTGATGCCTTCAATCTTGATGTCCATTTGCAGAGCGGTGATGCCATCCGCGGTTCCGGCAACCTTGAAATCCATATCACCGAGATGGTCCTCATCGCCCATGATGTCCGACAGGATCTGGAAACGCTCCCCTTCCTTGATCAGGCCCATCGCGATGCCGGCCACCGGCGCTTCGATCGGCACACCAGCATCCATCAGCGACAGACTGGTGCCGCATACGCTTGCCATTGAACTGGAGCCGTTCGATTCCGTAATCTCGGAAACCACGCGGATGGTGTAGGGAAACTCGGTCATGTCGGGCATGACAGCGAGAATGCCACGTTTGGCAAGACGGCCATGACCAATCTCCCGCCGTTTCGGCGTTCCTACTCTACCGACTTCTCCGACGGAATATGGGGGAAAGTTGTAGTGCAGCATGAATGCATCGCGCCGCTCGCCTTCAATCGCATCAATGATCTGCGCATCACGTTCGGTACCGAGTGCAGTGACAACAATCGCCTGGGTCTCACCACGCGTGAACAGCGCCGATCCATGCGTGCGCGGCAAAAACCCGACGGTCGCGGTGATCGGTCGGATCTGTTCGACGCCTCGGCCATCGATCCGCTTGCCACTGTCGAGAATTCCGTGGCGAACCAGTTCGTACTCCGTCTGCTCCAGCACGGCAGTGACCTGATTCGACTGCCAACCACTGGCTTCGGTCGCCAGCGCTTCCACTGCCGCCTTGCGTACCTGGGCCACGGCATCCCGCCGTGCCAGCTTGTCGACAATGCGATAAGCATCGGCGAGTCGTGTGCGAAAACTGTCGTTGATCGTCTTTACCAAGGCCGCATCCGCGACCGGCGCCGTCCACGCCCATGTCGTCCGCCCGGCCTTGTCGCCGAGTTCATGGATGGCCTTGATGACTGCCTGCATCTCGCGGTGACCGAACTCGATCGCCCCCAACATCTGTGTTTCGGTCAGCTTGCGGGCTTCGGATTCCACCATCAGCACCGAGGACTCGGTACCTGCGACGACCAAGTCGAGCGCGGAGTCCGCCAGTTGACCGAAGCTCGGATTCAACACGTACTTTCCGTCTTTGAAGCCGACCCGGGCAGCACCGACTGGACCACGGAACGGGATCCCCGAGAGATACACCGCCGCGGAAGCGCCGATCAGCGCCGAGATATCCGGATCAACCGTCGGGTCCAATGACAACACGGTGCAAATGATTTGCACCTCATTGATGAAACCTTCTGGAAACAGTGGGCGCAACGGCCGGTCAATCAGACGGGCGGTCAGCGTTTCCTTCTCGGTTGGGCGACCCTCACGCTTGAAGAACCCACCGGGGATCTTGCCGGCGGCGTAAGTCCGCTCCTGGTATTCAACGGTCAGCGGAAAGAAGCCGCGGTCCGGCTGCGCATTGCGATCGGCGACGACCGTGGCCAGAACGACCGTGTCGCCATGGCGGACAAGCACCGCCGCAGAGGCCTGCCGCGCGATGACTCCGGTTTCCAGTGTGACGGTATGCGCGCCGTATTGAAACGATATGGATGCCTGATTCATTCGCGCTTACCGTCGCAAGCCCAGCCGGGAAATCAGCTGCTGGTAGCGTTGGATATCGCAGCGCTTGACGTAATCGAGCAGCTTACGGCGCTTGTTCACCAGGCGCAGCAATCCCTGCCGGGAATGGTTGTCTTTCTTATGCGAGCGAAAATGCTCGGTCAGGTCCTGAATGCGAGCCGACAGCAATGCAACCTGAACCTCCGGTGAACCGGAATCGTTGGCTACGCGCTGATAATCGGTAACGATTACGCGTTTCTGCGCACTGGTTAATGCCATGAATTTCCTCTTCCGCCTTCGAGACCTGTGTTGAGTGGGCGCGTATTGTACCCGCGGGCACCGAGCCGAACAAGGACACCGCGTCGCACCCACATCCGGAACTCCTTGATTCGTTTGGTTAAGCGTGGCCCAAGTGCCTTCCTGGCCAGTGTCGAGTGTAACGGTAGCACTTGCGGTTGCTGATCGACGTCTGTTCGGCGCCAAAACTGTGCACACAGCAGTTCTGGTACGCCTGTCCGGTCCGACGCAGGGTCAATCCACATCGAGTTGCGCCACCAATCGCCTTGGCGCAATCATTCCGTCGTGCGACAACTCGCCGACCCCGATGAATCCCCCCTCAGGGTCGTACAGACGCAGGGGACCTGCCCTTCCGCCGTGCGCCGATTGGATCTTCTGGCCACGCTGGAGCCGCCGTGCCTCATCCGCCGTGAGCGTCGCCGTGGGGCAACCCGCAAGCGCCCTGTCGATCGGCAGCAACCGCCGGTCCAAGCAGGCAAAACCCTGCAGGGCTTCCGCCTCCAGTTCATCGAGCGTTGCCGCATCTCGTACATCGAACGGCCCCGCCTGCAATCGCCGCAGACTGGCCACATGCGCGCCGCAGCCGAGCGCTCGGCCAATGTCGGTGGCAAGCGTCCGGATATACGTTCCCTTGGAGCATCGGACATCGACGCTGAGGATGCCTGCCGCGAGCTGGTTTACCCGGATTTCGTGGATGACGATGCGCCGCGGCGCACGCTCCACCTCGATGCCGCGCAGCGCCAGCTTGTACAAGGGCTGGCCATGATGCTTGAGCGCCGAGTGCATCGGTGGCACCTGCTCCATAACGCCGGTAAAACGCTCAATGACCCGCGCCACGGCATCGATTCCCACGACGTCACCTTCGAATACCACCGAGCCCTCCCGATCGCCAGTCGTCGTTTCCTGCCCGAGACAAAAGTCAGAACGATAGGTCTTATCGGCATCGAGCAGGAAACCGGTGAACTTGGTCGCTTCGCCAAAGCAGACCGGCAACAATCCGTCGGCCAGCACATCAAGGTTCCCGGTATGCCCTGCCTTGCGTGCGTTGAAGATCCGGCGGGCGCGCTGCAACGCGGCGTTCGAGCTGATGCCGACCGGCTTGTCCAGCAGCAGGATGCCGTTAACCGCGCGCCGTGCGACGCGGACCCGGTCACGATTGCTGTTTGCCTGCACGCCAGGCAACTCAAATGTCAAACGACACGCTCGCGGTGATGGTCATCGCGCTCTAATTCGAGGGCTTCGCTATGGCAACGAATCAAGCAGTTGATTCATTCGGTCCGCATCCGCCAGCGAACTGTCGTAGCGGATGGTAATCGCCGGGACGAAACGCAGCGCCGTAGCATGCGCCACCCGCTGTCGAATCGCGCCGGCGTGATGCATCAAATCGCGGATCAGCGCGCGCGGATCGTCCAACGGACGCAAGCAGCTGACAAACACCGTGGCATTTTTCAGGTCGGGAGAGACGGTTACCGCAGTTACGCTCAGCAAACCGCCACAACGACCGCGGCCGAGTTCACCCATGATCGGCGCGACCGCGCGCCGGATCAGTTCGGCGACGCGCTCCGCGCGATTGTATTCGCGTGGCATCGCAACCTCCCGCAGCTATCAAATCAAAGCGTGCGCGCGACTTCGACTCGCTCGTAGACTTCGATCTTGTCCTTCGGCCGGATATCGTTGTAGTTCTTGACGCCGATACCGCATTCGACACCGGAACGCACTTCGTTGACGTCGTCCTTGAAGCGCCGCAGTGATTCCAGTTCGCCTTCGTAGATCACCACGTTGTCGCGCAGCACGCGGATCGGGTTTGAGCGCCGCACCGCACCTTCCAGGACGATGCATCCCGCAATTGCTCCCAACTTCGACGACCGGAACACGTCCTTCACCTCGGCGATGCCGATGATCGATTCGCGCACCATTGGCGACAGCATGCCGCTGAGTGCCGCCTTGACGTCATCGATCACTTCGTAGATGACGTTGTAATACTTGAGATCGACATGCTCGCGCTCGACCAGTTCGCGGGCACCGCTGTCGGCGCGAACGTTGAATCCGATCACCATGCCACCGGATGCGAGCGCCAGATTGACGTCCGACTCGTTGATGCCGCCGACCCCGGATGCCAGGATATTGACCTGCAATTCGTCGTTCGAAAGCTTTTTCAATGCCTCGCTGATCGCCT
Source organism: Gammaproteobacteria bacterium (assembly GCA_020845935.1). Lineage (GTDB taxonomy): Bacteria > Pseudomonadota > Gammaproteobacteria > JADLEV01. The sequence continues at coordinate 8,807 of JADLEV010000072.1, forward strand.
CCGCGGAACCATGAACATCGGCTTTCAGAACGATGTTGAGGGCGGCGTGATCACCCTTGCCCATCCGCATGAATACGTTCTCGAGCTTGCCGGCCTGCTGCCGCGATAATTTCGATTCGCGATCGCGCTGCTGCCGAATCGATGCGATCTCCCGCGCCTTGCGTTCATCCGCCACCGTGATCGCTTCGTCTCCGGCACTGGGATTGCTGGAGAGGCCGAGCACCTGGACCGGTACCGAGGGACCTGCTTCGCTCACTTCCTGGCCCTGATCATTCAACATCGTGCGGACGCGACCGAACTCCATTCCAGCCAGCAGGAAATCGCCTTTACGCAGCCTGCCACTTTGCACCAGTATCGTCGCGACCGGTCCCCTGCCGCGATCTAGCCGCGATTCGATCACCACGCCGGCCGCCGGGCCGCTGGCAGGTGCCCTCAGTTCCAGCACTTCGGCTTGCAGCAGGATCGCTTCGAGCAGTTGGTCGATACCCGCTCCGGTCTTGGCGGACACTTCGATGAATTGCGAATCACCACCCCACGCCTCCGGAATCACCTGATGAGACGCCAACTCGTGCCGGATTCGATCGGGATCCGCTGATGGTTTGTCGATCTTGTTGACAGCGACGATCATCGGCACTGCTGCAGCCTTGGCATGGCGGATCGCCTCTTCCGTCTGCGGCATCACGCCATCATCCGCCGCAACCACCAGGATCACGATATCGGTGGCCTTGGCGCCGCGCGCACGCATCGCCGTGAAGGCCTCGTGACCCGGGGTATCGAGAAAAGTGATTGGCCCGCGCGGCGTTTCGACGCGGTAGGCACCGATATGCTGCGTGATGCCTCCTGCCTCGCCGGAGGCGACGTTGGCGCTCCTGATGTAGTCGAGCAATGAAGTCTTGCCGTGGTCGACATGGCCCATGATCGTGACGACCGGAGCACGCGGTTGCGAGGCGCTGGCATCCGCCGTAGTCGCCAGCAACTCGCGCTCAATGGTACCTTCGTCGACCAGAACCGGCCGGTGGCCAAGCTCTTCCACGACCAGCGCCGCCGTTTCCTGATCGATCGATTGATTGATGGTGACCATGCTGCCCAGGTTCATCATTACCTTGATGACTTCGGCCGCCTTGATCGACATGCGTTGCGCGAGTTCGCCAACGGTCAGGGTTTCCGGAATGGAGACGTCGTGCACCACCGGCGCGGTCGGTCTTTCGAAGCCGTGCTTGCCAACCGCCTGCGGTACCACGCGCCGCACCGGCATTTTCTTCTTGCGTTTTCCGGATTTGCTCGTGTCGACATGCAATTCCTGGCGGCCGTACCGCGTCGGCTTCTCGTCATCGCTCTGCCGCTTCTCCCGTGCCGCGGCGGCATTGGCGGCCTCACGCGCGGCGGCTTCGGCCTGGGCGGCAGCCTGTGCACGAGATGCGGCAGCTTCCGCCTCGGCCTTGCGCGCCGCCTCTTCTTCCTCCTTGCGCCGAGCCTCAGCTTCGGCCGCGGCACGTTCTGCATCCTCCTCCTGCCGGCGCTTTTCCTCTCGCTCCCGCGCGGCACGCTGCAATTCGGCTTCCTGTTGCCGCTCGACCTCGCGGTCCCGCTCGCGATCCGCGGTCGCCTCGGCGGCACGCTGACTTTCCTCTTCGACGACGACGCTGCGCTTGATATATGTGCGCTTGCGCCGAAACTCGACACTGACCGTCTTGGTTGGCGCAGCCTTCTGGACTCTGGTCCGAACACGCGGTCGTTCGACCGGGACCGTCAATTCACTGACAGTCTTGCGTTTCAGCGTCACGCGGGTTGGCTCGATTGACTCGGATTCGTGGCCATGGCGGCGGCGGAGATAGCCCAGCAGCTGCGTCTTTTCCACGTCCGTGATCACGTCGGAGGGCTCCTTGTTCGCAAGGCCGGCATCGCCGAGTTGCAGCAGCAAGCGATCGACCGAGATCCCGACCACGTCGGCGAATTGTTTTACCGTCACGTCAGCCATCGTTGACCCTCTCGTAATTTCAAGCGTCACCCTGGTCCGCGAACCAGGGCGCACGCGCTTCCATGATCAGCTGCGCTGCGCGCTGTTGGTCCAGGTCGCCAACCTCCAGCAATTCGTCGATCGACATTTCCGCAAGGTCTTCGCGGGTCACGATCTTGTGTGCCGCCAGCTGCCGTGCCAAGGACTGGTCCATGCCCTGCAACTCCAGGAGATCCGCGGCCGGCTGTTCGTCACTGAGCTGCTCCTCACTGGCGATGGCGCGTGTCAACAGCAGGTCCTTAGCGCGCTGCCGCAATTCGCGGACGAGGTTTTCGTCGAACTCTTCGATCTCCAGCATTTCGCTTTCAGGGACATAGGCAATTTCCTCAATGCTGGAATAGCCCTCCTGGACGAAAATACTCGCGATCTCTTCATCGACATCCAACTGTGACATGAACATCTGCTGAATGCGTTGCGTCTCGGCTTCACTTTTCTCTGCAGCGGCAGACTCGGTCATGATGTTGAGCTCCCAGCCGGTGAGCTGGCTGGCGAGGCGGACATTCTGACCGTTCTTGCCAATCGCCTGCGACAACTGTTCCTCGGCGACGGCTACGTCCATGCTGCGCGAATCCTCGTCAACCAGGATCGACACCACTTCTGCCGGTGCCATCGCGTTGACGACGAACTGCGCCGGATTCTCGTTCCACAACACGATATCCACACGCTCCGTGGCCAACTCGTTCGATACCGCCTGCACGCGCGAGCCGCGCATGCCAACGCAGGCGCCCACCGGATCGATCCGCGGATCCTTGCTGAGCACTGCAATCTTGGCGCGCAACCCTGGATCCCGCGCGGCACCGCGAATCTCGATCAGGCCTTCGCCAATCTCCGGGACTTCGAGCTTGAAAAGGTCGATCAACAGATCGGTACAGGTGCGGCTGATGAATAGCTGCGGACCGCGCTTTTCGTCACGAACATCGATCAGGTGACCGCGTACCCGGTCCCCCGGCCGCACAATCTCGCGCGGAATCATGTGTTCCTTGGGGACGATCGCCTCGGTGTTGCCACCGAGGTCCAGATAGACGCCATGGCGATCGACGCGCTTGACGACTCCCGTGACGAGTTCGCCCTTGCGATCTCGATAGGCTTCAACGATCTGGGCGCGTTCTGCTTCACGCACCTTCTGCACAATGACCTGTTTTGCGGTCTGCGCGGCAATGCGGCCGAAAGTCGCGGCCTCGAGCGGTTGCTCGATGAACGCCCCAGCGTTCAGCTCCGGTTGCTTGGCGCGCGCCTCGCTGAGCTTGATTTGGCGCATCGGGAATTCAAGTTCACCTGGGGCCAGGGCGAGTTGATCACTCCCCGGCAGAGGTGTGGTACCGGTCAGAGCGTCGTCATCAATCACCTCCCAGCGGCGGTAGGCCTGATAGTCGCCGGTAGCTCGGTCAATGGCAACGCGTACGTCGATGTCGTCGTTGTACAAACGCTTGGTAGCACTGGCGAGTGCGGCTTCCAATGCATCGAAAATGACTTCCTTGCTGACGCTCTTCTCGTTCGACACGACGTCGACAACAGTCAATATTTCTTTATTCATCTTCCATTCGCCGTCTTCGTGATTAACCGCGCGCGTTCGTCGCTCGCTTACCCGATCCCTGCCTGCGTCGCTTCGTTTCCGGCCACTGCGGCACCAGTCGCGCCCTTTCCAGCGCCGTATACGGTACCGGCCAGGTTTGCCCCTCGCTCACCAGTACGAAGCCATCCTGATCGGCCGCCTGCAAAACTCCTTCCAGCTTGCGCCGACCTTCGATTCGCTGGTGCAAGCGCACGCTGATGGTCGATCCCACGAACCGCACAAAGTGCGCCGGCGTAAACAGCGGCCGGTCCAGGCCCGGTGACGAAACCTCCAGAACATAACTTCCGGCAATGACGCCTTCGACATCCAGTATTGCGCCAACCTGACTGCTTACCGTTTCGCAATCGTCGATCGTCACTCCCTGCGGATGGTCGATATAGATGCGCACGGTCCCGGCAGCGCGATCGCCGAGGCGCTCGATCCCGAGCAACTCGAAGCCGAGCCCGGCAATCACTGGTTCCAGAATCGTCTGCAGTACCGACTGATTCATCCGAAAATCTCTTTACACGGGCCCGAAAATAAAAAACCCCGACCAGTCCGGGGCTTTCTGGATACAGCATTTGCGGGAACCGCCGCGCTTTACCACAACATCTCCGGACCGCCTGCGGCCGGGAAGCCGACTGGTTTACTCCTACAATTTGGTAGCGGGGGCAGGATTTGAACCTGCGACCTTCGGGTTATGAGCCCGACGAGCTGCCAGACTGCTCCACCCCGCACCGGATTGCCACTGAATGTTAATGAGTTGGGTACTTTTTTTCTAGGAGCTTGGCGGAACCAGGAATCAACAAACCGCCAAGCTCGACTCGTCCGAACTTCCACCCCCCCCCTGAAATAAGGGGTGAGGCTATGTAAAAGACTGAGTTTCCGCGCTAACGATGGCGCTCTTGCACATAGAGCACGCAAGCGCTCGATGCGCGGCGGCTGGTACAAACTTGTGCAGAGATTACGGAGAATTGCACTGCGGCATAATCAGGTGTGGCGTCCCAAGGTGAGGGCTGACACTGCCTGCCGGTTGCCGCATATATATATGAGTCCCGGGGAACGGCCGATGTTATCGCGTGATGCACAGATTCGATTGCTGGAAATCGCCCTGGCGGCAATAGATCATGAGTTCGGCCGGCTCGAGGAAGATGCGGCTGTCGACCTGGCACGAGAGCCGCCGGAGATTCGGGAGTGCAAGGCATCCTTCGTGACCATCCGCAAGGAAGGGCGGCTACGCGGCTGCATCGGCTCGCTCACCGCGCACCGGCCGCTGGCGGTCGACGTCGCGGCAAATGCCTGTGCCGCTGCCTTCCGCGATCCCCGGTTTCAGCCACTTACGGAACGTGAAAGACCGGCCATAGAGCTATCGATTGCGACGCTGTCATCGCTAACCCCGATCAGCTTCACCTCTGCCGATGAACTGCACGCCGTGCTCTTTCCTGGTCGCGACGGCATCGTGCTGTCCCATCATCAGGCCACCGCCACGTTCTTGCCCGATGTGTGGCAAGCGTTGCCGGAACCGCACGAATTCATTCGCGAGTTGCGGCGAAAGGCCGGGATCGCAGAATCGGTACCGCCCAACCGGATACGGGTGTCCCGCTACACGACACAGTCATTCGGCACCTTCTCCCTCGATCCGCAGACAGGCACCGACTGATGGTTTCGCGCAGCGCGTGCCGTCCGGCCAGATGGCCCCGCTCAGCACGGTGTCGCGCAGTTCGGCTCCCGACAGGTCCGCGTCGCGCAAGTCGGCATGGGAAAGATCCGCCTCCTGGAGGCTGGCTGATTGCAACCGTGCGCGACGCAGATCGGCCCCGGCGAGTCGTGCGCCGATGAGTGTTGCGTGCGAGAAGTCCGCATCGATGAGCTTCGCGTAGGCGAATGACGCGCGCTGCAAGTCTGCGCCGGCGAGCTCCGCCGCTGCAAGCTCACAGCCATCCCAGACGCCGGCCGGCGCCGGCACCGCATCGCAGTCAACGCTGGTTCGCTCGACGGTCGGTGCATGAGGAAGCAAGTAACCAAGCACCGCTAACAGCAAAGCGAACCCCAGTGCGATTGCCGGAATTCGAGATCGATGCGGGGGAGGGCCGGCAAGGCTATGCCATACCTCTGCACGCTTCTGCCGCGCCTGCATGACCTCCGGGTCCTCCGGTTGCCTGCGATCGGGATTGGCGCGACGCGATTCAGTGCCTGCTTCACCGCTCTGGCGCCGATCCTGGTGCCGCTCGTCCAGCAATCGTCGTTCGCGAACGATATCGACGATTTGCTCTGAGTCGTACAGTGCAGGCAGTTCGCGCAGTGCGCGCCAGTTCTGCTGGTCCTCGCTGACCAGCATGTCCGGCTGCAACCTTCCGAGTAGCACGTTATGCCGGATCTGGGTCGCGGGAAACGGTCCACGGATGATGTCGCCCACCTTGATGAACCACAAGCGATGTTTTGCCATACCGCCACCCGCACCCAATCTGCCGCCGCAACTGCGTTATCGGCCACCAGCCTCTGTTTTCAAGCCGGCTGGATCACTCGCGACGGCACAAACCTCCTCGGGCGCCGGCCCGGTACCATGCCGAAAAGGCAATGCCATGACCTTCGCGCAGTGCTCCAGTTCGAAGGGATCGATATCCACCCACAGCCATTCAATCTCCGGTGGCGGCGCGAATGTGCGTGGTCGTGGCCGTACCCGCTGCATCAGATCGATCCAGATCGGCATCGCACCACTCGCCCCGGTGAGGCCAAGCGGTTGATTGTCGTCTCGCCCCAGCCACACCACACCGAGATAGTCGTCTCCATAACCGACGAACCAGCTGTCCCGCAGGTCGTTGGTGCTGCCGGTCTTGCCCGCCAGCGGGGCCATCGCCGCCAAGCGTTCTCCGGCGAGTCTGGCGGTGCCGGTTTGCAGTACGCGGCGCAACAAGAACTCGAGCAGATACGCGGTGTCGCGAGAAATAACCCGCACCGCTTCCGGCGCATAGTGCGCCAGCATTCGGCCGTCAGCACTGGTAACCGCCTGCACCGCGCGCAGGGGCATGTGCAGACCACCACTGGCCAGGGTCTGATACATCGCCGCGATTTCGACCGAGGACAATTCGATCGCACCCAGGATGATCGAGGGATAGGGTGTGAAAGCGCCGTGAAACCCGAGCCGCCGAATCGATTCGGCGACGGCTTCTAGCCCGACCTCAAGGCCAAGATGGACCGCCGGAAGATTCAGCGATTCCGGCAGTGCTTCCAGAATGCGTACCTCACCCGAATAGCTACCGGAGTAGTTCTGCGGACGCCAGGCCTGACCGTCCTCGAGGCGCACCGTCAGCGGGCTATCGGGAATGATTGACGCAAGGTGATAGCGTCCCGATTCCAACGCGGCCAGGTATACCGCCGGCTTCAACAGCGACCCGACCGGCCGTCGGGCGGTCACCGCCCGGTTGAAATCGCCCGGTGCATTATCTCGCCCGCCACTGAGCGCAAGAATGTCTCCGGACCGCACATCAGTAACCAACACGGCTGCTTGTGCGGATCCGAGTCGCTTTGGCGACCGTTTGCCGAGTTCCGGCAGCGTTCGATCGATCGCGGCGACGACCTGACGCTGGGTCAAATAATCCAGCGACGTCATGATCCGCAAACCCTGGGTACGCAGTACCGCTGCTGGAAAGTGTTCCTCGAGTTGCAGCCGCACCAGATCCATGAAATCCGAGTACGCCCCGGCGGATGCCGCGGGCCGCTCCACCAGGCCTAGGTCCCGCTGCGCCGCGACCTGCTCCGTTGTGGCATCGATGAAACCTTCGCTGCGCATCCGCTGCAGCACGAAATTGCGTCTTTGTCTGGCCCGCTCCGGATGCCGAAACGGGTTGTAGTACGACGCGCCACGGGCCAGCCCCGCCAGCAGGCACGTCTCGTCGAGACTCAGATCCTGGATGCGCTTGCCCAGGTAATGTTGTGCGGCGAGACCGAAACCATGCACCGCGCGGTTACCCTGCTGTCCGAGATAGACCTCATTGAGATAGGCCTGCAGGATCTCCTGCTTCGTGAAATGCAACTCGATGATGAGCGCAATGAAAGCTTCGCGCAGCTTGCGCCAAAGTGATCGCTCCGCGCTGAGATAAAGATTCTTGACCAGTTGTTGCGTCAGCGTGCTACCACCCTGCACCACCTCCCGCGCCAACAGATTGGCGAGCATCGCACGCAGCACCGCCACCGGGTCGATACCAACATGGTCGTAGAAGTCGTGGTCCTCAACCGCGAGCAAGGCGTTGATGAGATCCTGTGGCACATCGGCGATTGCCACCACGATTCGGTCCTGCCGATCGATCGCGTCGAACTGCGCAATCTCGATCGGTTCAAGACGCACCCGCGGTACCGGTGCGCCGGTTTCCGGCTCGGTCAGTTCGGAGATGGCATTACCGGCAAAACGGATCTGCACAGCGCGTGGCGGCTCGCTGCCGTCCCAGGACTGAAAGCCTCGGGTTCGCACGGTCACGACGTTCGCGCTCTTCGCGAAGCTACCGGTGACCGCGGCGTTCGCCTCCTGCCGATAGCCGAGAATGCGCAGGACCTCGACAAGTTCGTCCGCGCCGATGCCTCGCTCGGAATGAAGCTCCAACGGTCGCGCGTAGACTCGCGCCGGTTGCGACCAATGCAGACGACTGAAATCGCGGCGGACGACATGATCGAGCCACAGTGCTGCGCCCGCCAGGACCAGCACACACCAGAACAGAAGGTGACACAGCAGAAAACGGCGAAGCTGGCCGCGCCTGACCGGGCCGCGACCGGAACGACGTGAATGCCTTGCTCCGGCTTTCACAAAAAACCCAATCCCTGCCTCATAAAACAAGAAAGCCCCGTCGCATGACGGGGCTTTGAATTGACATGAAGACCGTGCATCGCCACAGCGCTGGAACGGCCGCGTAAACAGTTACTTCAGTTCAGCGCGGGTTCCTTGTGTCACTTTTCGCTGCTTGCCCACCTGCCGTATGTTCTTCGTCGATTCCGCTTGCTGGGCTGAACTGCCGGAGAGCACGACGAGAGACAACGACGATGAACGGTTGGTCATGTGCAGTTATCCAGCAGCGGTTTTCTTTTTCGCCGCAGCTTTCTTTGCAACTTTCTTTGCAACCTTCTTTGCAACTTTCTTCTTGCTTGCCGTTTTCTTCGAAGCCGCCTTCTTCACGGTCTTCTTGGTTACGGCCTTCTTTGCCGCGGACTTCTTAGCGGCCACTTTACGCGAGGTCTTTTTCTTTGCTATCGCCATAACAAAGGTCCCCCTTGGTTAGGTTGATTAAAGAAGTACAGCACCGCAAAACAATCTGCATCACAACTTCATGATGCGAGCGTAATTATAGGAGAAAAAAAAAGATCCAGCGATTTTTTTTCAACCGTCATCGCGACGGTTCATCGCATCGATGACTATGCAGCGATCGCACGCACGATGCGGTCACGAATCAGATCCACTTCACCGGCTCCAACAACGCGATGCAAATGCAGTGACCTCGTTGCATCTGAATCAGCCATGCGTTGATAAAACTCGACCAACGGTTTGGTCTGCGCGTGATAGACACGCAATCGTTCACGTACCGTGTCTTCACGATCATCAGGGCGCTGCACCAAGGGCTCACCAGTAACGTCATCGCTGCCTGCGATGCGCGGCGGGTTATAGCTCACGTGATAGACGCGACCTGATGCGGGATGAACCAGACGGCCCGAGATACGTCGCACGATCTCATCGTCGCTGACATCGAGTTCGATGACATGATCGATGTTGCATCCGAGTGCCACCAGACCCTCCGCCTGCGGAATGGTTCGCGGGAAGCCATCAAGCAAAAAGCCATTGGCACAATCGGCTTGTGCGATACGTTCGCGAATGATGCCAAGGATGATGTCGTCGGAAACGAGTTGCCCGGCCTCCATGACCGCTCGCGCCTTGCGCCCCAATTCGGTTCCTGCCGCGACCGCGGCGCGCAGCATGTCGCCGGTCGAAATGCGCGGGATACCGTAAACGGCGCAAATGAAATCCGCCTGCGTGCCCTTGCCGGCCCCCGGGGCCCCCAATAGAATGATTCGCATACGATTTCCTCGTTTATCGTGAAACTAGAACTTGCCGATCCGGACAACCACGCTATCAGCGGTTATGGCGCGGGATTCATTAGCGTTGCGGGGCGACAGATTACCGCCGCTTGTCTGGTAATGCGAGCGCAGTTGCTGGTCGGTGGCTGGCCGGACTCCCTGCACGATCTCGCCACGGAACATCTCGATCGCTGCCTCGAACTGCAACCGGAGATCGTGCTGTTCGGCACGGGTGCACGTCAGCAGATACTCGATTCCTCCCGGCTGGCGCCGCTGCTCAACGCCGGGGTCGGATACGAATTCATGAGTACGCCGGCTGCCTGCCGCTGCTACAACATTCTGCTGGCGGAAGGACGTCGGGTCGCCGCGCTGCTGTTCCTGCCCTGAGGCTGTTTAAGACAGGACTTTCCGCGAGCCATGGCGCCACACCCACGGCGCGCACAGCATGAACGCCGCAGCTGGAGGCGCAGGTATCGGTTCGGACTGCTCGATGCAGTGTTCAGGTTTCGCGGAACAGGGCGTCGACCGAGAAACCCTCGCGCTCGAGGATCTGCCGCAGTCGGCGTAATGCTTCGAGCTGAATCTGCCGCACGCGTTCACGGGTAACACCTATCGCATTGCCAACTTCTTCAAGGGTGGCAATCTCATGGCCTTGCAGACCGTAGCGACGAACGACGACTTCGCGCTGCTTGTCGTTCAATTGCGCAAGCCAGGTGTCGAGATGCCGCTGCATGTCACCGTCCTGAAGGATGCGTGCCGGATCAGAGCTCATTTCGTCCGGAATCGTATCGAGCACGGATCGATCCGATTCGTGATCGGTCGGCACGTCCACCGAGGTGACGCGTTCGTTCAAACCCAGCATCCGTTTGACTTCCTCGATCGGGCGATCGAGCATCTCCGCAACATCCTCGGGACTCGGCTCGCGATCGAGCTTCTGCGCCAGGCGACGCGCTGCGCGCAGATAGATGTTGATTTCCTTGACGACATGGATCGGCAATCGAATCGTCCGCGTCTGATTCATCAGACCACGCTCGATGGTCTGCCGAATCCACCAGGTCGCATAGGTCGAGAAACGAAAGCCGCGCTCCGGATCGAATTTCTCCACGGCGCGAATCAACCCGAGATTTCCTTCCTCAATGAGGTCGAGCAGGGCCAGACCGCGGTTCATGTAACGGCGCGCGATCTTGACCACCAGCCGCAGATTGCTTTCTATCATGCGCTTGCGGGCGGACTCATCGCCACGCAGCGCCAGCCGTGCGAAATGAACCTCCTCGTCGGCCGTAAGCAATGGCGAAAATCCGATCTCGCCGAGATACAACCGGGTTGCATCGAGTTCGCCATCCGGAATGTCACCACTCAGCAAACGAACGTCGACCCCCGCTTCTGCCTCGCCTTCGTCCTGCTCCTCGATCAGCAGCGCGTCCGGCTCGGCCGCGAGGTCATCGTCATCATCCAGCGGCACATCATCATCGGACAGCAATTCAAGCGAGGCATCGCTTGCAGGCGTTGTTGGATTGGGACCTTCGTCTAACGTGGTTGGAAACTTCGAGCCGGCCATGCGTATCAGCCGCGCGCCGCCGCCCGGCGCGGCAGATAATGCAGTGGGTCCACGGCGATGCCGTTCATGCGCAGTTCGAAGTGCAACATCACCTGCTGCGCTCCCGTGTCACCCATTTCCGCAATCTTCTGTCCGGTCCTGACCTGTTCGCCCTCCCGCACCAGCACCTTGTCGTTATGGGCATAGGCGCTCAGAAACTCGGCGTCATGGCGAATGATGATCAGGTTGCCGTAGCCACGCAGGCCGTTGCCACTATAGACCACCTCGCCGTTTGCAACTGCGCTGATCGACTGGCCGCGCCTGCCGAGAATGCGGATCCCCTTGGTTCCCATCGCCGACACGGCTGTCGTCACTTCACCTTCGGTCGGCCATATCCAGCGGGTTCCGGTTGGCGCATCAGATCCGGATCCCCGATTTGGTTCGGACGCTGGACGATTGACTCCGTCCCTTGCACCCGTTGGTGCTCCCGTCGGGCGCGGAAGCGTGACCACCTTTTCCGTCCCGGTCTCCGCAGGAAACCCGGATACAACGGTTCGATCATTCACCGCCGGCGTGCCGGGCGCCGCGAGGCGCAACTTCTGACCCGGGTAGATGAGGTTGGGATTACGCAAGTTGTTCCAGCGAGCAAGGTCTCGCGTATCGAGCCCAAAGCGAAAGGCGATTGCATGCAACGAATCACCCTGGCGAACAACATAGGAAGGTGTGCCGGACTTCAATGCCGCGTCGGCTGGCTTTGCACTGGCCGATGCCGCTCCTGGGCGCGGCTGCGGCAACCGGGATTCCACTGGCGCAGGACCATCACTGGCACAGCCAGCCACAAGTCCCGCTGCCAGCATGAGTCCGGCGCTGCGACGGGCAATGCATTGCCGCAGCAATCGAAGCAGGCACGCCGTGGCATCGCCATACCCGCGCCCTAAGCCGGATCGCAGTCGCTGGATTGGAGTCCGATCGGAACAAGCTCCGGATCGGACGAGTCGGAAAAAGCCAAAGATGGCTTCCCGTGGACCGCCTTTAGCCAGTCCCTTCAAGCAGGGGGACAAAACTGACTCGATCAAGCCGCTCCTCCGTAAAACCTTCGCTGGTACGCGTCAGCAACATCAGGTCTTGTGCACCAACGGCGCCAACCGGTATCACGAGGCGCCCTCCGATGTTGAGTTGAGACAATAGCGACTGCGGTATGTCAACCGATGCGGCGGCGACCAATATAGCATCGAATGGCGCCATTTCCGGCCAGCCCAACCGACCATCGCCGTGGCGCACGCGGACATTGCCAAGGTCCAGTTTGTGCAACCGCGATCGCAATTTATTCGCCAGTGTCGCGAGTCGCTCGATCGCGTACACCTTGCTCACCAGCCGCGCCAGGATTGCGCTCTGGTAACCACAGCCCGCGCCGATCTCGAGCACGCTCTGCAATGGGCCGGTGGTCAGCAGCACTTCCGTCATCTGCGCGACGACGAACGGTTGCGATATCGTCTGGCCATGACCAATCGGCAACGCCGTGTTCTCGTAGGCGCGACTCGATAGAGCCTCATCGACGAACAGATGCCGCGGCACGGTGCGGATCAATTCGAGCACGGTTTCCGAGCGGATGCCCATCTCGCGCAATTTCGCGACCAGGCGATTGCGCGCCCGTTGCGAGGTCATACCGATGCCGAGCTGTTCCGACTTCATTGCCTTTGCCTGTGATCCAGCCAATCGGCGAGATAGTCCAGCGTCCGGTAGTTGGTCAAATCAACGTGCAACGGCGTTACCGAAACGTAACCATTGTGGATCGCCTCGAAATCGGTCCCAGGTCCGGTGTCGTGTCCAGCGCCGGCGGTTCCGATCCAGTAGATCGTCCGGCCGCGCGGATCGAGCTGGCGAACCACGTCGGACGACTTGTGTCGCTGCCCGAGCCGGGTCGCCTTGAAGCCGCGTATGGCGGCGACCGGCACATCCGGCACGTTGACGTTGAGCAGACGGCAATCGGACAAGGGTTGTTCCAGCAGGTTACCGATCAGGGTTCGCACCGCCCAAGCGGCCGTATCGTAATTTTTGAGTTCATCACCCGCGAGCGATATCGCGACCGAGGGACATCCTAAAAACCTGCCTTCCATCGCCGCGGCGACCGTGCCGGAATACAACACGTCATCGGCGAGGTTCTCACCGGCATTGATGCCGGAGACGACCATGTCTGGAGCACGATCCAGCAAACCTGTGATCGCGATATGGACGCAATCGGTTGGGGTTCCGCTGGCGTGGTAATAGCCGTTCGCCGCACGGCGCACACGCACCGGCGATTGCAGCGTCAGCGAGTTGCTGGCACCACTGTGTTCCTGATCCGGTGCGACCACGACGACCTCACCGAACTCCGCCATGACGCTCGCCAGCACCTCGATGCCGGGGGACTGATAACCGTCATCGTTGCTGACCAGAAACAGGTGAGACATCCGCAGCTCAACCAATCAGGAATTCGAGCAACGCCTTGTGAGCGTGCAGCCGGTTTTCCGCCTCGTCCCAGACGACGCTGTGAGGCCCATCGATGACTTCCGCAGACACTTCCTCGCCGCGATGAGCCGGCAGGCAATGCATGAACACGACATCCGGCTGTGCCAAATCCAGTAACGCCTGATTGACCTGATACGCGGCGAATGCCGCGACCCGCGCCGACTGTTCGTCCTCCTGGCCCATGCTGGTCCAGACGTCGGTCACGATCAGATCGGCACCATGCACCGCGGCCCGGACATCGTCGGTAACCATGACGTTGCTCGCGTCCAGCAGCGGCGAGACCGGTTGGTAAGGCAGCGGGCAGGCGATCCGTAGGTTGAAGCCAAGCATGACTGCGGCTTCTATATATGAGTAACACATGTTGTTGCCGTCCCCGACCCAGGCGACGGTCCTGCCGCTGATCGCGCCGCGATGTTCCTGATAGGTCTGGAGATCAGCAATCACCTGCAACGGATGGCAACGATCGGTCAGGCCATTGATCACCGGCACGGTCGCAGCGGCGGCGAGGCGCTCCACGGCCTCGTGGCTGTTGGCGCGGACCATGATGGCATTGCACATCCGGGATATGACACGCGCGGTGTCCTCGATCGTTTCGCCACGACCGAGTTGCGCATCACGCGGCGAGAGGAAAATGGCATGACCACCGCTCTCCGCCATCGCCGTCTCGAATGCCACGCGGGTACGTGTCGAGGATTTCTCGAAAATCATCGTCAATACCTTGTGGGCCAGCAGGGGCGGCAACTGACCGCGGGCGCGTTGGGCCTTCAGATCAATGGCGCGATCAATCACCTGCCGCAGTTCGGCCACGGTCAGGTCGGTCAAGGTCAACAGATGGCGGACTGGCATGGGATCTCAACCCTCGAGCCAGCGCCGCGTCAGCCCCACGACGCTGGCGACGATGTCGTCGGCCTCGGCGTCGGTGATGACGAGAGGCGGTAATAACCGAATCACGCGTTCGCCGGTGACATTGAGCAACAGACCGGCGGCCAACGCCTGCTCCACAATCGCCGCGCACGGCCGGTCGAGCTCGATGCCAAGCAGTAGGCCGAGCCCGCGCACACTGACCACCCCCAGCACCTGTCCGAGCTGTTGTCGCAACGCACCCAACATGCGTGTCCCCAACGCCGCGGCGCGCACCGCGTAATCGCCCTGTTCCAGCACATCGAGCACGGTGAGCGCGACACGGCTTGCCAACGGGCTGCCACCGAAAGTCGAGCCGTGATTGCCGGGACCAAAAACGCCAGCGGCGCGTTCACCGGCCAGGCAGGCGCCGATCGGGAAACCGTTGCCAAGTCCCTTGGCGAGGGTCATCACATCGGGCGTGATGGCGTGATGCTGATATGCGAACCAGCGCCCGCTGCGGCACATGCCCGTCTGCACTTCGTCCAACATCAGCAACAGACCATGTTCATCGCATAGTGCGCGCAACCGCGGCAGATAATCGGCTGCCGGCACGTTGATGCCACCTTCACCCTGGACCGGTTCAACGAGGAGCGCGACGACATCGTGCCGCGACGCGAGGACGCGCTCAATCGCCGCGACATCATCGAACGGAACATGAACGAAGCCCGGCAACAGCGGTGCGAACCCTGCCTGGATCTTCGCATTGCCGGTCGCACTCAGCGTCGCCAAGGTCCGACCATGGAAGCTGCGTTCGGTGACGATGATGGTCGGCGTCGCGATGCCTCGGTCAGCCCCGCGTTTTCTGGCGAGCTTGATCGCCGCTTCGTTCGCCTCCGCGCCGGAATTGCAGAAGAACGCCGCGCGCAGACCACTCTTGTCGAGCAGACGCCGCGCGAGTTCCTCTTGCAGCGTGACCCCGTAGAGATTGGAGGTATGCAGCAGCTTGCCTGCCTGCTCGCAAATCGCCGCGGCAATCGCCGGATGCGCGTGACCGAGTCCGCAGACGGCGACGCCGCTCAGTGCATCGAGATAGCGCCGGCCGGCTTCGTCCCACAGGTAGGGGCCACTGCCATGCGTAAACCGTACCGCCAACCGTTTGTAGGTCGGCATCGTGAATTCTGTCATCTGCCCTTCCGGGATAACCAGCAGGAATTGAATCGATTCGTCATGACGCGATCGCGAACCGGTTGTCGGCCATGGTCGACATTGCCGCAGCCGTGATCGTGGCGCGCATTCTAGCAGTCCGGCCCCATGCCTCGCCAACCAGTGGACCCCGCGCTAAACTCGGTCGCGAACCAGTCCGGTCTGAACGATTTCCTTGAAGGGGCATCCATGAATACACAGCAACGCATCGTCGCGGCTATCGCGAATAATCCAATCGTCATTTTCATGAAGGGAACCCCGCAGCACCCGCAATGCGGTTTCTCGATGCGCGCGGCGCAAGCGCTACAGGCCTGCGGCGTTCCCTTCGCGCATGTCGATATTCTGGCTGACATCGAGGTTGGTGATGAACTGCCCGATTACTCGAACTGGCCGACCTTCCCACAGATCTTTATCAAAGGAGAACTGGTGGGCGGCTGCGACATCGTGGTCGACCTGTATCAGCGCGGCGAGTTGCAGCGACTGACTCGGGAAGCGACCGGCGCCTGATCCAACGCACTTGCTTCAATCCACGCCAGGGACGGCGCCCCGGAACGACTTGTGCAATCAACCGGGCGAACTGTTTGACAGGTCGCGATCCACGGCCGCCCGCCAGAGACAACCACCGCCAGAGGCTTGGTCGATCGCGCGCAAGCGTGCCTCATGCCGTGCCAGGTCCTCGACGGTTGGGAGAACGACGCGTCCGGACCGGTCAGTGCGAACGGAACCAAATGTCGTTCCCTGTTGGCCGTGCTCCCACTCCGATTCCTGTTCATCCCACAGGCTTGCCTGGCCTCCGGTCATCGCCAGGTAAACCTCGGCAAGGATTTCGGCGTCGAGCAACGCGCCGTGCAATTCGCGGTGCGAGTTGTCTACCGCATAGCGCTTGCACAGTGCATCGAGATTGTTGCGCTGGCCCGGATGCAGTTGGCGCGCGAGCACCAGCGTATCGATCACCGTGCAACGATCGGCGATCGTACCCAAGGCCGGATCCGCCAGTTGCAGTTCGTGGTTGAGAAAGGCGACGTCGAACGGCGCGTTGTGCATGATGATCTCCGCGTCGCGAATGAACTCCAGCAACTCCGCGGCGATATCCGCGAAAACCGGCTGCTCCTGCAGATCCTCGATCTGGATACCATGCACCTGCGTCGCGCCCGCATCGATGTCACGTTGTGGGTTGAGATAGCGATGAAAATGTCTGCCGGTGATGCGCCGGTTGCAGAGTTCGATGCAGCCGATCTCGATGATGCGATGACCAAGCTCGGGTTCGAGTCCGGTCGTTTCCGTATCAAGCACCACTTGTCTCATGGACTGCCTCCGCTATCTGCCCGCAACAATTCGTCGATGGCCTGGTTGGCCAAGGTATCGGCCAGCTCGTTTTCTCGGTGTCCGGAATGCCCGCGCACCCAATGCCAGGAGACATCATGCTGTGTTGCCAACGCATCAAGCTCGCGCCACAGCTCGGCATTCTTCACCGGCTTCTTCGCCGCAGTACGCCAGCCGTTGCGGCGCCAGCCGGGTAACCATTCGACAATCCCTTGCTGGACATACTTCGAATCGGTGGTTACCTGAACACGGCACCGCTCGCGCAAGGCGGCAAGGCCGCGAATGGCCGCGGTCAGTTCCATGCGGTTGTTGGTGGTCATGCGCTCGGCACCATTTAAATGACGTTCATGTGCGCCGAAGCGCAACACGACACCCCAGCCACCAACACCCGGATTGCCGCGGCACGCACCATCACAAAAGAGGTCCACCTGCTTCGTCGGCCGAGCCCTTGGCACGGCGGGGTCTACGTCGTTCCGATTCATCCCGCCGATCCGACCAGGTGCGTGAACTTGGCTCGGTGATGCCTGCCGCTACCAGGCGCGCCCTGCTGCGCCAATGCATGCGTGCCGCCGTCAGCGGCACAACGCGTTTGCTGGCGACAATGATGCTGATGCTGCCAAAGAAAGGCCAAAAACGAGCTCCAAGGTTTTCAAGGAACGAAAGTCTATCGTTCAATTCGCCGCTTCGGCACGGTGGCCGGAAATAGACCAGCTTGCGGCGCACGATGTCGAAACCAAGCAAAGTCAGCCAATCCTTCAGGCGCCGGCCGGAAAAATAGTGTCCGGCCCAGGGAGCGCGCCGCCGCCAGCCAAGCATCATGCGCCAAATCCCGAACAAGCTGAGCGGGTTGAACCCGATGATGACGACGTGGCCTTCGCCAATCAGGATCCGCTCGACCTCGCGCAGAACTGTGTGGGGATATTCTGCGAATTCCAACACATGCGGCAATAAGACCACATCGACGGATCCGGCTGCGAGCGGCAGGGCCGCGGTATCAGAGATTGCCCCACACTGCGATTGCGTATCGATTTCACCGCGACGGGGCGCTGCGATTTGCAATACCACTTGATGCGCGATACGACTCGTGTGCATCAGATCCACCACAGGCATTTGACCGAGTTGCACGAGGTGATAACCAAACAGATCCGGCAACACGTCTGCCAGCGCATCGCGTTCCGCGCTCGCCACATGACAACCCGGCGCACGGCTGAGCCAATCATTCAACTCCTGACGCGCCAGTCGCTCTCTGCGTTTCGGATCGTTTGCTGTCACGATTTCGCCGCCCACATTTTTGCGTCGCAGGTTTCCTTAACACGCCGTCTCATAACATTCAATCAAGACGGTTGCGGCGACTCGCCTTGGGTTGACGCAGTCGAACTGCCTTCTTTAGGATACGCCGCATGTTGAGGGGGACCCATATTTCCCGTACTGCGATTTCGTTGCTGCTGATCGCTGCGATCAGCGGCTGCACATCGTTTCCTTCGATGCGCGATCGCAATGCGGCGAACCGGCAGCAGACGGCGCCCGCCACTGCCACGTCGCTTGATCCCAACGACGGTGATGCCGCGAATGCCGCGCAAGCACCGGCCGACCCGACCTCGGATCTCTGGGCTCGCATCCGACATCGGCTGCAACTGCATGCCATACAGCATCCACGGATCACCAGCGAGGTTCGTTGGTTCCGGAACAACCCGCAGTTTCTCGGCAACACCTCGGTGCGGGCCGAACCGTTTCTGTATCACATCGTCAGCGAGATTGAACGTCGCGGCATGCCGATCGAACTCGCCTTCATCCCGATCGTCGAAAGCGCCTTCCAATCCAAGGCGCTGTCGCGGAGTCAGGCAAGCGGTATCTGGCAATTCATTCCAGGCACCGGCACGCGCTACGGTTTGAAGCAGGATTGGTGGTATGACGAACGCCGTAATTTCGTCAAGGCGACCGATGCCGCACTCAATTACCTTGCTGCCCTGCACCAGCGTTTCAACGGCGATTGGCTGCTGGCGATGGCAGCCTACAACAATGGCGAGGGCAACATTGATCGGGCCTTGCAGAGAAACCGGACCAAACGCCTGCCGCTCGATTTCTGGTCGATCGAGGTCCGCCGGGAAACGGCTGAATACGTGCCGCGGATCCTCGCGGTGGCGCAAATCGTCGCGCACCCCGAACTGTATGGACAAAACCTGCAACCGATTGCAAACAAACCCTACTTTGCGGTCGTGGATACCGGCCGGCCCATCGATTTGCGACAACTGGAAGCCGGCACAGGCATCGACTCCGAACTATTTCAGGCGTTGAACGCCAGCTATCGGCGCAATTCCGCGGGTCCCGATGGCCCCTTCTCGGTCTACGTGCCACTCGCGGCCGAGCAGCTTGCGCGCGAGACCATCGCCGCGCTGCCTCGCCACGCCCGCTCTGATTGGCAGCAATACCAGATTCGGCCGGGCGACACCCTATCGGGGATTGCGGCGCGATTCGGCACCACGGTACCGACCTTGCAGGCAGCGAATCAGATGAACGGAACCGCGCTACGCGCCGGGCAGCAACTGCTGATCCCGCCGAACGAGTCACCGACATCGGTTGCAGACGGCAACGCCAAAGACGCGACGCAAGCGACGAATCCGGCTACGGGCGGCAAGGAAACCTCGCATACCGTCGCGTCAGGTGAAACGCTGAGCTCGATCGCCAAGCGTCACGGCGTGCCTCTGGCACAGCTGCTCCGTGACAACAACCTCACGACGGCCACGATCCTGCGCGTCGGTCAGCGCCTGCTGCTGCGCAGTGTTTCCGCATTCCAAGCGGAGTCGCCCGGCCGCGCTTCGGACAACGCTCCGGCAATCACCTACGAAGTTCGTTCCGGCGACTCGTTATGGCGAATCTCGAACCAGTTTGCGGTCACCGTCACCGAGCTCCGGCGCTGGAATTCGCTGTCCTCCAACCAGCAATTGCGCCCCGGCCAGAAGCTGACCGTCTATCCCGGCCGCAAGATCTAACGGTTCGCCCCTTCTCCTTGCCTATACACCCCGGCCCAACATCCCACCGCTGACTGCAGACGATGCTGGTCGAGCTCCTGAAATTTGTCGTCGGTACAATTTTCAGGCTGGCGTTTCCGGTACGGATTACCGGCCTCGAGAACTACCACGCGGCAGGCAAGCGCGTCCTTATCGTCGTCAACCATTTGTCGCTGCTTGACGGCATCCTGCTGTATCTGTTCCTGCCGGATCGCTTGACCTTCGCCATCAACCCCCTGATCGCCGATCGCTGGTATTTCCGGCCATTCTTCTGGTTCACCGATCTATTCCGGATGGACCCGCTGAATCCGCTCGCGGTCAAGGCCTTGATCAAGTACTTGCGTGAAGATCGGCGCGCCGTGATTTTTCCCGAAGGTCGCATCACCTACACCGGTTCATTGATGAAAATCTACGAGGGCCCGGGCCTCATCGCCGACAAGGCGGAAGCGACCGTCCTGCCGATAAGTCTCGACGGTCCCCAGTACTCACTATCGTCGTACCTGCGCGGTTTGGTGAAGCGCCGCTGGCTGCCACCCATCACGATCAAGATTCTCGCACCGCGCCGGATCGAGCCCCCAACATCCGTCCAGGGTCAGGAACGGCGCGACGCAGTGTTCCGCACGATGACGCGCATCATGCGCGAGATCGGTTACGAGGCGGCCTTTCGTCGGCAAACGATATTTGCCGCGGTACTTGACGCGATGGATCGTCACGGCCCGCGGCAGCCTGTGATAGAAGACAGTGATCGCGTACCCCTGACGTTTCGCCAGCTGGTGGCCCGGTCCTTCATCCTTGGCCGGGCCATGGCGCAAGTGACCGCCCGAGGCGAAGCAGTCGGCATCCTGCTGCCGAACAGCAACGCCGCCGCCGTGACCTTTCTCGCGTTGCAAGCTTATGGCCGCGTGCCGGCCATGCTTAATTTCACGGCGGGTCAACGCGGTCTGCAGGCCGCCTGCGAGACCGGCCGCATCAAACGGATCTATACCTCACGCAAGTTTGTCGAAGCTGCCGACCTGAGAGATGTGGTGACCACCTTGCAACGGTTCGCGACAGTCACCCTGCTGGAGGACCTGCGCAGCGAGATTGGCGCCGGAGCGCGGCTGCTCGGCATGCTGCGGGCCTATTTCCCGCGGCATGCCCATCGCGCCGCAGCCGGCCAGGTCGATTGCGACGCGCCCGCCTGCATGCTGTTCACGTCCGGCTCCGAGGGATTGCCGAAGGGGGTCGTCCTGTCGCATACGAATCTGCTGGCCAATCGCGCCCAGGTACAGACCCTGATCGACCTGACTCCGCGAGACGTGTTCTTCAACGCGCTGCCGATATTTCACTGCTTCGGTCTGATCGGCTTGCTGCTGGCCATGCTCAACGGCGCGCGAACGTTTCTCTATCCGACACCGCTGCACTACCGCATCATTCCGGAGCTTTGTTATGCGCTCCGTGCGACCTGCATGTTCGGCACCAACACCTTCCTTGCCGGTTATGCCAAGTACGCCGACCCGTTTGATTTTCGCAGCATGCGCTATGTCGTCGCCGGGGCGGAGAAGCTGCACGACGAGACGCGCCGAACCTGGGCCGACAAGTTCGGCATTCGCGTGCTCGAAGGTTACGGTGCGACCGAGGCCAGCCCGGTGGTTTCGGTCAATACGCCGCATTGCAACAAGGTCGGCACCGTCGGCCAGTTGGTCGCCGGCATCGACTACTATCTGGCGCCAGTGCAGGGCCTTGCCCGCGGCGGGCGTTTGGTCATCCGCGGCCCGAACATCATGCTCGGCTACATGCTGCATGCCGCTCCCGGCGAAATCAGTCCGCCGGCAACGGATCGAGGCCTCGGCTGGTATGACACCGGCGATATCGTCGCCATCGACGAAGATGGCTTCGTGACCATCCTCGGCCGCGCCAAACGGTTCGCGAAAGTGGGGGGCGAAATGGTGTCGTTGTCATTCGTCGAGGAACTCGCAGCGAACGCGTGGCCGGGCATCAAGCATGCCGCGGTATCGATCCCGGATGAACGCAAGGGCGAACAGATCATCCTGCTGACCGAATACGCGCAACCTGATCGCAAGGACCTCGTTGCCGCCGCGCAACGGCTTGGCGCAACCGAACTCGCGATTCCGCGACGGCTGATCCAGGTGACCGAGATCCCGGTGCTCGGCACCGGCAAGCTGAACTATCAGGCGATCCAGGATCTCGCGCGGTCGCTTGTGGTCTAGTCGACCGCTCCCTGCTTTCCGGTCAAGGGCACGAACCGGACCGGCAACACTTCCCGATACTGCGTACCCTGCGACGTCTTCTTCGCGATGCTCAATACCTGATTGCCGTCGCCGTGGGCGATGGGAATTACCATGCGTCCGCCTTGCTTGAGCTGTTCAAGCAAGGCGGAGGGAACACGGCCAGCAGCGGTGACGATGATGGCATCGTAGGGGGCGTGTTCCGGCCAGCCGGTATTGCCGTCGCCCAACCGCACGTGCACATTGTGGTAGCCGAGGTCTCGCAATCTTGCCGCGGCAGTCGCGGCGAGCTCGGGTACGATTTCGATCGAGAACACCTCGGCTGCCAAGCCGGCGAGCACCGCCGTCTGATAGCCGGAGCCAGTGCCGATCTCGAGCACGCGTTCGATGCCCTGCAATTCCAGCAGATCGGTCATCAGCGCGACGATATACGGCTGCGAAATCGTCTGGCCATGACCGATTGCGAGCGGCTGGTTGAGGTAAGCGACGCATTCGTCGCCTGGATCGACGAAACGATGTCGAGGTACCCGCGCGAGCGCATCGCGAACCGCCGCCGACATCTTGGCGCGCCCGGTGAATGTGGCCGTCACCCGGTATTCGTCGTCGATCTGCTGCAACAAACGAGCGTGGGCTCGGGACACGACGGGTTTGTCGTCATCCGCTGCATTTGCCATGTCGCCAGTCTCCGTCAGGATGCCGTCAGCGCAAGGCCATGCCGCTGCGGCAGTTGCGATAGTCATGCATACTGTCCGATGACCGCGCCCCAGTCATCGACCGAGACTTTGGAGGACTCATTGGAACAACTCAAGCACCTCATTCGGGACATCCCAGATTTTCCCAAGCCCGGCATCCTGTTCAAGGACATCACCCCGTTGCTGCGCGATGGCGCCGCGCTGCGCCACGCGGCCGAACTGCTGGTTGCCCCGTTTCTGCAGGAGGCCATCTCCGCCGTCGCCGGCATGGAAGCGCGCGGCTTCATCTTCGGCAGTCTGGCGGCTGCGTCGCTGGGTTGCGGCTTCGTCCCGTTGCGCAAGCCGGGCAAGCTGCCTTATGCCACGCATCGCGAGACCTATGACCTCGAATACGGCTCGGCCGACCTCGAACTGCACGTGGATGCATTGACACCGGCCGATCGTGTCTTGCTGGTCGATGACTTGATCGCGACCGGCGGCACCGCCGCGGCCGCCTGTCGGCTGCTTACCGCCTGCGGCGCGACCCTGGTCGCCTGTGCCTTCGTCATCGAGTTGCAGGGCCTCGCCGGTCGCGCCGCCTTGCCCGGCCGCACGGTGCATGCGCTGCTGCGGTACTGATCCGACCCCGGCCCTAACCAGCCTCCAACGGGGATGTTCTCTTCATCGGGGCAGGACTTCGATCGCCGCCATCGCATAGACAAACCGGTTCTCGATCATTAGTTCGAGCGTCTCTGTTTCGCCGCTGCTGCGCGCGCGCAGCCAGGGACGCACCCGCTCGAACTGCTCTCCCAGCCGATGGAGACTTGGCAATGACAGAGCGACGAAATTGCCATGGCTGTCGACGACGAGACGATGCGCTCCGCTCGTCGCCGGCAGGATCGTCATCTGCTGCCAGTCGACGAAGCCGCCGCGCTCGTGCAGTTCCCGCAGCGCGGTTGACACCTGCTCCAGTTCCAGCAGCACGCGCTCACAGGCCTGCTTCTTCAACAGCAAATGTGCGTTGTCCTGAAACAGGCACTGCACGCCGCTGGTGCCGGATTCGTAAGCCGGGGCACGCCGATCGCCGAAGCTCCAGGTACCCGGTGCCGAGCGACCTCGCGCCGCCACCGCCACTTCCGTTGCGGCGGTGACGCAATCGACAACCTCGCAGGTGCGGTTGGCGATGCGCTGCTGCAGATCGGCTTTGGCGGACAACCGCGGCGTATCGATCATTACCGACCGGCCGTCGAGCAGCAACCGGGTATTGCCACCGGCTTCGGCAATGGCATCGATCGTCATGCCGGCCGTCATCTGTTCACGAATCGCGCCGAGGTCGTTCCTCGTCGCGATGGCACCCCGGTACCAGGTGTAGGTCTCTGCGGGCACCGGAGCCCCCGCGCGCAACTGCCTTTCGACTCGGTCGATCTCGACGTCATAATCGCGCAACATCTCATCGAGAGCGGCCCGAGCAAGCGACGCCATGGCGGCGGGGTCTTCCCGCAGTTCGACAAGAAGTCGATCGAGCGGGCTGGCCCGCAATGCCTGGCCCGCCAGCCGCACAGGCGTGGCATCCGGCGGGGCAGCATGCACCATGATCGAGACGCAGCACAACGCCAGCAATGAGAGGAATGCAGTCCGGTACCTCATCGATTTATTCTACGGCGCACTCGCTGGCGATGCGCAGGACTCCAATTTGATGAATATCAGAACGACCACACGCCGAAGCAAGCAGCATCGGCAACAATGGAGGAGGACAGTCCAATGACCATGCCTATCTGGGTTCTGAGTGCCAATGGCGCGCGCGCGGCTTTGTATCAAGCCGAAACGGCAACCGGTGCGCTTACGCTGGTCGAACAGCTGGAACATCCGAAATCTCGCGCTCACCAGGGCGACTTGCTGAGCGATCGCGCCGGCCGTTCGTTCGACAGACGGGGTGACGCACGGCATGCGCTGGCGCGTGAAGTGGATCCCAAACAGCAGGAGCACATCCGATTCGCGCAACAACTCGTGGAACACCTGGAACAAGGGCGCAACAGCCAGTCCTGCAAGCGCATTGTCCTGGTCGCGGCACCGGCGTTTCTTGGCTTGCTGCGCGAGCAGATGCCAGCGCCGCTGCGGTCGCTGGTCACGTTCGAACTCGACAAGGACCTGACCGGCCTGGACGGCACCGAGTTGCGGCGCCGTCTGCCACAGGCACTCTGACGCGACGGTTGCGGCGCCGGAATTCACGCTGCCGAGGCGTGGCAGCCGCTGCTACACTACGTGCTGCAACGGCAACGCCATCGTCAGCGGAGACAACCATGGGATTCGCACCCTCACCCATCACCCTGAGCAGCCCGGCATTCGCCACCGGCGGTCTCATTCCCGCGGCACATACCGGTACCGGCATCGATGTCTCTCCGGCGCTGGCATGGCGTGGCGCCAATGCAGCCAGCAGCGCCTATGCCGTGATCTGCCATGACCCCGACGCACCGCTCATCAGCCCCAATGGCACCTATGGCTTCGTGCACTGGGTGTTGTACAACATTCCGGGATCCGTGACCGGGCTGGCAGAAGGCTGTGCCGACTTCTGCCAGGGCGTCAATGACTTCGGCGTGCGCGGTTACAAGGGGCCGATGCCGCCGCAAGGGCATGGCCCGCATCATTATTACTTCTGGATTATCGAGCTCATGGCCACGACGTCGCATGAACCGGGACTGACGATGTGGCAACTGCTGGAACGCATCGAACCCATCACCATCGGCATGAATCGCTTGATCGGACGGTACGAGCGCAAGTAACGCCCCCGCGCCACGGTTTTCATGAGCTCAGCGGCAGGGCCTGCCGGCTCACGATGACGCCGGTCGTATCGGCGTACAGCCAGTTTCCAGGCTCGAACGTCGCTCCGGCAAACCGCAGCGGCACGTCCTGATCGCCCAGGCCGCGTCGTTCGGTCTTCAACGGCACGCTGCTGATTGCAAGAATTCCCAGGTCGAGGCTGCGCAATGCATCGACGTCACGAACACAACCATTGATGACGATGCCGGCCCACCCATGGTGCTGCAAATCCGCGGCGATCAGGTCGCCAAGCAAGGCCCGACGCAATGAGCCACCACCGTCGACCACGATGAGCCTGCCCTCCCCCGGCTGCTGCGACAGTCTTTTCACGACCGAATTATCCTCGAAGCAGCGGACAGTCGTGAGCGCGCCGTAAAACGAAGTGCGTCCACCGTAATGGCGCAAGATTCCATCCAGCACTTGAATTTCATCGGCATGGCGATCGCAGAGATCGGATGTCGAAACGGTCATGGCACAGCCCTCCGCCGGCTAGCGTTGTCGGCCGGCATGATAACCGCGCGACCACCACCGCTGACAGTTCCACAAAGGAGGACCTGCGTCACGAATCCCGACACCGCGAACGGTTAAAGCCCGACGCCAACCGGTCGATAGCTTCGCCGGAAGCGGTGAATACCTTCCGGGTATATCCGCTAGAGACCAACCTGCCGGGCCATCGCGTTGCCGATGGCAGGCACTACACGGGATTTATGACCATGCCACAAATCATCAATACCAACGTCAGTTCGTTGAACGCACAGCGCCATCTGAATACCTCGCAGTCGGCGATGAAGACCTCACTGGAGCGCCTGTCATCCGGCCTGCGCATCAACTCGGCGAAGGATGACGCCGCCGGCCTGGCGATTTCGAATCGCATGACCGCGCAGATCCGCGGCATGAACCAGGCGATACGGAATGCCAACGACGGCATTTCGCTCGGCCAGACCGGTGACTCGGCGCTCGGCGAAGTGACCAATGCACTGCAGCGGATGCGTGAGCTTTCGGTTCAATCGCGCAATGCCACCAACAGCACATCGGATCGTGAATCGCTGGACGCGGAGTTCCAGCAACTCGCCGCGGAAATCGACCGCATCGCGACCACGACTGCGTTCAATGGCCGCAAGATCCTGGACGGCAGCTTCGGCTCGGCGGCCTTCCAGGTGGGTGCCAATGTCGGCGAGACGATCTCGGTCGATGTTTCGACCAGCATGCGGACCAATTCCATCGGCATGTACGCGTCCCGCACGCTCACGATGGCAGACTCCTTGAACGCCACCACCACCGACTCACTGACGATGGATGCGGATGGTGACCTGTCCATCAACGGCACCAACGTTGGTGCCGCCGTTGCGGGTACCTATGGTCGCGGCCAGAACAGCGCCTATGCGGTCGCCAACGCAATCAACTTGGGCACGGATACCCACGGCGTCACGGCAGTGGCCAATTCCCTGAGCAAGACCTTCACCGCGGCGTCGTTGTCGAACTTCGGCTTCACCGATGCCACGACTGCTGACACGCTGACCTACACACTGACGATCAACGATCAGCAGATTTTCGTGCAAGGCGAAGCAGATGCCGTCAAGACCGCCAGCGACCTAGCGTCGCTGATCAACGGTTTCAACGAGACGACAGGCGTTACGGCTGCCGCGCAGAGCAATGGCGACCTGGTGCTCACCGCCGCCGATGGCCGCAATATCGAAATCAAGGAAGTCCTGGCCGGGGCATCCGACGCCGCCAGTGACACGCTGACATCCTACTTTGGCAACTCGCTGACTGGTGCGGCCGCCACCCAAATCGACTACTACAAGTCGACCGTCTCCCTGTCGAGCAGCAGTTCGATGACGCTTGATCTGGCCTCCGGCGCTGCGGATTTCCTGTCCGATACGGATCTCGATCCGGCGGACAGCGCCGCCACGGTGGAAGCGTCCGGTCTCGTCTCGCGCAACATCCTGACAACGGACGCAGCCGATCTCGCCATTAGCTCCATTGATCAGGCGATCAAGGACGTCGACAGTTTCCGCGGAACCTTTGGCGCCATTCAGACCCGGTTCGAATCGACCATTTCCAGCCTCCAGGCCTCGGCGGAAAACCTGAGTGCAGCACGCAGCCGTATCAGGGACACGGACTTTGCTGCCGAATCAGCAGAACTGCTGCGCACGCAGATTCTGCAGCAGGCGGGCACGGCCATGCTTTCCCAGGCCAACGCGCTGCCGCAGAACGTGCTGTCATTGCTCCAGTAACGGGGTCATCCGTATGAGCCCGCTGCCCCGGGGACTCAAGGTACTGAGTCCCCGGGGCGCTAACATTCGGGAGTAGAACGATCATGCTAGTTCCAGACGCTGAACACGGCACTTCGCCAACCATTCGGCATGCCTATGGCCTGCGCAGCGACACGGTTGCATTGGAGCGCACACCCCAGCCCGGCCAACAGATCCCTACGGTTCCCCGCGCCACGCCGCCGGGGCGGAGCAAAGAGGTGATCAACGCCTTGAGCGAAACGGCCGACAAACTCAATCGCATCGCTCACAGTGTACAGCGGAACCTGTCCTTCACGGTCGATGAACCGACCGGACGCACCGTCATCCGCGTCATGGACACGTCGACTGGCGAAACCGTCCGCCAGATCCCGACGGAAGAAGCATTGGCGCTCGCGCAGCACCTCGACTCGATTATCGAGGTCGACAGGAACGGCCTGCTCTTCCGGTCGGATGTCTGAACGGCCCGGACTCAGTCGCCGTCACCCCTCCGACTTGTCGACCATCAGCTGGAGGCTGCGGACGGCGCCGACTCCTCGTACTGTGGATCGTGCAGATGCCGCGCAAAAAAGTTGCGAAGACGCTGCTGCGCGTCATCGACCACGGTATATATCGCGGGCACCACGAACAGACTCATCGCCGTGGACAGGAACAGCCCGCCTATCACCGCGACACCCATCGGTGAGCGGAAACTCGGATCACCCGCCCAACCGAGCGCGACTGGCGTCATGCCGGCGATCATCGCGATCGAGGTCATCACGATCGGCCGAGCCCGCTTCGAGCAGGCATCGACCAGGGCGTCGAAGCGGGACAGGCCATGCTCGCGCTGCGCCATGATGGCGTACTCGACCAGCAGGATCGAATTCTTCGAGACGATGCCCATCAGCATCAACATGCCGATCAGAGATGGTATCGCCAGGCCATAACCGCTCAGCAACAGCGCCACAATCGCGCCGGCGATCGACGGTGGCAGCGCCGACAGAATCGTGATCGGCTGGATGAACTGGTGGAATAGCAGCACCAGTACCGCGTAGATACACAGCACACCAATGCCCATCGCCATCGCGAAGTTGCCGAACAACTGGGTGATGAACTTGGCGTCCCCGGTACGCAACCGCGACACCCCATCGGGCAGCATGCTCAATTCCGGCATTGCCTCTATCGCCGCCAGCGTATCGCCGAGCGGCAGACCGTTGAGGTTGGCGTCGATGGTGATATTGCGGGCGCGTCCAACGCGCGCGATGGCCACTGGTCCCGAGCCGAGCGATACCTCCGCCACGTTCATCAACGGCACGGTACCGGCCCGGCCCGGCACGGGCAGCATCCGGATCCGCTCCAGATCGTTGCGCGCGGAATCGTTCAGCCGCACTCGAATCGGGATCTGGCGATTGTCGAGATTGAACTTGGCGAGGCCGGTTTCGACATCGCCAGTAGTGGCAATGCGCGTCACCATGCTGATCGTTTCGGTCGTGACGCCGAGTTCGGCGGCCCGCTCGGCCAGCGGTCGTACCACGATCTCCGGCTTCATCAGCGCCGCGCTGCTGGTCACCGTGCCAATCCCCGGATAGGCGCGGATGGCGCGTTCGGCAGCGGCGGCGGCCTGCGCCAACCGATCCGGATCGTCGCCCGCCAGCGTAACGCTCAACCGATCCCCACCGCCGGCACCGCCGAATTGCAGCCTGACGCCGGGAATGTCCCGCAGCAGATCACTCGCCTTGCGCTCGAAGGCCTGCTGCGCGCCGCGCGTTTCGTCGGGATTGTCCAACTGAATCGTCAGCGAACCCTGCCGCACGCCACTACCGCCGTCGCCGCCGGAACCAAGTGCCGTATAGATGCTGCGGACCTCCGGCAATGGCACCAGGCGCCGGCGCACCTGCTCGCTGACGGCGAGCGTGGCATCCAAGGTCGAGCCCGGCGGCAATTCGATGGTCAACCGGGTAAAGCCGTTGTCGCCGGCTGGCGCGAAGCCTTGGGGCAACAGGGTAAAGGCGCCGAGCATCGGCACCAGCAACGCGGTTGTGATAGCTATCGTGGTCCAGCGGTGCGTCAGACACCAGCGCACCCGGCCAAGATACCAGCGCAAAAACTTTGGTTCGCGCACGGGCTCGTCGTGCGGCTTCAGCATGAACGCCGCGAGCATCGGTGTCAGCATCCGTGCCACCAGCAACGAGAACAGCACGGCGACCGTCACCGTCACGCCAAACGGCGCGAAGAATTTGCCGGTCACGCCACTCATGAATGCGACCGGAACGAACACCGCGCAGATGGTGAAGGTCGTCGCCACGACCGCAAGGCCGATTTCGATGGCGGCATCCATCGCCGCCTGGCGCGGCCGCTTGCCCTGCCGCAGGTGGCGGACGATGTTCTCGACCTCGACGATGGCATCATCGACCAGAATGCCCACCACCAGCGTCAGCGCCAGCAACGTCAGGATGTTCAGCGTGAAGCCGAGCGTGTGAATCACCCAGAAGGTCGGGATGATCGACAACGGCAGCGCCAGCGCCGAAACGATCGTTGCGCGCCAGTCGCGCAGGAACACCCACACCACCAGCACCGCGAGGATCGCGCCCTCGACCAGCATCTCCATCGAAGAATCGAATGAGGTCTGGATGTAATCGATGGTCGAGCTGACTTCCTCGAACTTGACGTTCGGATGCTGTGCGGCGAGCGCCTCGACCGCCTTGCGCGCATCCTCGGCGACACCCAAAGCACTCGCTCCCCAGGCACGAATGATTTCGAAGCCGATGACCGGCTTGCCGTCGAGCATCGCGATCTGCCGCCGCTCCGAAGCCTGATCGCGCACGTCGGCTATGGTGTCGAGGCGAACATTGCGGCCGTCAGCCAGCGGAATCGGCAGCGCCGCGAGCGCCGCCACCGAATCGAGGATACCGGTGGTGCGCACGGTTTGCTCGAGCCCGCCGACACGGGCTTCGCCACCGGGGAATTCGGCCTGCACCCGACGCAGTTGCCGCGACACGTCGCTCGCGTTGGCACCCAGTGCCGCCATGCGATCCGGATCCAGGTCCACCCGGATCTCCCGACCGACGCCACCAATCCGGCCGACCCGGCCCATACCCGGTATTGCGGTCAGCTCGCGAGACACGATCAGATCGACAAACCACGACAGCTCGGTGTCGGACATGCGATCCGAGGAGACGCTCCAGGTCACCATCGCCCCACCCGCAGTGGTCGCCCGCGAGACGATCGGCTCATTCGCATCCTGCGGCAGGTCCGATCGTATCCGTGTCAGGGCATCACGCACATCGTCCATCGCCTGACTGATGTCGGTGCCGAAGCGGAACTCGATGACCGTGGTCGAGGCGCCTTCATTGACGGTCGATCGCAACTCCTCGATGCCGGCAATCGACATCACCGCGTCCTCGACCTTGCGCGTTACTTCCGATTCAAGCTGCGTCGGCGCGACACCGCCATAGATGACGGTAACGATGACCGCCGGAAACTCGACATCAGGCCGATCCTGCACACCGAGCTTCGGAAAGCTGATGAGACCCGCGAGCGTCAGCGCGGTGAACAGAACGATGACCGGTACCGGATTACGGATCGACCAGGTAACGAAATTCATGAGCTGCGGCCCTCGACGACATTGACCTTGTCGCCATCCTTGAGGAAGCCGGCACCACGTTCGACCAGGACCTCGCCCGCCACAACGCCGCCGGTCAGTTCGATGCCGCCGGCCGAGATGGCGCCAACGTCAACCCGTCGCCGTTCCACGGTGTTATCTGGGCGCAGTACGAACACGTAACTGTAACCGTCGGAATTGATGACGCTCGCGAGCGGCGCCTGCAACGCCTGCGCCTGGCCGACTTCAATCTCGCCGCGCGCGAACATGCCCGGTCGCACGCGCTCGTCGTGCGGGACATCGACATAGACGAGGCCGGTCCGATTGCTGCTGGCGATGGTCGGCGCGACGATGCGCACCTTGCCGGCCAATTCAGCACCGGACGCGATGGTGATTCGGACCTGCTGACCGATCCGCACGTCGGCCAGACGCGCCTCGGGTACTTCGCCACGCCACTCGACCCGATCCTGCCGCAACAGCCGCAACATCTCGGTGCCCACCTGTGCGATCTGCCCAACATTGACGCTGCGGGCGGTAATGACGCCATCATCAGGTGCCGTGACCCGGGTGTACTGCAACTTCAGGCTCGCACTCTCGTGATCCGATCGGGCCGATTCGAGCCGGGCCTCGGCCGCCAGTTCCTCGCTGCGCAACCGATCCAGGTCCGCGGCCGACAAGGCCGCCTGTGCGGACAATGCGGTGGCGCGGCGCGATGCCGCGCGGGCATTCAGTAATTCCGCCTCACGTTGCTTGATCATGGCCTGGCGGGTGGCGACATCCGCCGCCAGCAGTGCCGTCGACAGCCGAACCAGTTCCTGGCCCGTTCGCACGCGATCGCCGACTTCGACCAGAACCTCGGTGACACGATAGCCACCGACTTCCGGCCCGATGATGACCTCCTGCCATGGATAGACCGCGCCGTTGACGGTCACCGAGCGCGTCAAATCCACCGGTGCCAACCGCAGCGTCGTGACTGTCAGCGAGGCCGCGCGATCGGTCTCCGGTACGGGCGCTGGTTGCGCCGACGATTCGCCGCCGTGCAGCAAGGCCGAGCCAATCAAGGTCGCCGCGGTGACCCCGGCCACGACGAATTTCAGGTACCGCGGCACGGCGCGGCGTCCGGTAACTGCCAGCAACGGGTTTGTCATAACTGTTCCAATGTCGAAAGCGTGAATTGCCGAATATCAGATAGCTGATATCATATCAGCTATCTGATATTCGGCAATTGCAATCGTGAGGATGTCGCCGAGTCTGACCATGAAACACCTGGATGATTCAACGGCGGATCCCGCGACCGCGATCGGCTTTCTGCTAAAGGCGTTGCAACACAGCCTGCGCCAGGCCATGGACGAGGCCTTGCGGCGCCAGGGAATCGATCTGTCGTTCGCTCATTTCGCGACGCTGTTCGGAGTCTGTTGCGAACCCGGCATCAATGGTGCCGTGCTGGCGCGCCGCGCCATGGTCTCGGCCCAGACGATGAATGCCATGCTGAGGCGGCTGGAGCGAGACGGGCAGATCGAGCGTCGCCGCAATCCGGACAATCGCCGTGCCGACAACTGGTACATCACGGCCGCTGGCAACGAGCGTCTGGAGCAAGCGCGCGTCGTCGGCGACGCCGTGTTCGCGCGGATGCTGTCTGCCCTTGGCGCCGAGGACTCACGGCGCCTGCTCGGCTACCTGCGCCGTTGCGTGCAGGCCCTCGAACAGGGCGCTGCCGATTGATGCCTTGGCCCTCCGGGCGTTATAAGGGATTTCGAACTCACCTCGCCTGAAGCGAAGGAGCAATGCCATGCGCGCACTGATCGTCCCCACCGGTTGCTCCGGTATCGACGAACTACGAATCGAACAGCGTCCCGAACCGAAACCCGGCCCCCTGCAAGTGCTGCTTCGCGTCCGCGCGGTATCGCTGAATTACCGGGACCAGGCAGTCGTCACCGGCAACTATTTCGGTGGCAAGGCGAGTCGCGACATGATCCTGCTGAGCGACGGCGCCGGTGAGGTGCTGGCCGTCGGCGATGGTGTTACCCGTTGGCGTCCCGGTGACCGGGTCATGCCGATCTTCTCGCAGGTGCCGCCGGCAGGGTCTCCGGGCGCGCCCGCCCTGCCGCTCGGCTCGCCGCTGGATGGCATGGGGGCCGAGCAGGTGGTGTGCTACGAGGATGGATTGGTTGCCATTCCGGAGCACTTGTCGTTCGAGGAAGCGGCTTGTCTGCCCTGCGCCGCGGTCACGGCCTGGCATGCGCTGATGTGTGCCGGCCGCCCGGTGATTCCCGGCGATGTCGTGCTCGTGCTCGGCAGCGGCGGGGTTTCGGTGTTTGCCTTGCAACTCGCGCGTGCGGCTGGCGCCCAGGTGATCGCGACCTCGTCAAGCGATGACAAACTCACCCGGCTCACGGCCCTCGGCGCCGCGGCCGGGATCAATTACCGCACGACGCCGGATTGGGATGCCGAAGTCATGCGGCTGACCGGCAACCATGGCGCCGACTGCATCGTCGAGGTCGGCGGTGCCGGGACGCTGGCGCGTTCGTTCCGGTCGCTCGCGCACGGCGGCAAGATCGGTCTCATCGGCGTGCTGACCGGACCCGCAGGCGACACCAACCCGCATGCGATCATGTTGAAGGGCGGCACGTTGCATGGCATCTTCGTCGGCAATCGCGAGATGTTCGAGCGGCTCAATCGTGCGATCAGCGTCAACCGGATCCGACCCGTGATCGACCGAGTTTACGAGTTCGATCAGGCCCATGCCGCATTCCGCCAGCATGTATCCGGCAACTTCATCGGCAAAGTGGTGATTCGGCTATGACCTTATCTGCTTCCCCCGACCTGACCCGCCGCGCCTTGCTGCGCCGCAGTGGCACCGGCCTGCTGGCGGCCACGGCGCTGCCGGCTGTCGCCGCCGAACCCTGTGTCGTGGTTTATCCGCGGGCGCGCTACCAACGTTACCTCACGCTGTTCAATGCCAACGACCCGGGTTATGCCGATTTCTATCACGAGGATGTCGTGCTCGAACTCGGCACCAGCGTCATCCGCGGCCGGCAGGGGATCCTGGATTTCTACACGAACGTCAAACGGCATATCCGCGAGTCGTTGCAACTGACCGACTACATCGCCGATGCCAATGGCATCGCCGCCGAAGTACCGACCGAGTTCGTCTGCTTCAACGATTGGCCGGACAGTTTCTGGAACCGGCCACTCAAGCGCGGTGAAGTCCTGCGCCTCGTCAGCTTTGCCTTCTACCGTGTCATCGATGGCCGCTTCGCGCATATCAAGTCCGCGCGTTACCGGCTGCTCAACGACTGGCGGATGGAAAGTCCGACGGCCTGATCCTGCCGACCACAACCTCAACCAGACGAAACGAGTCCGGAGCGAACATGGCCCAGCCCGACGTACCGACCCTCGAACTCGAATACGTGTTCTCCATCCGGATCGACTTCACCACCCGGATTGCCCTGCAAGGGCCCGAACGCACGCGAATGTACGTTCCCGCCGCCGGCGGCGAAATCTGGGGCCCACGCCTGCAGGGCAAGGTGGTCCCGCACAGCGGTGCTGACTTCGCGGGCACCGGGCTGCTCAATGCCCATTACATGTTGCAGGCGAGCGACGGCACCTGGATCTACATCAACAACATGGGTTACCTGTACGCGGTCGATGGCAGCAAGACCGACCGCGACGATCCCTCCTGGGGCGGAGACCGCGAGTTCTACTTCCGTGTCACGCCATATTTCGACGCCCCGATCGGACCCCATGACTGGCTGACCCATACCGTGATCGTCGGCACCGGCCAGCGCCACGCCAATCCCGATCACACGATATTCACCTACTACGCCCTGAAGTAGCGGAGACCCTGCATGGCCGACCCGGCAATTCCGCGCATCGAGCTCGAGTACGCGTTCTCGATCCGCATCGTGTTCAAGGAGCGCATCGACTTCGTCGGCCCGAACGGCGGCCGTGGCTACGTGCCACCGGCATTCGGCGAGGTTTGGGGACCGCGCTTGCAGGGCCGCGTCGTCCCCTACAGTGGCGCCGACTACGCCCGTTTCACCGACCTGAGCCGCGGCATCAGCGTCAACACGCATTACATGCTCCAGGCGGACGACGGCACCTATATCTACATCCGGAACCTCGGCTATCTCTATCGCCCACCAGTTCCGGAAGGCGGCACCGCCGGCCCGCCCTACTTCCGCATGTCGCCCTACTTCGATGCACCGACCGGCCCGCACGACTGGCTGACACGCACCGTGATCCTCGGCACCGGCCAACGCCGCGCCGACCCGTTCGATCACTCGCTGTTCACCTACTACGCGGTCCGCTGATGGCGACGTCGATCAAGGCGCGCTGCCTGGAGGGCAAGCCGGCAACGGCCGGTTAGCTGACGGCTCCGACGATGACGGACGAGAGCGCCGCCCGCGCGCCGCGCCGCGCGCTGGCCTTCATCATCATCACCGTGGTGATCGATGCGATCGGCATCGGCATCGTCGTGCCCGTATTGCCGCAACTCTTCATCGATCTCACCGGCGCCAGCATCGCGGACGCGGCGATCTACGGCGGCTGGCTGACCGCGATGTTCGGCGCCGCGCAGTTCATCGCAACGCCAATCCTGGGCAACCTCGGCGATCGCTATGGCCGCCGGCCGGTGCTGCTGGTGTCGCTGGCGGCGTTCGGCAGCGACTATGTCCTCACCGGTCTGGCGCCAACCATCGCCTGGCTGTTCGTGACGCGGCTGCTGGCCGGCGTATTTGGCGCCACCTACAGCATCGCCAACGCCTACATCGCCGATATCACCGAGCCGGGCGAACGCGCGCGCTACTTCGGTCTGCTCGGCGCCGCGTTCGGTTTCGGTTTCATCATCGGCCCGTCGCTCGGCGGCATGCTGGGCGAATTCGGCCCGCGCGTGCCGTTCTTCACCGCCGCCGCGCTGGCGTTGTTGAACGTGCTGTACGGTTTCTTCTTCCTGCCGGAATCGCTGCCGGCCGCGAACCGCCGGCCGTTCTCGCTGCGGCGCGCCAACCCTCTCGGTGCGCTGTTGCAACTGCGCCGTCATCCGGAACTGGTCGGCCTGTTCAGCGTGATGTTCCTGTTGCAGATCGCCGGCTCGACGCTGCCCGCGACCTGGCCGTACTACACGATGCTGAAACTCGGCTGGGGCTCGGCCGATGTCGGCTATTCGCTGGCGGCCTATGGCCTGCTCAGCATCATCGTCCAGGGCTGGCTGCTCGGGCAGGTGCTGCATCGGCTTGGCGAGCAACGCACGATCTTCATCGGCCTGGGGTTTTCGATCATCGCCTACCTCGGCTTCGCCCTGGCTGACAGCGGCTTGGCGATGCTGGCCTGGATCATCCCGAGCGGGCTTGGCTACCTCGCCGGTCCGGCACTGACCAGCACGATGTCACGGCTGGTGGCACGAGATGCCCAGGGCGAGTTGCATGGCGCGCTGGCAAGTTCCTACAGTCTGACCTCCGTATTCACGCCGCTGCTGATGACACAGGTCTTCAGCGCCTTTTCCGCGGCCGATGCCCCGCTGCACTTCCCTGGCGCGCCGTACCTGATGGCGGCCGCGCTCACGGCATTCGGTTTCGTCGGCTTGTTCCTGCTGCTGCGGCGCAGCGCCGCAATACCATAGTTTGCAGGCACGATGGCCGTCCCAAGCCGGTCTGCGGTAGGATCCGCGCACCGCGCGCCCGGGCTATCGGATTGGCGCGTGTTTCGTCCACCAGATACAACACGAGGAATTCCATGTCAGACATCGAAATCGCTCAAAAGGCGAAGCTTCTGCCGGTTGTGGAGATCGCCCGCGAGCGCCTGGGCATCGGGGCTGAGCACTTGGTTCCGTTCGGCCACAACAAGGCCAAGATCTCGCTTGACTACCTGAATAAGCTGCCGGAGAACCCCAACGCCAAACTGATCCTGGTGACGGCGATGACGCCGACACCGGCTGGCGAAGGCAAGACCACCACCACGGTCGGCCTCGGCGATGCGCTCAACCGCATCGGCAAGAAGACCACGATCTGCCTGCGCGAACCCTCGCTCGGTCCGGTGTTCGGCATGAAGGGCGGCGCCGCGGGCGGCGGTTACGCCCAGGTTGTGCCGATGGAAGACATCAATCTGCATTTCACCGGAGACTTCAACGCCATCGCGCTGGCGAACAACCTGCTTGCGGCGATGATCGACAATCACATCCACCACAGCAACGATCTGAAGTTCGATGTCCGCCGCATCGCCTGGAAGCGCGTGGTCGACATGAACGATCGTGCGCTGCGCGACATCACCGTGTCGCTTGGCGGTCCGGCCAATGGCTTCCCACGGCAGGATGGCTTTGACATCGTCGTTGCCTCCGAGGTCATGGCGATCCTGTGTCTGTCGACCTCGCTGCGCGACCTGAAGGAGCGGCTCGGCAACATCCTGGTTGGCTACACCCGCGACCAGAAGCCGATCACCGCGCGCGATCTGAACGCCCATGGCGCGATGACCGTGCTGCTGAAGGATGCGCTGCAACCGAATCTGGTACAGACGCTGGAGAACAACCCGGCGATCGTGCATGGCGGCCCGTTCGCCAACATCGCGCATGGCTGCAACTCGGTGATCGCGACCAAGTCGGCGCTGAAACTGTCCGATTACGTCGTCACCGAGGCCGGCTTCGGCGCAGATCTTGGCGCCGAGAAATTCGTCGATATCAAGTGTCGCAAGGCCGGGTTGCGGCCGCGTGCCGCGGTCGTCGTCGCGACCATCCGCGCACTCAAGTTCCATGGCGGCGTGCAACTCGCCGACCTCAACAAGGAGAATCTCGCCGCGGTCGAGAAGGGCCTCGCCAACCTCGAACGCCACGTCAACAACGTTCGCAATCACTACGGGCTTTCCTGCATCGTCTGCCTCAATGCCTTCACCAGCGACACCGAGGCCGAGATGGCGCTGGTCCAGCGCAAGATGGCGCACCACGCCGCGCCGGTCGTCGTGTCGAGGCATTGGGCCAATGGCAGTGCCGGTGCCGAGGACCTGGCGCGCACCGTCGTTGACGTCGTCGAGAATCAGCCGTCCGACCTGAACTTCGTCTACCAGGACAGCGACACGCTGTGGCAGAAGATCGAAGCGGTCGCGAAGAAAATCTATGGTGCCGCAGCGATCACCGCCGACGTCAAGGTGCGCAAGCAATTGCAGCAATTGCAGGACAGCGGCTATGGCCACTATCCGATCTGCATCGCCAAGACGCAGTACTCGTTTTCGACCGATGCCGGCCTGCGCGGCGCGCCGAGCGGCCATGACGTG
This sequence comes from Gammaproteobacteria bacterium, assembly GCA_020845935.1. Classification (GTDB taxonomy): domain Bacteria; phylum Pseudomonadota; class Gammaproteobacteria; genus JADLEV01. The sequence goes on from JADLEV010000072.1 coordinate 47,663, forward strand.
AACATTCGCGAGATCCGCGTCTCGGCTGGCGCCGAATTCATCGTCGTGATCTGCGGCGACATCATGACCATGCCGGGCCTGCCGAAGCAGCCGGCTGCGACCAGCATCGACATCGACGACGACGGCAAGGTCGTCGGCTTGTTCTGAGCAAGCTCTGCACAAGTCCGTCCTGGACTTGTGCAGTTTCGCCCGGTCCGGCACCTGCCCGGACCGGGCTCCTCCTCTCGGTCGTTCAGCGCCAGCCCATTCCCCGCCATTCTTCGGTCCACGCGGCTCGGGCCAGCGAGCGGATTGGCGACCGCTAGATAGCCGGTGCGTGTTGCGGGCTAGAATAGCGTTCGGCTGGGAACACGGTGCTGCCGTGTTCGGAACTGATCGGATAACGGCTCTTGGGGGGCAAGCACTTATGAAGATCGGCATGATCGGCGCCGGCGCGTTCGGCAAGAAACACCTCGACGCCCTGGCGCGGATACCGGATGTTGAAGTCAGTCTGCTGGTTGGCCACGACGCGGCGGCAACTCGTGAGGTCGCGCAGAAATACGGCATCGCCACCGCACTGATTGATTACCACGAGGCATTACGGCAACCCATCGATGGGGTGATCCTGACGACACCGACGCAGTTGCACGCGACCCAGGCGATCCAGGCGCTGCGTGCCGGCAAGCACGTCGAAATCGAGATCCCGATTGCCGATACGCTGGCCGACGCCGAGCGCATCGACGCCGTGCAGCGCGAGACCGGGCTGGTGGCGATGGCCGGGCACACGCGGCGCTTCAACCCGAGCCATCAGTGGATCCACAACCGGATCCGTGCCGGCGAATTGAAGTTGCAGCATCTGGTCGTGCAAACCTTCTTCGTCCGCCGCACCAACATGAATGCCGAAGGCAAGCCGCGCAGTTGGACCGATCACCTGCTGTGGCATCACGCCTGTCACACGATCGATCTGTTTCAGTACCAGACCGGCGAGGTCGCCACCGAGGTACACGCCCTGCAAGGGCCGCGGCATCCGGAGCTGGGCATCGCGATGGACATGAGCATCGGCCTGAAGGTGCCCTCCGGGGCCATCTGCACGCTGGCGCTGTCGTTCAACAACAACGGCCCGCTCGGCACCTTCTTCCGCTATATCTGCGACAACGGCACCTACCTCGCCCGCTACGACGACCTGGTCGACGGCAACGAAAAACCGATCGACGTGTCACAGGTCGCCGTTTCTCGGGACGGCATCGAGTTGCAGGATCGCGAGTTCATCGCCGCCATCCGGGAGCGGCGCGAGCCCAACGCCAGTGTCGCGCAGGTGCTGCCCGCGATGCGGACGCTGGATCGGCTGGAGCGTTGTCTGGAACACTGAGTTCAACCGGCTCGCTGCCATGAACGAACCGCAGCTCGCCGGCGCAGCACCATCGCCTTGGCAACCGCTGCGCATCCGGACCTTCCGGTTCCTCTGGCTCGCCACGCTCGTCTCCAACATCGGCAGTTGGATGCACGACATCGGCGCCGGCTGGCTGATGGCGTCACTGACCGAGTCGCCGGCCCGGGTCGCGCTGGTGCAGAGCGCGATGAGCTTTCCGGTGTTCCTGCTGGCGATGCCGGCCGGCGCGCTCGCGGACATCCTCGATCGGCGGCGTTACCTGATTGGGGTCGTATCGTGGATGGCCACCGTCACACTGCTGCTGGCGGTGCTGACGATCACCGGCGTCACCAATGAATGGACCCTGCTGGCGTTGACCTTTGGTCTCGGCATCGGCACCTCAATGATGATGCCGGCCTGGGCCGCGGTGACGCCCGAGGTCGTACCGCGCGAGCAACTGCATCTCGCCATCGCGCTGAACACGATGGGCATGAACATCGCCCGCGCCATCGGTCCGGCGCTGGCCGGGATCATCGTCGCCAGCGCCGGTTCCGGTGCGGTGTTCGTGCTGAACGGTTTGTCGTTCCTCGCGGTCATCGGCGCGCTGCTCTGCTGGCGGCGCGAACCGCGCGCCAGCAGACTGCCCGCGGAAGGCTTTCTGGCTGCATTGCGTACCGGCGCCCGCTTCGTCCGCCACGCCTCGGCGCTGCACGCGGCGCTGGTCCGCGGCATCAGCTTCTTCCTGTTTGCCAGCGCGATGTGGGCCTTGCTGCCGGTCATTGCACGCGATCTGTTGCACGGCGGGCCCCGGCTGTACGGGCTCCTGCTCGCCACCGTCGGCGGCGGCGCCGTGATCGGCGCCTTCGTGCTGCCGCGGCTGCGCGCGAGCCATACCAACGATTGGCTGGTGACGCGCGCCGCGCTGCTGTACGCCGTTGGTCTGTTCGTCATTGGCTATGTGCGGCAACTGGTCCCGGCCCTGCTGAGCTTTGCCTGTTGCGGCATGGCCTGGATCACGATCGTGTCGTCGATTCAGACCGCGGCGCAGCTGGCGCTGCCCGACTGGGTCCGCTCGCGCGGCATCGCCATGCTGGTGATGTCGCTGATGGGTTCGCTTGCGATTGGCAGTGTGCTGTGGGGCCACGTCGCGGAATGGTTCGACATTCCCATGGCCCTGCTGAGCGCCGCGGCTTGCATCGTGCTGGCGCAACTGCTGACGCGGCGCTACCGCCTCAGCCACGGCGACAAGAGCGACCTGACGCCATCGCGCCATTGGCGCCTGCCGGAGGTTCGTCCCGAGGTCACGCACGAGCGCGGGCCGGTGATGATCCTGATCCACTATCGGGTCGCACCGGGCCGCGAAGCTGAGTTCGCCGGGGCCGTGCGCGAACTCGGGGTCAGCCGCCGGCGCGACGGCGCCTTTGCCTGGGACCTGATGGAAAGTGCGGTCGAGCCGAACTACTTCATCGAGTATTACCAGGTCGTTTCCTGGCTGGAACATCTGCGCCAGCACGAGCGCGTCACCGAAAGCGATCGGGCGTTACAGCAACGGATCAAGAGCGATCTCGCGCCGGATACCCTCCCCCTCGTCACGCATTTCGTGCGCTGTCCGGAGTCGAGCTGATCCGCTTGCTGTGGCGCCGGCGCCGATGGGGCCGGGACCGGCCGTCCGCCAAACCGCGGTTTGATTGCCGCAATCAGCCGAATTTGTACGAGACGCCGAAGCCGCCGCGCGGGTAATCCCAGATCACGTTGCCATGCCCGGCGCAGATGATCCGACAACTGCCACATTCGAGGCAACCTTCGGTCGAAAGCTCGACCGAGCCATCGAACTGCACGCGATAACAGGCGGCGGGACAGACATGTGTGCATTCCTTGCCGGCGCAACGTTCGCGGCAATAGGCCGGATCGCGGATCGTCACGTGCGGCCGGCCGGCATCGACGCGATAGCGATTCTGAAATAGCTTCTCTTCGATCTGCGCGTACATGGCCAGTTCCTCGTCCGGTGTTAGACCAGCGGTGGGTGATAGTGGTATCGCGATGCCACATTTGCAGCGTAATCGCCGCACCTGCCCCGGTCAAGCCGGTACGACCGCAAACATCTGTCGTGCCCGAGCCCCCGAGCTACGGGCGATATACTCACCGCGAACATTCTCCGCCAATGTGAAAAGGAGCGAATCATGAACAACTGCGCGCGCAGCACCCTGCTGTTCATACTCTGCGGCAGCGTTTTGCTGCTGGCTGCCTGTGGCGGAGAGGCACCGGACCAGAGCAATACTCCGGCGACACCTGTGCCGGCCGACCGCCAGGCTGAGACGACGGTGGCAGCTGCCCCGGAGCGGCTCGACATCTGCCACTTGCTGACGCCTGAACAGGTCGCCTCGGTGCTGCCGGACCATGACGGCGGCAGCGTCACCCAGGCCGGTAGCTCGCTGCTTGCCGGTATCGACACCTGGCAGTGCTCGTACACCGCGCAGCACGATGAAGACGTCGATCTGCTGACCGGCATCGTCACGGTCGCGCCGAACGACGAACTGTTCAAACAGATCGAACCGACCGGCTTCGCCTATGACGAGGACCAGCAAGTCTCGGTCGGCGATCGCGGCTGGATTGATGACGGCGAGGAAGACGACCTCCACGTTCAAGCCGTCAAGGGCCGCGCCGTTATCGATCTCGAACTGTTGGCAACCGGGGCACAAACCCGGCGCGATGCCCTGCTGCAACTGGCACGCGAAATCGCCAGCCAACTTTAGGAGCCGATGCGCGCACTTATCCTGTTCCTGGCGCTGATCGCCACCGCGCTCGGTGCGCGCTGGTATCTCGAACACCCGGAACTCTGGCCGCGCGCGCCGGAGCGAGTGCCCGTGGTCACCAACGCGCTGGTCGACCCGCCCGCGAGCGCCGAAGAGCCGGAGGTCGCAGCGTCGCCCATCCTCGTCGAAACACCTTTGGCGACACCGCCACAGAGCGAGTTCGTATTCGATCGTCCCTGCCGCGCACCGCCGACTGCGCCGATCCGACAGCGCCGCACGACTACGATTCATCGCTGGGTAGACGAACGCGGCCAAGTGCACTTCGCCGACCGTGCGCCGCGCGCGGCTGGCGCGACCATGTATGACGCGCAAGTCGAACCGACCACCGAATACTTTTCGCTGGACATCCAATATCTCGGCCAGCGCACGGTGCCGTTTCTCAAGGATCGTCTGCGCGCCGAAGTCAGCCGCATTTATCAATACCTCGCCGATCTGCTCGGGCCGGCGCGGCTGCGTCAGATCGAGCTGAACGTGCGCATCTTCGACACGCGCGAGAACTATCTTGTCTATGCGACCAGCGTGTCGCCGCGACTCGCGACCACGGGCGGATTTTATTCACACGAACGCAATGAAGCCGTGACCTGGCGTCACGCCAGCGACGCGGCAACACTCGATGTCATCCGCCATGAAGCCATCCACGTCATTGCCGCAGGACTGCTCGGCGGCGTGCCGATCTGGCTGAACGAAGGCCTGGCCGAATACTTCGAGGCGCTCGACATGGAGGGCATGCAGGCGCGGGTACCGCCGCAAGCGACGTGGCTGGCATTGGCCCGCAAGGCTGCGGCGAACCAATACCCCGCCGATCTGCGCGACTTCCTCGAACTGTCCGCGCCGGAGTGGTACGACCCCGCAGCGCAGCAGGTCCATTACGCGGTCGGTTGGAGCCTGGTGTATTTCCTGCTCGACACCGAGCCCGGCCGCGCGGCACTCACCGGCTATCTCGCCGAACTCGCGGACAACTACTGCGCCCCGGTAGATCAACTGGCGTGGTTCGAATTCGCCTATCCGAACGGCCTCTCCGGCCTCGCCGCGGACTATCGTGCATGGCTCGCTGGGACACGCCCCGCGGCGCGTTACACTCACACGCACTTCCTGTAAGGAGGTATTTACATTGCGGGAATTGGTGGGCCCCGTCGGAATCGAACCGACAACCAACGGATTAAGAGTCCGCTGCTCTACCAATTGAGCTAGAGGCCCATCGTGATCCGGCAGGCTTGCCGGTGCAGGGGATGGGGTGAGCGATGGGGATCGAACCCACGACCACAGGAGCCACAATCCTGCGCTCTACCAACTGAGCTACGCCCACCACTGCATTGACTTCGCGTTGCCGCCGCCGCGTCCGCGGCCCGTCGGCAATGGGCGGCTATTCTACCCGCGACCCGCACCGCAACACCACACTCACTCACACCGCGGAATCGAACTGTCCTGGGCACGACGCGGGCAGAAGCATTGGTGCGCCCGGCAGGACTCGAACCTGCAACCCTCGGCTTAGAAGGCCGATGCTCTGTCCGGTTGAGCTACGGGCGCATACCGGTACGCGCATCGGGAACCTCGCCGCCGCGGCCATGCCGATTGCGAAGAGGTGGTCGGGGCAGAGGGATTTGAACCCCCGACTCCCTGCTCCCAAAGCAGGTGCGCTACCAGACTGCGCTATGCCCCGAATGTGACCCGACGCGGCGGGGGGCGATGATACGCGCCACCAGGGACCGGCGCAATTCAGGTTTGCCGGTCCCGCAATTGCCGTTAAGATGCGGTGCATTCCCTAGATTCTATTGCCAATGCTCAACGATCAGAACCAGCCGCCGCGCCACGCCGCTCGTCGCATCCGGCCTCGACTCTGGTATGTGCTCGCCGCATTGCTGCTCACCAGCCTGCCGGCACTTGCGGCGCAACCGCGCGCGCGGATCGAAACGACGCTCGGCGTCATGGTCATCGAATTGTTCGCCGACCAGGCGCCTGCGACCGTCGCCAATTTCAGCCGCTACGCGCATCGCGGTTTCTACGACGACACCCTGTTCCACCGCGTGCTGGCCGAGGCCGTGATCCAGGGCGGCGGCTACCGCGAGGACTACTCGGAGAAACCGACCGAGCCGCCGATCATCAATGAAGCCGACAATGGCTTAAGCAACGTGCGTGGCACGCTGGCGATGGCACGCACACCCGATCCGCACAGCGCCACCGCGCAGTTCTTCATCAATCTCGCTGACAACACTCCGTACGATCACCGTGGCAAGGACGCGCGCAGCTTTGGCTACTGCGTGTTCGGCCGCGTCATCGAGGGCATGGAGGTGGCCGACGCCATTGGCAAGGTCAAGGTCCAGGCCCGCGCGGGTTTCGACAACAACGTGCCGGTCGAACCGGTCGTCATCACGCGGCTGCGGCTGCTGAAGGAATGAATTCATGACTGCTCTACCCCGGGTCCGCCTCACCACCTCGCTCGGCAACATCGATCTCGAACTGTTCGAGGCGCAGGCGCCGGAGACGGTCGCCAATTTCCTGCAATACGTCGCCGACGACTTCTATCGCGACACGATCTTCCACCGTGTCATCGGCAACTTCATGATTCAGGGTGGCGGGCTCGACGCCGAATTGCGGCAGAAGCAGACACGCGCGCCAATCCGCAATGAAGCCAGCAACGGAGTCGCCAACGCCACCGGCACGATTGCGATGGCGCGCACCATGGAGCCGCATTCGGCAACCGCGCAGTTTTTCATCAACGTCGTAGACAACACGTTTCTGGACCACCGCGATCCTTCCGCGCAAGGTTGGGGCTACTGCGTATTCGGCCGCGTCGTCGACGGCATGGCGACAGTCGAAGCCATCCGGAACGTGAAAACCGGCACCCGCCGAGGCATGCAGGATGTGCCAGTCGAGACCGTGACGATCCACGGTGCCGAGTTGCTGCCGCAGGGATAGCGCTGATGGCCCTGCTGTTCGTTTCCGATCTGCATCTCGCGGCGGAACGACCGGCGCAGATCGATGCGTTCGAGCGCCTGCTTGACGCGGCACGCGGCAGCGATGGTCTCTATATCCTCGGCGATCTGTTCGAACTTTGGCTGGGCGACGACGATGACACCAAGCCGCACGACCGTGTCATCACCGCGCTGGCCCGGCTGGCGGCGAGCGGCACGCCGGTGGCCGTGCAGCACGGCAATCGCGACTTCCTGCTGGGCGCCCGCTTCGCCCATCTGACCGGCGCGAAGCTGCTGCCCGAATATCATCGCGACGAGTTCTACGGTGTACCGACCTTGCTGATGCACGGCGATCTGCTGTGCACCCGCGATGTCGCCTATCAGGAATTCCGCCGCGAGGTACGCGATCCGCGCTTCTGCCAGCAATTCCTGGCACAGCCCCTGACCGCCCGGCGCGCCTATGCAAGCGAAGTGCGTGCCGGCGCCCTGGCCGCGGTCAATGCGAAGGACGAGGCGATCATGGATGTCGATCCGGAAACGGTCGATCGCGTCATGGCGCAATACCGCGTGATGCGCCTGATCCACGGCCACACGCATCGGCCGCACATTCACGAGTCCTTTGGTGACGGCCGGTTCTACGAGCGGGTCGTGCTTGGTGACTGGTACGAAAGCGGCCGGATGGCAATCATCGACAGCTCCGGCGCGCGCCTGATCCCGGTCGCCAGTTTCATCTAAGGTTGCTGTGAAAGTTCCATTCGCGGGCCATGCCCGCGACCGGAGGGCTTGTTCGAACCTTCCCCAATCCTCAGCCCGCAAGACTCGCCAGCAGCAGCGCTGCAAGCAGCGTCAACCACACGATGTAGCTGCGATTCAGCAGACCGCACAGCGCCCGGACGCGGGATACCAGCGTATCGGCTTCGGCGTCAGCTTCCGCCACCGGCAGCAATGCCGCCAATGCCACCCGGGTCATCATCGTCTGGCCATGTTCCAGCGAGTAGTCCTCCGTCGCGCGCCAGGCGTCGAACGCATGCTGCAGACTGCCGGCGATGCCGAAGCCCAGTGCGAACAAACGCTCCGGCACCCAGCACAGGATCGAATGCAGGTGTCGTGCCGCATCGGCCATGCCCCCATAACCACCGCCCTGCCGCAGCACGGCGACTATTCGGTACAGCACGATGCCGGCCGGGCCGAGCACGACCAGCCAGAACAAGGGTGCGAACAGCCGATCGTGCGCGGCGACGACGATACCGCGCAGCGTGAGTTCGGCCGCGTCACCGCTGCGGTCTTCGAGATTCACCGCGAGCGCCGCCCCGGCCTCGGTGCGTTCCGCGTCACTGCCGGCCTGGAGTATGCGATCGATATCCTGATTCAGATCGCCCGGGCCGAGGCAATACAGCGCCAGCAACGTCGCGAACGCGAATGCGAAAATCGCACCCAGTGCGCCGATCCAACCATACAGCAACCCGACCGCGAGCATCGGCACCGCGACCAGCAGCAGCAGACCGGGTGTGCCATCCCACCAACTCCGGCCGGAAAGCTCATTGCCCAGCCAATCGTGCCACGCGGTGACCCAGCGCGTCTCGCGCACCTGCGCCAGAGGAGCGAGCGTCAATTCGATTGCGCTTACCACCAGGATGACCAGCAGACTCATGTCACTCTCCTTCGAGCATCGCCCGCAGCCGCGTCCAATCGAACGCCGGCCCCGGATCGGTTTTTCGTTGCGGCGCCACCTCCGAGTGGCCGACGATTCGTTCGCGGGTTATCTCCGGAAAGGCGTCTCGCAGCGCCGCGAGCACCGCGCCGAGCGCGGCATACTGGGCCGTTGTATACGGGATATCGTCGCAGCCTTCAAGCTCGATGCCGATGGCAAAATCGTTGCAGTCCGGCCGACCGCGAAAGCTCGAAACACCCGCGTGCCAGGCGCGCTCGGGCAATGCGACGAACTGCGTCAGCGTGCCCTGGCGCTCGATCAGCAGATGCGCGGAGACGCGCAGATCCCGCAGTGCGGCATATTCCGGACGTGCCGCGCAGTCGAGCGTATTGGTGAACAGCCTTTCGACATCGCCGCTGCCGAAGCAGCCCGGCGGCAGACTGATGCCATGGATCACCACGAGATCCACGACGATGCCCCGCGGGCGGGCATTGCAATTGGGTGAGCGCACCTGCCGGCAACCACGGAACCAGCCGGTCGCGGCGTCGTAGACCAGCGGTCGTCGGCGTTTGGCCATGGCGGACATCGTAGCAGCGCCGCGGCCCTACCGCGCCAAGGCGAACGCCGCTATCCTGACCGGCACGACCACCAGTCCCATCAGCAACCGACGGATCACCGATGAACGCACCACCCGCACACCTGCTCGCCACGATCGATACCATCGTCCGTCTCGCCATTGCCGAGGACGTCGGTTCCGGAGACGTCACCGCCGCCATCATCCCGCCCGATCATGTCAGTACCGCGCACGTGCTGACCCGCGAGGATTGCGTGCTGTGCGGCCGGCCCTGGTTCGACCGTGTCTTCGCCCTGATTGATCCGGCCATCACCATCACCTGGTTGCATGCCGAAGGTGATGAGATCTCCGCCGACACGCGCCTGTGCCGCTTGCAGGGCCCGACCCGCGGCCTGCTCACCGGCGAGCGCACCGCGCTCAATTTCCTGCAAACGCTGGCCGCGACCGCGACCGAGACGCGCCGCTATGCAAGACAACTCGAAGGCTGCTCGACCCGGCTGCTCGATCTGCGCAAGACCATCCCGGGCTTGCGACACGCGCAGAAATACGCGGTGGCGATTGGCGGCGGCAGCAACCATCGCATTGGTCTGTACGATGCCATCCTGCTGAAGGAAAACCACATCGCCGCCGCCGGGTCGATTACGGCCGCCATCACCGCATGCCGCCGTCTGCATCCCGGCTGGCCCATCGAGGTCGAAGTCGAGACGCTCGACGAGGTGCGCGAGGCGATCGCGGCCGGCGCCGAGACCCTGTTGCTCGACAACTTCACCTTGCCGATGATGCGCGAGGCGCGCGCGCTGGTGCCGCCGTCGGTCCGGCTCGAAGCGTCCGGCGACGTCAATCTCGACAACATCCGCACCATCGCCGAAACCGGCGTCGATTTCATTTCGGTCGGCGCGCTGACCAAGCATGTCCGCGCCATCAATCTGTCCCTGCTGTTCGATCGATGAAACAGCGCGGCACCAGCGGCGACGCGACGCGCTGGTGACCAACGCGCGATGTGCGGCCGATTCACGTTGCATACCGAGGGAGCCCAACTTGCGGCACAGTTCGGCGTGCCGGCGATGGCCCGCATCACGCCCCGTTACAACATCGCGCCCGGTCAACCGCTGGCGGCATTGCGCGGCTCTGCCGCGGCCATCGAGCTCACCCACCTGCGCTGGGGATTGGTGCCGTCCTGGGCCAAGGATCCGGCGATCGGCAATCGGCTGATCAACGCGCGCGCCGAGACGATCGCAGAGAAACCCTCGTTTCGCGCCGCCTTTCGCCGGCGGCGCTGCCTCGTGCCGGCCGACGGCTACTACGAATGGCGCACGACGGCGACCGGCAAGCAGCCGTACTACATCCACGCCCGCGACCGGCAGCCATTCGCCTTCGCCGGCCTGTGGGAGCATTGGCAAGGCGCCGACGGCAGCGAACTCGAAACCGCCGCATTGGTCACCTGCGGCGCCAGCACCCGCCTCGCGGCAATCCACGATCGCATGCCGGCCATCATCGACACGCACGACCATGCTACCTGGCTCGACCCCGCGGCATCGGCAACGCACCTCGCCGCACTGCTGCGTCCGGCGCCCGACGACGCGTTCGATTTCACGCCCGTGAGCCGTCATGTAAACTCGCCCGTCAATGACGATCCGCGCTGTATCGAGCCGGTCCCCAGCGAGGTCCTGCCCCACCATGCGCCCTGACGCGATGCTGCTCTGCTGCGCGCTGCCGCTCGCCGCCGCCGCGACGCCACAGTTCGCCGCTCTCTACGGCTCGTTCCCGGATCGCGACAGCGCTGACGCGGCGTTAGCCACGCTGCCGGAGCAATTGCGGTTCAAGGCACCACGCATGCGTCGCTTCGGCATGGTCCAGGACCTGCTCGGCGAAGTGCCATGAGCGTCGCGAAGTTCGAAACCATCCTGCTGGCGAGCGGCGAGGATCTGCTGAAGCGGCTGTATCAGGCGGCGCAGACGGATCGCTCCACCGATCGTGGCCGCAAGCGCCGGCTGGCGCGCGCGCTCGGCTTGAGTTTCGGTCAGTTGCTGTGCGGTGTCGGCTTCAACCGCCACATTCGCGAACTGCCGGACATCGTCGCCCTGCTCGGCTACAGTTCCTACGACGCGCTTGCGCAACGACGCAACACGATGTTCGCGACCGACATCTATGACGAACTGCGCATGCGCGACGTGCTCTCGATATATAGCAGCGCCAAGGACAACTTGCCGTTGCTGGAAATCATTCAGCATCTGATGCGCCGCCGGCTCGAACATATCGAGCAGCACATCGAAACAACCGTCAGCTCGTCGATCATCGAACGGTACAAGCGTGAAGTGCGCGCCATCTATGGCGACGGCATCGCCAGCGTGGACTTCGCCGAACAACGGCTGGATCGACCTGCCAATGGTTTTCGCGCATTGCTGAACGAGGTCGTCCTGATTGCCGAACATCGCATCATTCCGATCGGCGATTTGTTCTTTCGCGACACCTTGTTTCCGGAAGAAAAGCGGCGGCTGATCGGCAAGGGCCTGGTCCCGCCACGGTTGATCCACCTGCGTCTCGCGGATGCCGATGTCGCGCCCGCGGAACGTGACGTACTGCTCGAACACTCGACCATCGCGGAGACCGCATGAAAACACTGTTGCTGGCGATACGCGGTTGTGCCCTGCTTTGCCTGATGATGTTTTGCCGCGCTGGCAATGCCCAGGTGCCGATGACACAGCGCCCCGATACCGATGCCGGGCAGGCAATCTACCAGCGGTCGTGCGCCTCCTGTCACGATCATCCCGAACAATCAAAATCGCCGCCGCTGGACACCTTGCGCCGCACCGGCATCCGCGCGCTGACCTATGCGTTGACCGACGGCAAAATGAAGGTCCAGGCCGCGAGCCTCGCGCCGGCCGAGGTCGACGCCGTGGTCGGTTACCTCGCGAAGACTTCACAGGTCGATACCGGCTGGATTGCCCGCCATGCCTGCCCCGCGCCGCGCGCGCAGGCCGATACCGGCACGGCGACGGTCGCGGGATTCGGCCTCGGCCTGCGGAACCATCGCGCCATGAGCGCGGCCGAAGCTGGCCTCGGCAAGGCGGATCTCGGCAAACTCGAACTCGCGTGGGCGCTCGGCTTTCCGCAGACCGCGAACATGCGCGCGCAGCCGGCGATCGTCGGCAATACAATCTACCTGCCGATCGTCGATTCCGGCCAGTTGTTCGCGCTCGACATCGCCGGCGAGCCCTGCGTGCAGTGGGTCTATCAACATGGCGTGCCGCTGCGCACGCACGTCAACTACGGCACGCTGGCCGATGGCCGGCGCGTGCTGGTGTTCGGCGATGGCGCGGCGCATGTGCAGATGCTCGAGGCTGCGACCGGCAAGTTGTTGTGGCGCACGTCGCTGCGCGTCACCAGTGTCTCGAACACGACCGGCATGCCGGTGCTGTACCGGGATCGCGTCTACGCGCCGATCTCCTCCGGAGAACTCAACATGGGCGCGGCGCCGGAGTACGAATGCTGCACCAGCCACGGCGCGGTCGCCGCACTCGACGCCACGACCGGCGCGATCGCCTGGGTCCATCACACGATGGAGGCCGCAACACCGCGCGGCAGGAGCCGCGTCGGCACGCAGCAATGGGGCCCGTCCGGCGCACCGATCTGGACGACACCGGCGATCGACGAGAAGCGCGGCGTGCTCTACGTCGGCACCGGCCAGAACACCTCCGAACCGCCAACCGACAGCAGCGATGCCATCCTCGCAATCGATCTCGAAACCGGCGCGCTGCGCTGGAAGCAACAGACGACACCGAACGATATTTTTCTCACCGGCTGCATGGCCGATCCCAGTGGCCCGAACTGCCCGCCGGCCTACAGCATCAACAAGGACTGGGACTTCGGTGCATCGATCGTGCTGGCCGCACGGCCCGACGGATCCGACATCGTGCTGGCCGGACAGAAGAACGGCGTGCTCTGGGCGCTCGACCCGGACCAGGGCGGCAAGCTGCTATGGAACGTCAAGCTTGGTCCCGGCGGCCCGGCGGGCGGTATTCACTGGGGCATGGCCTATGACGGCACGCGAGTTTATGTGCCGGTCAACAAGGTCGGCATTCCGTTCGAGGATCCGGAGGAACCCGGCCTCCATGCGGTCGAGATCGCGTCCGGCAAGATCGCCTGGTCCTGGCTCAACGCTGCGGATTGCAGTGGCGATCGCGCGCAGCGGATCCCGACCTGCGGCCGCAACTACGGCTTGTCAGCGGCGGCCCTATATGTCGACGGCACCGTGCTGCAAGGCGGCAACGATGGCTATTTCCGCGTTTTCGACGCGCGCGATGGCCGATTGCTGTTCCAGTTCGATACCGCGCGCGAGTTCACGACGGTCAACGGCGTCCCGGCCAAGGGCGGCGCGATCGACAACGCATCGGTGATCGCCGCGAACGGCCTCGTGCTGGTCCAATCCGGTTACGGCCTTGCCGGTGTCCCCGGCAATGCGCTGCTGGCGTTCCGTCCGCAGCGTTGAGCGACATTTTCCAAGCCTTCGTGCGCGCGCTGCGCGATCTGCTGCACTGGCGGATCGTCTGGCTGCTTTTGTGGCCGCTCGGAGTCTCGCTGCTGTTCTGGTCCGTGCTCGCGCTGGCGTACGCCGATGATTTCGTGCTCTGGCTGTCCGGCTCGATGCTCGACTCGCCGCTCGGCCGCCTGCTCTCGCAGTGGCTACCCCTCACCTCGATCGCGGTCGGTCTGGGCTGGCTGCTGATACCGGCCTTGCTCGTGCCGCTGGTCTTGATCACGACCAGCCTGATCGTCGGCTTTGCCGTGATGCCGGCGCTGATCGCCCAGGTCGCGCCGAAGCGCTACCCGCACCTCGAACGCCGCCGCGGCGGTACGCTTGCCGGCAGCGTCTGGAACGCGCTCATCGCCATTGTCATCTCCACGATCCTGGCCGTGGTCACGCTGCCGCTCTGGCTGCTGCCGCCGCTGTGGCCAATGCTCGCAGCGTTGCTGCTCGGCTATCTGAACGCGCGCCTGTTCCGTTACGACGCCGTCGCCGAACACGCCAGCACCGCGGAAATGACAGAACTGTTCCACCGCCACCGCTGGTCTTGGTTCTGGCTCGGCGCGCTGGTGTCGCTGTTTTCCTACCTGCCGTTCGTCGGTTTGCTGGTGCCTTTGGTCGCGGGCCTTGCATTCATTCATTTCGGCCTCGCCCGGCTGGCGGTGCTGCGGGAAGGGGCGCCATCGGCCCAGCGACCCGCAACTGGCGCTGCGAGATGAACCGTGTTGAGTGAGCTGCCCGACCAGGCCGCCGGGGCTTGAAGCCGCAACGGGCGTCGGCTGCAGTGAAAGCTCGGTTTGCGGGTAACGCATGCGCTGCATGACCGTTGCGGTGGTTCCCGCGCAATCCGCCTTCAGCCCGAGGTTCCCGCGTTGTCGTTCGGTCCAAGTACGAACACCCGCTTCGCCTGATCGAGGCTGTGTTCGAAAGCGGCGTTCGGATCACGCAGCAGGCGCTCGGTCGCGCGGGCATGCGCTCGAACACGATCGTCCCGGCTCGCCAGGGCGTTGCGCAATACGGGCATGATCGCCGCTTCGCCGAGCATGACGAGGGCGCGGCTCAGGCTGAGTCGTACCTCGCGCTCGCCACGTCCGAGTTGCGTCACCAATCGTTCCGCCAGGGCTTGCTGTTGGCCGGCCGGCACGAGCACGACCGCAGCACGCCAGGCGCTGCGGGCGACTTCATCATCGGCATCACGCAACAACGAGTCGGTGAGCGCGGGCCAGGCACCGGGATCCTTGCATTTGGAAAGCGTGTGCAACGCCTGACTCCTGGCTTGCGCGCATACGGAACTCAATTCCACCAACAGGCGTGGCACAACGATCGCCGCGGGCAGACGAATCAGCGCCCAGGTAAGCATGTCGCGGACATAGAAGTCGGGCTCGATCGCGCATCGCGCAACCAACGTGTCGAGCAGTTCCGGATCGGGACTGGAGCCAGCCGCGAGCGCGGCATTCAGCCGCGTCGACACATCGGCGGCGGCCAATGCGGCGATGAGTTCCATGGCATCCGATGGCGTGCGCGGCATTGCTGGCAAGCAACTCAAGGATTGGCTTTGGCGGTACACCGTGCATCGATGCACCGGCGCTTCGGCCCTACGCGAACCTCGCCAAATCGATCCAGGTCTCGACCACGCTGTCGGGATTGAGCGAGATCGATTCGATCTGCTGGGCCATCAACCACTCGGCGAGGTCCGGGTGATCCGACGGACCCTGGCCGCAGATGCCGATGTACTTGCCGGCGGCGCGGCAGGCGCTGATGGCGCGTGCCATCAATTGCTTCACCGCTTCGTCGCGCTCGTCGAACGCGCCGGCGACCAGGCCGGAATCGCGATCGAGGCCGAGCGTCAGTTGCGTCAGATCGTTCGAACCGATCGAGAAGCCGTCGAAGTATTCGAGGAACTGCTCGGCGAGCAACGCGTTCGACGGCAGTTCGCACATCATGATGAGGCGCAGGCCATTCTCGCCGCGCTTCAGGCCGTGCTGCGCCAGCACGTCGATCACGCCGCGCGCCTCACTGACGGTGCGCACGAACGGGATCATCACCTCGACATTGGTCAGCCCCAGTTCGTCGCGCACGCGCCGCACCGCGCGGCACTCGAGCGCAAAGCAGGGCTCGAACTCGGGCGCGATGTAGCGCGACGCGCCGCGAAAACCGAGCATCGGATTCTCTTCGCGCGGCTCGTACAGCGTGCCTCCCAGCAGGTTGGCATATTCGTTCGACTTGAAATCGGACAGGCGCACGATCACCGGATGCGGGAAGAACGCCGCGGCGATGGTCGCGATGCCTTCGACCAGGCGTTCCACGTAATAGCGCACCGGCTCGCCATAGGCGGCAATCTTCGGCGCGATCTGCGCCCGCAGCTCGGCTGGAATGGAGTCATATTCGAGCAGTGCGCGCGGGTGGATGCCGATCATCCGGGCAATGATGAATTCGAGCCGGGCAAGCCCGACACCGGCATTCGGCAGGCGGCCGAAGGCGAATGCGCGATCGGGATTGCCGACGTTCATCATGATCTTGACCGGCAGTTGCGGCAGGTTGTCGAACGCGATCTTCTGGTGTTCGAACCGCAACAGTCCCGTATAGACGTGCCCGGTATACCCATCGGCACAGGAGACCGTGACCGGGTCACCGTCGCGGATCATCGCGGTCGCATCGCCGCAACCGACCACCGCCGGCGTGCCCAGCTCGCGCGCAATGATCGCGGCATGGCAGGTGCGGCCGCCGCGGTTGGTGACAATCGCCGCGGCGCGCTTCATCACAGGCTCCCAATCCGGATCGGTCATGTCGGCAACCAGCACGTCGCCTTCGCGCAGCCGCTCCATGTCTTCGATCGAACGGATCACCCGGGCAATGCCAGCGCCGATCCGACCGCCGATGCTGCGGCCGCTGGCGAGTATGTCGCCACGCTCCAGCAGCACGAACCGCTCCAACCGCTGATCGGCGCGGCTCTGCACCGTTTCCGGCCGCGCCTGCACCACGTACAGCTTGTGATCGTGTCCGTCCTTCGCCCATTCGATATCCATCGGCCGACCGTAATGCTGCTCGATCGCAAGCGCGATGCGGCCAAGCTCATGCAGATCCTCGTCCGAAAGACAGAAATGCTGGCGTTCGGCGGTGCCGGTCTCGATCGTGACGACGCCGCTGCCGTCGCCAGAGTGGATCATCTTCAAATGCTTGGCGCCAAGATTGCGCCGCAGGATCGCGGCCCGGCCGGCGCGCAACGCGGGCTTGTGCAGGTAGTACTCGTCCGGATTGATCGCGCCCTGCACCACCAGTTCGCCGAGCCCGTAACCGGCGGTGATGAACACGACGTCACGAAAGCCGGATTCGGTATCGAGCGTGAACATCACGCCGGAGGTCGCGAGATCGCTGCGTACCATCAACTGTACGCCCGCGGACAGCGCTACCTTGTGGTGGTCGAAACCCTGATGCACGCGAGAGGCAATGGCGCGATCGTTGAACAGCGAGGCGAATACATCCTTGATGCGCGCCACCACCTGTTCGGTTCCGGTCACGTTCAAAAAGGTTTCCTGCTGCCCGGCGAACGAGGCATTCGGCAAATCCTCGGCGGTTGCCGACGAGCGCACCGCTACGGCGATGTCGCCGCTGCCATTTCCGAGCGCGGCATAGGCGGCGCGGACCGCACGGTCCAATGCCGCCGGCAACGGCGTCTCCTTGATCCAGGATCGGATCTCGCGGCCCACCTGCGCCAGCGCGGCCACATCATCGACCTCCAGCCTCGCCAACCGTGCATGGATCCTTTTATCGAGGTCACCCTGCGCGAGGAACTCGCGATAGGCCGCGGCGGTGGTAGCGAAGCCGCCCGGCACGCGCACGCCGGCAGCGGCGAGATGGCGCAGCATTTCGCCGAGCGAGGCGTTCTTGCCGCCGACCCGTTCAATGTCGGTCAAGCCGAGGTGGTGCAGTTCGACGATATAATCCTGCATGTGCAATCCCGATTCAGGTTGTTGAGTGATGCCGGCGTTGCCGTGTGGTACGGATTCTATGCGAATTCAAGGAACCGAGGCATGACATGACCAAGCGCCGCGTGTTCTTCATTTCCGATCGTACCGGCATCACTGCCGAAACGCTCGGCGAAAGCCTGCTGACGCAGTTTCCGAGCGCCGACTTCGAGCGCGTGCATATTCCATTTGTCGACAATCCCGCTGCCGCCGCGCGCGCGGTTGCCGAGATCGAACGCGCCAGCCGCGATGACGATGCGCCGCCGCTGGTCTTCAGCACACTGACCGACGACGCCATCCAGAACACGATCACCGCCTGCTGTCCCAACGTGTTCGATCTGTTCGGCACCTTCATCGGTCCACTCGAAGAGGTGCTCGATATCAAGTCGTCGCATTCGATGGGGCGGATGCACGGCATCGTCGATACGACGACCTATGACCGCCGCCTCAACGCGCTGAATTACACGTTGAGCCACGACGACGGCTTGAAGCCGAACGGTCTCGATGAAGCCGACATCGTGCTGCTCGGCGTCTCGCGCTCGGGCAAGACGCCGACCTGTCTCTACCTCGCGCTGCATTACTACCTGAAGGCGGCGAACTACCCGCTCGCCGAAGAGGATTTCGATCGCTCGCGGTTGCCGCCGACCCTCGCCAAGTGCCGCGACAAGTTGTACGGACTGACCATCGTCCCCGAGCACCTCAGCCGCATCCGCCACGAGCGCCGCGCCTCCGGCAACTACGCCAGCCTCGCCCAATGCCGGCGCGAGGTCAGCGGCGCCGAAGCACTGTTCCGTACCGAGAACATTCCGTATCTCGATTCGACCACGATCTCGATTGAAGAGATTGCGGCGACCATCGTCCGCGATATGAAGTTGCATCGCGCGGCACACTGAACCGGCCATCGCCTCGTGGCCACAAGAATGCCTCGCGCTGAGCCTGCCCGTCATCCCATCGGACACTGCTTCCCATCGCGCAAGCGAACCGCGGCCTGCAAGGGGTGTGGCGGCACTCCGCCCCTCCATGGCGAACCGGTGTGACAAAGACAGGGGGTCCAGAAGGATGCGCAAGGTATTCAGTTCCAATGAACCCATTGAAACCGTGCTCGTTCGTGACGCGCTGCTCCACGGGGGCATCGACGTCACGATTCAGAACGAATACTCGGGCCGGTCTGCGATACCGGGGTTTCGACCGCCGGCAGAGATCTGGGTCGATCGGGATGACGACTACGAACGCGCGCGGCGGCTAGTCGTCGCCACACTCGCTATCCTGGATAGCGCAGCGGAGTCTCCATCGTGGGTCTGTTCCTATTGTCGGCAGAGCAACCCGCCGGCATTCGAAATTTGCTGGAACTGCGGGCGGGACCGCGTCGACAGCAGCGCCCGGGACCCTAACCGATGACAGGCAGACTCGCGACGTCCGCTCCAAACCAGCACGCAGCGGATTTGCTGCAGCACCGCTCGGGTCTCGGTGCGGCCGTTCGGTCAACCCCGGCTACGATCCTGGCGGGCCGGTATCCCTGACCTCGAATTCGACGACGCCGGCATCGCGGAACTCGGCACGGTAGCGGCCGGGTTCGGCCAGGAGTGAATCGCCCAGCGCGCCGGTCAACAGCAACTGTCCCGGCTCGATGCGCTGGCCATGCGCCAGCAAGGTCCGGATCAGCGTGCTCAGGGCGAGGTACTGATCATTCATCACATTGCTTGCCCGGCCGCGGTCGATGACCGTGTCGCCACGATACAGTTCGACAAAAAGTGCATTGACGGTCGTGGGTTCGGTATTCGGCAGCGGTGCACCAACGATGAACAAGCCGCCACTGCCGTTGGCCGCGATCAGATCGGGGACCGTCACCGCGGTACCGTCGAAATGGAGACGCGGCAATTCGATCACCGGGCGCACCTCACGGACCAATCGTGCCAGGTCCTGGTCCGGACCGGGCGGATGCTCAATTGGCGCGGCGATGACAAAGCCGACATGGCACTCGACCATCATGCCGGGATGATCGGCCAGGTCGATGGTCGCGCCGGATGCGACCCGACCATTTTCGAACAGCACGCCAGTGATCGGCACGGTCAGGCGATATTGCTGCGACGGCGGCACGCCGGTCGGGCCCATGCGAAAACCTGAAATCTGATCAGTGGCAGACCGCAGCTGCTGGAAAAAGCGTTGAATCCGATACGCGCGATCGATATCGAGTGAGGGATCGATGGCGGTGATGAGCGGCATCGGCCGCCCACTCGCCTGCTCGGTGAACAGCACCCGTGCCCAGTTCTCGGGCTCATCAAAGGCACGGACAAAGATCGGCACAAGAAGCAGACAGAGCGCGAGCGAGACGCGAATCGATTGCATGGGCTGTTTGCGGGTCCTTATACTTGGCCGAAAAAACAGACGCAAAGAGTAGCGAGCCCTGCCGTTTCGTCAATGCCGTGATTGAATATTCATCAATCCTTAAGGAGACACAGGCGTGCGTATCGAAAACATCCTGGCCGTCATCGACCCAACTTCCGACAACCAGCGTGCGTTGCATCGGGCGATCCGGGTCGCGTCCGCCACGGGAGCCCGCGTCACCGCATATCTCTGCGCCTACTCCCGGTTGCAGGCCGATGATGTCGACGCGCTGCAACGGGTCGGCCTGGAGCGCTACAGCCTGTGGCTCAACCATATCATCGCCACGACCGAAAGCCATGGCGTCGAGGTCGTGCCGGTAGTCGATTGGGATCCGGATTGGCGCGAGGCACTTGCCCCTGCGGCCGAACGACTCGACTGCGATCTCATCATCAAATCAACCTATCGCCGTTCCGCGATACGCCGGCGGTTGCTGAAGAATTCCGACAAGCGCCTGTTGCGCACCGCGAAGTGCCCGGTCTCGCTGGTCAAGCGCGAGTCCGGCAGTTCGCCCGTGGATGACGTGCTGCTCGCCTTGAATATAGGCGCCACCGATGAGCCCCATGTCCGGCTCAACGAGAAGATCATCGATGCCGGCCACAGCGTGCTGGCGCGTAATCCGAACGCGCGCTTGCACGCCGTCAACGCCTACTCGGACAGCGACTACTTCATTCATCCACCGGATCTGGCGCACCGCGTGAAGATCCCGCGTGACCGCGCCCACGTCGCGATGGGCACGCCGGAAAAGGTGATCGCCGAGACCGCCGCCAAGCTCAATGCCGGGCTCGTCATCATCGGCACCGTGGCGCGGCGCGGCATCACCGGCGTTGCCATTGGCAATACCGCGGAGCGGGTGCTGGATCAGCTCGAAGATGACGTGATGGTGCTGGTCGGCTGATCGTGATTCGCCGTATCGGGCTATCATGGCCGCATGTGCCGCCTGGTCGCACCGAACCACCTACGGTGGATCCTCGCTTTAGCCCTGCCCTTGGCGGCGGCGCTCGCCACGTTGCCTGCGCGCGCGGCGAACGACGCGCCGGTGGCCACGACGATGCGTATCGGCGAGGCGGCACCGACCCTGCATGCGGAGGAATATCGGGTCCTCAGCGCCGTGCTCCGGCACGGCCTTCCGGCTGACACCCGCCGCCTCGTGATCGAGGCGGCCACCGTGTGCGATCACGAAACACTGACTCGGCTGGAACAGGATCCGGCCGCAGTCGGAAAACTCGAGCTGACCCCGGAACTCGTCACCGACTTCGCCGTGATGAATGCCACGCCGGTAGTCATCGAACGTCGCTTCGATATCGCGGCGGACTACACGCTGCTCGATCGGCGCGAGCTCGACACGCTGTTCGCAAAGGATGGCTGGCCGGGTTTCTTCAGCAAGTACATTGCCACGCCGGGGGTGCTGCGGCTGTCGCGGGTCGGCTTTGATCCGGCGATCCGCCACGCGCTGGTGATGGTCGAACAGCTCTGCGGCAGTGAATGCGGTGCCGGTCGTCTGGTCCGGCTGGAACGCGGCGACGACGAGTCCTGGCGGGTGCTCGACGCGACCATTGTCTGGCTTGCGACGCGGGCGGATACGACCGCCCGGAACGAGCCATAACCACCGTGTCGGGCACGAGATTACCTAGCCTTCGGAGATTGGCATGAGCAACATTTCCTTTCCGGCCCTGCGTGGCAAACGCATCTGCGTGTTCTGTGGCTCGCGGTCCGGCCGCCGGCCCGACTATACACAGGCCGCGGTCCACACCGGCGAGATCCTGGCGCGCTCCGGCGCCCATCTGGTATTTGGCGGCGGTCGCATCGGCATCATGGGTATCCTCGCCGACACCGTCCTGGCGCACGGCGGCCAGGTGATTTCGGTCATCCCGGAATACCTGCGCTCGGCCGAAGTCGATCACCCGGGTGCGACCGAGCATCACGTGGTCGAAGACCTGTTCGAGCGCAAGCGCGTGATGATGCAGTTGTCGGATGCCTTCCTGACGCTGCCCGGCAGCCTCGGCACGTTCGACGAGTTTCTCGAGGTGCTGACCTGGCGCCAACTCGGCCGCCATGATAAGCCGATCGGCGTGCTCAATACCGCCGACTACTTCGTGCCGATGTTGCAGGCGATCGATCATGCCGTCGCCGAGGAATTCCTATCGGCGCGCTACCAGGACATGATGCTCATCGAGTCCGACCCGGCCCAGTTGTTCGGACGGATCGCAACCGTGCTCGCCGAAGACGATGACGACGACTGAGGGGCATGCCACGACACCTGCCCTGTTTCGGGCCACGATCGAAACGCCGCTCGGCAGCCTGACCGCGCTTGCAACGGACCGCGGCTTGTGCGCCATCCAGTTTCCGGATGACGCCATCCCGGCCAACGCCCGGCCGTCCCCACGACACGGTCATGCGGCGCTGGCCTGCCGTCAGCTCGGTGAGTACTTCGCACGGCGGCGCACGTCCTTCGACGTTCCGTTCGACTGGACGCTGACGCCGTTTCGGCGCCGCGTGCTGGCGCAGGTCGTGCGGATCCCGTTTGGGGCTACCCGGAGCTATGGCGAGATTGCACAGGCGATCGGCCAGCCTGGCGCGGCGCGGGCAGTCGGCGGCGCGAACCACGCCAATCCGATCCCGCTCATCGTGCCGTGCCATCGCGTCATCGGTGCCACCGGGCAACTGGTCGGCTACGGCGGCGGCCTCGCCAGCAAACGCTGGCTGCTGGCTTTCGAGGGCGCGATCCGTGTCACCGCGTGAGGTCATGCCGGACACCTTTCATCAGACCACGCTGGCGGTGGTCTACGACTTCGACGGCACGCTGACGCCGCTGCCGATGCAGGAATACACGGTGTTGCCGGAACTTGGCATCGACGCCGCCCGGTTCTGGCGCGAGGTGCAGGATGAAGTCGAGCGCACCGGTGGCGATCGCATCCTGGCGTATATGCGTTTGCTCGTCGAAAAGATCGAGGTCAACCGCAAGCACCTAAGTCGCGACGCACTGCGCCGGCTCGCCGCTGGCATTCAATATTTTCCCGGGGTCGAAGAGTGGTTCACGCACGTCGACGACTATGTCGCCGCGCGCTCCGGCGGCAGCGTGCAGGTGCGGCACTACCTGGTCTCGGCCGGATTGGACGAGATCCTTGCCGGCATCAGCATCCGCGATCGGTTCGAGCGGATCTATGCGTCGCAGTACTACTTCGATCATCACGAACGAGCGGTCTTTCCGACCGTCGTCATCAACGACACGGCGAAGACGCAGTACCTGTTCCGCATCAACAAGGGTCGCGAGGAGACGTCGCAGTCGATCAACGATTACATGCCGGAGAGCGCGCGTCCGATCCCGTTCGAGCACATGCTGTACATCGGTGATGGGCTGACCGACGTGCCCTGCATGACAGTCACCAAGAAATACGGCGGCTTCGCCGTCGCCGTGCACGAACCGGACAACGCCGGTGCCATCGACGTCTGCCGTGAACTGGTCCGCGCCGGCCGCATCGACTACTTCGCGCCGGCCGACTACCGCGCCGGCAGCGAGTTGGAGCAGCGCATCCGCACCATCCTCGATCTCATCATTGCCCGCATCCACTTCGCCCGCGAGCGCTTCACGTTCCAGCGCGACCAGCGGGTCCGGTAAGCCGGGTCATCCCGCCACGCCGTGCCGTGGCGGGATGACGTCAGCGCCTACTTCCAGTCCGCGATATTCACCGTCGTCGCATAGTTGCCGTGGCGGTAGAACTCGTCCTTGCCGGCGTGCGCACCGACGCGCAGCACCGTGATGTTCTGCGGTGATACGCCGCGGATGACACCGTCCTCGTCGAAGCGCGCGAGTTCGGTCTCGACATAGGCGCTCTTGCCGCGTTCATGGCCGTACCACTTGAGGTAAGTCTCCTTGTGGCCATGGATGTGACTGGCGATGTAGTTGCCGATCGACTCCTTGGTCGTGAAACCGGCCCGCGTCAGGATGCGCGAGGTGTCGCCGGACAGCATGACGATGCCACCGCTCATCCGCTCGAAGCCACCAACGCCGCCGACCTTGCTGATGTCGTCGGCGATCTCGAGCAGCACCCCTTCCGCCTCCGGCGTCCCCATGCCGGCGACATGGCCGTGATCGACGACGTTGACGATCGTGATCGTGCTGTCCGTTGCCTTGAAGCCCTTGCTGACGTGGTAAGGCTGCCAGCCGAGGTCGGCGAGTTCCTCGTCATCCTCCGCGGTCACCAGGCTGAACTTGTCGGCCGCGCCGATCGTGTCCATATCCTTGGTGCCAAGGTAGGCGCCGCCGATGTTCATCATCACCAGCCGTGCGGTGCGCCCTATCGCGATGTTCGCCCGCGACTGCGTGCCCGGGCCAAGCGAGCCCATGCCGCTGTTGATGCCGGCCTCGCGTACGATCGGGCCGTTGACCCAGAACAGGGGCGTCATCGGGCTGGTGGTCTGGGCAATGATGATGAAATCCGGACCGACGTTGGCCATCGCCTGCGTCGCCGCGAGGATCACCGAGAAGTGTTCCGGCCGCGCACCTGCCATCACCGCCTGCACCGCAACCAGACGCACGGTTGCGATGCCGCGCGCCGGCAACAACGCGTTGGTGAGGACGGTATCCGGCGAGCGCGACGTGCCCATCAGCATCGCCTCGACCCGCTCCTTGGTCGGTGGGATCAGCGGCATGCCATCGCCCCAGCCCCAGTCCAGAAACTTCTGCTGGAACTGGTCGTGGACCGCGGCGTAATCGGTCCCCGTGAAGCGAATGCTCGGCTGATCGATCGGGCCGAGTTCGACCGTGCCCCAGGGTGCCTGATGCCCAGCCTGGGTGGTGATCTTCTCGACCAGCACGCCCGGCTCGACCTTGGGCAACGGCGTCGTCAACCGTGCGATGATTTCATCCAGACGCTTCGCGACGTCAGCCTTGACCTCTTCCGGAGGCAGCGACGCGTAGGCGCGCGGCGCGACGACATGGGGCAAATGCAGCACGCCGACCGAGCGTGCCGAGGAATTGAAATCCATTTCGAAGGCGTTGAATACGATCCCGACCGTCGGGACCCCGCGTTCTTCGAGTGCAGCGTTCTTTCTAGCCAACCAGCTAGCACAGGACCCTCAATCCGCGGTGCTGGCGATGATCGCCTCCGGCTTCCACGCCATGAGTTCATCGTAGAACTTCGGTTCCGGCGCCCAGCCGGTGCCGGCGACAATCCGGAATTGCGCGGTCGGGAACCGTTGCGCGAGGTGGGTCTGGATTTCGCGCACCGCGACGTCGGAATTTATCTTGGCGTTGGAGTACAGCAGCACGCGCTTGCCATCGAGCGTCCGCAGGCGCGGCACCTGCACGACCCGTTGCACCTCCATCACTGCGATCGGATTCAACACTTCCAGCGCGGCCTCGTCGGTCGCGGCACCGGCAGCCGGAGCCGCCAGCGCCAAGGCCACCAACGAACCGCGCAGACCAGGTAACAACTTCCAGGATTTTGCTTGCATCGCATCTCTCCGCATTAGTTAATCTCTGTAGCGGAAGTTCTGCCTTTCGCAGAGCTTCCCTAATCGTTCAACATGAAGTCCCGCAAGGGCGGGTAGCCGGCCGCCTGCATCAGCGCATCCCAGTTGGGCGGCAATCGGATCTCCACCGAGTTCAGGCCGCCGCCAGCCAGGGTCTGGGCCTTGTTCCGGCTTGGATCGCCGCAGACGATGATTTCCAGCTTGCCCGGTGCGATGGCGGGTGTGGTCTCTATTTTTTCCCAGCCGGGGAAGCGCGGCAACCAGGGCGGCAACTTGCCTTTCGCCACGGCCGGCTCGGCCAGCGTGTTGGCGAGTTCCTCCTCGAACGGTGGATACATGAAACCGGGCGAGCCGTACACCTTCGAGAACGCCCACTCATGCGTGACCTTGCGCGATGTGTCGATCAACGCCGCCTTGAGACTCTCCTTGGTATAGCCGCCGTCGGCCAGCACCTTCGCCGTCGTCGGCGCCACCAGCACGTAGCGGCGGGAACGGATTGTGCCGCTGGCGAACTGCTCGCTGTGCGTGATGCCATAGGCCAGCACCTGCATCACGAGCTGCGGATCGCTGGTCGACGGGATCAGGTTCTGACCCCAGACCGTGCTGGTGCCGGTGGTCACGACGTTGGCGTTGAGGGCATAACCTTTGTCGACGTGATAGGGCGCCCAGCCGATGCGCCGGATGGCTTCTTCGTCCTCGGCCAGTACCCAGGAGGTCGGCTTGCCGAAGGTGGTCATCTTGGTTTCCTTGACGCGGAAACCGGCGATGTTGCGTCCGATCAGGCTCATCGTACGCCCGATCACCTGATTGATCGGATGCTCGATCAGGCCCTGGCCATAATCGATGCCGAGCTGCCGCGCGATCGGTCCATTGACCCAGAAGAAACTCTGGAAGCCGTGCGTGCTGCCGCTGTAGGCCGCATAATCAAGGTCCGAGCCGGTGGACGGCGGCAGGCCGATCGCCTGCACCATCGCGATGATGACCGGCAGATGCTCCGGCCGCGCGCCAGCCATGATCGCGTTGACCGCGATGTTCCAGGGCGTCGCGCGCAGATTCGCCGAGGCCAGCACCGCTATCTCCTCGTCTGGCGGGTAGCTGGTGTAGCGCAGGAATTCCTGAATGCGCTCGACCGTCGGCGGCACGATCGCCATGCCGTCGCTCCAGCCCCGCTCGGCGAAGTGCCGATTGATCTGTTCCAGCGTGCCGGTAAACGCAATCGCGTCCCTCGCGGGCTTCATCTTTTCCGCGGCCGCCTCTGGCAGCGGGTCGGTCAGCGCCCGGACGATCTGGGGCACGACCTCCCGGGTCGCGTTGTGCTTCAATTCGTCATCCGTGTGCAGATCGAACGGCCCGGGATAGACCGCCACCTGCAAGGCAGGGATGCCCTGCGTCATGCCGGTCAGCCGGCCGAGATCGGCGAAGCCGGGACCGGTGACCACCACGCCGGGAATGCCCTCCCGTTCCGCTTCAACTACCGCCTGCGCCGCAGCCGGTGTACAGACTCCTCAACCACCGTTGCCGCTGATGACGGCATTGCAACCCTTGCTCCGGAAATCGTCGTGAAGTGATGGCGGCAACACCTGCGGCGCGCCGGGCTCGGCCTGCGGCAGATCGGTATAGGGCACGATGCGCAGTCCGGCATGTTGCTCCCGCAAGGCCTCGGCGATCGCCGGCATCGTGACGTTGATCTTGAAGGCATCGTTGCCAATCATGCAGACGGTCTTGTTGGCGAGCGTGTCGAGCCGCGGCGCCATCGCGATCATCTTCACCGTGTCCTCACCCACCGGACTGACCACCGCATAGACCGGCTCCGCCGCATGCAGCGCGTGCGTTGCGAGCACGCCGGCAAACAACGCGGCGGTGATGCTTGACCTGGGCCGTGCCCGGCCGAGTTCGAACAGATCGAGGATGGATCCGTTCATTTGTTCTGCATTTCTGTTCATCGAGTAGCTCCCCAATCAAGTAGTCTGGTCCGAATCAAGCACCTGCGTGCTCGATTCGCGAGCGCGCCATCCCCGGCGCGCGGAAGCGCGGCCTGTTGCAGCAACCTTTCGCAAGATTGAGGCTCGTGCAGCGACCAGCTTAACCCGTAATCTCCGCTTGCGTCCGATCCGTGCGATACCGGCGCTAGCGCACCGGACGAGTCCCTCCGCCGGCCGCAGCCCGCCGCCATAACTTGGGATGGTCCAGCAGCAGCGCACAGGTGTAGCGCACGCCAAAGCCGGTGGCATCGGTCGGCACATGGGCGAGACCACCCTTGCGTTCGGCGGCGGAAAGATCGACGTGCAGCCACGGGACCTCGTGCTTGACGAAGCGGGCGAGAAAGCAGGCGGCGAGAATGTGATCGATGCCATCCTCGACGGCACATTGCTTGACATCGGCGATCGCGCTGTCGAGCGGTTCGGCGAAGTCCTGATCCTGCGGAAACGGCCAGACCCGTTCGCCGCTGGCGCGACCGACCTCGATCAGCGCTTGCAGCCAATCACGCTGGTTGCTGAAGACACCCGCGTAGGCGGTGCCGATTGCGTTGATGCAACTGCCGGTCAGCGTCGCGAAATCGATGATGAGATCGGGTTGGGTGCGCGAGGCGAATACCAGCGTGTCGGCCAACACCATGCGGCCTTCCGCATCGGTGTGCACGATTTCAATGGTCGTTCCATCGGCTGCGGCGACGACTTCGTTCGGCACGCAGGCGCGCGCGCCGATCTGATTGGTCGCGAGTGCGAGCCAGGCATCGATCCGGAACGGCACACGCAGGCGGCTCAACGCCAGCAGCGTGCCGAGCGCCACCGCACTGCCCTGCATGTCGCCGTGCATGCCGTACATGTGCTTGAACGGTTTCAGATTCACGCCACCGGTGTCGTAGCAGATCCCCTTGCCGACCAGCGCCACGGTGCCGCGCGCCCGTTCCGGACGATAGCTCAGATACATGATGCCGGCATCGGCGACCGCGCTGCCGCGCACCACCGAGAGAAACGCACCGGCCTTGCGGCGGCGCAGCGTGGACACATCGAGAAATGTCGCGCGCCAACCCTGTTCGCGCGCCAGTTGTTCGAGCCGCTTGCGGTATGCGCCGGGGGTCAGATCGTTGGGCGGCAGCAGCGTCAGGTACCGCGCCAGCGCATTGCCTTCGGCCTCGGCAAAGCTGCGGCGAAAGCCAGGCGCAGCATGAGCGCCGAGCCAACGGATACGCCGCAAACCGCCACGCGCAGCCGGCTCGCGGCGGTAATCCGGCAACACCGCGTTCGCGGCGAGCAGGGCGCTGACGAGCGCTTCGACCATCCGCTCGGTAGTCGCGTCGTCGAAACCGAGCGTGATGACCGCGACCTCATCCGGTTCGAATGGCATGAGCAACGCGACCAGACGCCGCGCCAGTGTCAAACGTTCGAATGCTTCGGCGTCCACCGCGCACGAGGCGCAGGCAACACGCGTCGCGCGGGCGTTCGGCAGGTCGAAGCGCTGCGGCTTGTCGCGGCCCGCTTTCGGCAGTTCGCCAAGGCGCCGCGCCAGCCAGTCGCCATAGGGAAATTCAGCGTAGGACGGAAGCGCGCTCTTTGCCGCCGGCTTCGCCGCGACGACCAGCAGAAATGGCGCGCGGTCGATCACGGCCTGGGTTGGCCTTGTTCGCTGTTGGAGCAATTGCACCTGCATCGACGTACCTCTCTGTATTGGTTTCAGGGATCGATCTGCGGGCATGGCCCGCTCCTGCAACGACCCGCGGTCGTAGGAGCAACCAGTTTCGCCCGAAACTGCACGCCGACCCTGACCCGTCGGTTCATGGAACGCGGGCCATGCCCGCAACCGGCGTTGGATGCCTTGGACATCACGACGCCGAGGCTACAATCCTAAGCGCCAACGTCCCTCGTTCGCCACGGGATCGATTTGCGGGCATGGTCCACTTCCCTACGGCAGGATGGCGACCGTGTTGCCACCCGAAGCCGCTATTTGGATCCGGTATAATTCGTCCGGCTAGCCGTTGGGGAACTGATCGAACATGACCAATCCGAATGACATCGATCCGGCTGAAACGCAGGAATGGATCGAAGCGCTTGATGCCATCCTCGAGATCGAAGGTGTCGAGCGGGCGCACTATCTGCTCGAGGCCCTGATCGACAAGGCGCGGCGCAGCGGCGCGTATCTGCCGTACTCGGCGAACACCGCCTACATCAACACGATTCCGCCGCACAAGGAGCAGCGCTCACCGGGTGATCCGGCGCTCGAATGGCGCATCCGTTCGATCAACCGCTGGAACGCGATGGCGATGGTGGTGCAGGCGAACCGCGCCTACGATGGGCTTGGCGGCCACATCGCCAGTTACGCTTCGGCGGCGACCCTGTACGAGGTCGGCTACAACCATTTCTTCCATGCACCGACCGAAAGCCACGGGGGCGATCTGGTGCTGTTCCAGGGCCATTCGTCGCCCGGCATGTATGCCCGTGCCTATCTGCACGGCCTGCTGACCGAAGACGACCTGCACCGCTTCCGCCGCGAGGTCGATCCGGGCGGTCTGTCGTCGTATCCGCATCCGTGGCTGATGCGCGACTTCTGGCAATTTCCGACCGTGTCGATGGGGCTGGGCCCGCTGATGGCGATCTACCAGGCGCGTTTCCTGAAGTACCTGGAGAACCGCGGCCTGCTGCAACCGGGCGAGCGCAAGGTCTGGGCGTTCATGGGCGATGGCGAGATGGACGAGCCGGAGTCGCGCGGTGCCTTGAGCCTCGCCGCGCGCGAAGGGCTCGACAATCTGATCTTCGTGATCAATTGCAATCTGCAGCGGCTCGATGGGCCGGTGCGCGGCAACGCCAAGATCATCCAGGAACTAGAAGCGAACTTCCGCGGCTTCGGCTGGAACGTGCTCAAGGTGATCTGGGGTTCGTACTGGGATCCGCTGATCGCGCGAGACAAGAACCGTCTGCTGCAACAGCGCATGGAGGAATGCGTCGACGGTGAATACCAGGCATTCAAGGCCCGCGGTGGTGCCTATGTGCGCGAGAAGTTTTTTGGCAAGTACCCGGAACTGAAGGCGATGGTCGCCAACATGTCTGACGAGGACGTCTGGCGGCTGAACCGTGGTGGCCACGATCCGCACAAGGTCTACGCCGCCTACGCCGAAGCGGTACAAACCAAGGGCCAACCGACCGTGATCCTGGCCAAGACTGTCAAGGGCTACGGCATGGGCGACGCCGGCGAAGGCAAGAACATCACGCATCAGCAGAAGAAGATGGGGGTCGATGCGCTGAAGCAGTTCCGTGATCGCTTCAACATCCCGGTGTCCGACGAAGCGCTCGCCGAAACTCCGTTCTACAAGCCGGCCGACGACAGCCCCGAGATGCAATACCTGCGCGAGCGCGCCACGGCGATGGGCGGCTTCGTGCCACAACGCCGGCGGCGCGGCGACGACCTCGTGATTCCGGAGCTGTCGATCTTCGACGCCGTACTGCAAAGCTCCGGAGAGCGCGAGATCTCGACGACGATGGCATTCGTGCGCTGCCTCACGGCGCTGCTGCGCGACAAGAAACTGAAGGATCGCATCGTGCCGATCGTGCCGGACGAGGCGCGCACCTTCGGCATGGAAGGCATGTTCCGCCAGCTCGGCATCTATTCCTCCGCCGGCCAGGTGTACGAACCGGTGGACAGCGACGAGCTTGCCTACTACCGCGAGGACATCAAGGGGCAGGTACTCGAAGAAGGCATTACCGAAGCCGGCGCGATGGCGTCCTGGATCGCCGCGGCCACCAGCTACGCGAATCATGGCCTGCAGATGATGCCATTCTTCATCTATTACTCGATGTTCGGCTTCCAGCGCTTCGGTGATCTCGCTTGGGCCGCCGGCGATATCCAGGCGCGCGGCTTCCTGCTCGGCGGCACCGCTGGCAGGACCACGCTGAACGGCGAAGGCTTGCAGCATCAGGATGGCCACAGCCATGTGCTTGCCGACACGATTCCGAATTGTGTTTCCTACGATCCGACCTTCGCCTATGAGCTCGCGGTGATTCTGCACAGTGGCATGAAGCGGATGTTCGAGCGCCAGGACAACGTGTTCTATTACCTGACGCTGATGAACGAGAACTACACGCACCCGGCGCTGCCGGAACAGCACGTCGAGGGCATCGTTCGCGGGCTGTACCTGTTCGCCGAAGTGCCGAACGCCCAGGTGCAGTTGCTCGGTTCGGGCACAATCCTGCGTGAGGCAATTGCGGCGCAGGAAGTGCTGCGCGATGACTTCGGTATCGCCGCGAATGTCTGGAGCGCGACCAGCTTCAACGAACTGCGCCGCGACGGTCTCGACTGTGCGCGCTGGAATCTGCTGCACCCGGAACAAGCACCGCGCCTCAGCCATGTCGAACGCTGTCTGGGGCCGCAGACCGGACCGGTGATCGCGGCGACCGACCACATCAAGACCTATGCCGACGGCATCCGCGCCTTCGTGCCGCGCCGTTATGTCGTGCTCGGCACCGATGGCTTCGGCCGCAGCGACACCCGCGAGAAGTTACGGGCGTTCTTCGAGGTCAATCGCCATTACATCGCTATCGCCGCGCTCAAGGCCTTGGCCGACGAAGGCACGCTGCCGCGAAAGACCGTGAGTGACGCGATCAAACGCTACGGCATCGATCCCGAAAAACCGAATCCGCTGACGGTATAACCCATGGCGCTCGAAATCCGCGTACCCGACATCGGCAACTTCAAGGAGGTCGAGGTCATCGATCTGCTGGTCCAACCCGGCGCCGTGATCGCTGTCGAGGATTCACTCATCACCGTCGAAAGCGACAAGGCAACGATGGACATCCCGTCACCCTCGGCCGGTGTATTGCTCGAGCTGAAGGTGCAACAGGGGGACAAGGTCGCGCAAGGTACCTTGATCGCGCTGCTCGATCCGGCGGTGGCCGATGCCGCCGCGGCGAAAAGCACGCCCGCTCCCGCCAAGCCCACACCAGCCGCCGCGGAGAAGACCGTTGCCGCGGCCGAGATGGCTCCATCGTCGCCAACACCACAACCACCTCCGACGCTGCCACGCGGCTCAGTCGTCGCCGGTGACAGCGCCTCGGCCAAGGCGCACGCGAGTCCTTCGGTCCGCAAGTTCGCGCGGGAACTCGGCGTCCAACTCGGTCTCGTCAAGGGTACCGGGCCGAAGAATCGGATCCAGAAGAGTGACGTCACCGCGTTCGTCAAGGGCATCGTCAGCGGCACCAGCGTCAGCGCCAGGGGCGGCTTCGCCCTGCCCGAGATTCCACCGATCGATTTCTCCCGCTTCGGTACGATCGAAAGCAAGCCGTTATCAAAGGTCAAACGGTTGACCGGGCAAAACCTGCACCGCAGCTGGATCACGGTACCGCATGTCACCCAGTTCAACGAAGCGGACTTCACCGAGGCGGAGGAATTTCGCAAGTCGAAAGCGGCCGAAGCGGAGCGCGCCGGCATCAAGCTGACGCCGGTAAGTTTCCTGCTGAAGGCCTGCGTCGCGGCGCTGCGGCGCTATCCTGAGTTCAACGCCTCGCTGGCGCCGGATGGCGAGGCCCTGATCTACAAGAAGTACTTCCACATTGGCGTCGCGGTCGATACCGATCAGGGGCTCGTCGTGCCGGTGGTACATGACGTCGATCAAAAGGGTCTGTTCGACATCGCCCGCGAGTTACGCGACCTGGCAGTCAAGGCGCGCGAGCGCAAGCTTCGGCCGGCCGATCTCGAAGGTGGCTGTTTCACGGTATCGAGCCTCGGTGGCGTCGGCGGCACGCAATTCACACCAATCATCAACGTGCCCGAAGTCGCCATCCTCGGCGTCTCGCGCGCGACCCTGCGGCCGGTCTACCTCGAAGGCGAACTGGTGCCGCGGCTGATCCTGCCGTTCTCGCTGTCCTACGATCATCGCGTCATCGACGGCATGCTGGCGGCCGAATTCACCGAGTATCTGCGCACCATCCTGAGCGATATCCGGCACATCCTGTTGTAGCGGCGGGGCCATGCCGGTCGACCTGCACTTCGAGCGTCACGGCGATGGTCCGCCACTGCTGATCCTGCACGGTCTGTTCGGCTCGTCACGAAACTGGCAAGGGATCGCCACACGACTGGCCGATGAGTTCGACGTCATCACCGTCGATCTGCGCAATCATGGCCAGTCCAGTCAGCACCCCGACATGAGCTATGGGGCAATGGTCGAGGATCTGGAGCGGTTACGGATCACGCTCGGCCTCGATGCCGTGGTCGTGCTCGGGCACAGCATGGGCGGCAAGGCGGCGATGCAATGGGCGGTGCAGCATCCCGCGGCGCTTGCGCGGCTGGTCGTGGTCGATATCGCGCCGGTGTCCTATCAACGCACCTACGCGGCCCTGATCGATTCACTGTTATCGCTGCCGCTGATGACACTGCGGCGTCGGGCCGATGCCGAGGAACTGCTGCAGGTGCGGATCCCGGAACGGCCGCTACGCCTGTTTCTGCTGCAGAACCTGCGTTTCGAGGATGGCCAGGCCCGCTGGCGCATCAATCTGCCGTTCATCCGTGCCGCGCTGCCGCACATCATGGGCGCACCCCATCTGCCCGAGGACGCACGCTATCCGTGGCCGACGCAGTTCGTGCTCGGCCAGGATTCCGATACGGTCCAGCCGGCACACCACGCCGTGATTCATCACCATTTCCCCGCCGCCCGGTTCGACACCATTGCCAACGCGGGGCATTGGCCGCACGCCGATCAGCCCGCAGCCTTCCTCGCTACCGTGCGCGGTTTTCTTGCCGACTGAACCCGGCTCGCGTTCGTCGGCAGCCTGTGGCCGCAGCCTTCCCTACTCCCAGCCGGTCGGCGCGTTGTAGGGCGCCATGAAACCCAGTGCCTCAATCTCGTGGATCTGTCCTCCCCAGATCTTGTAGACATGCAGCGCCGGCAAATCGAACGGATCGAAGTTCATCGTCATGCTGGTCCGGCCCGGGTCATTCAATATCGGAAATTCCTTCTGCTTCATCTCATGCCGGAAGTGCGACAAGCCAATAACGAGCCCGGTCTTTTCGTCGGCGATTTCGACGCGACGGTTGTCGATGCGATCGATGTATTGAAACGTCTGTGAATTTATCTGACTGGTGCAGTCCTGCATGCCGAGCAGCGTCGCCGGGCGTGCCGCGGTGCCGGGCACGCTGGTACCACCGAGCGACGGCCCGCCGGATGGCGCAGTGCGCATGCCGTTCTCGCGGCGATCGCAATCCGGCGCGAAGGGTGACAGGTTGCCATTGTTCCAGTCGAGTGCATCGTAATAGCTCTTCGCGATGTGGATCAGCCGCCCGCGCGAATCGGCATATTCGTAGGGGACCTCCATCAGCAACCCGGGACGCAGTCGCTCCAGATTGGCGAGGCTCTGTTCGCGCGGTAGCGCGATCAGATGTTCCGCCTCGGTGATCCGGTCGTTCTCCAGTTTCAGGCGGAATCCGATCTGCGCCGGCTTGCCCTCGGACTGCATCATCACGATACCGCCGACCTGCTGCGATACGGCGTCGGGGACTATCAACTTGAATTCAGTCGGACCGCCGGTCGTGGTTTGCCACAGTCCTTCGCCCGGCTTGATGCGCTTGGCGTTCTCGACCATCCGCACATTCGTGGCAAAAGGCACCCGGGCCGGCGCTTTCGCCGCCAGTGCCGCCAGATAATCATCGGCCAGTCGCAGCAGACATGCCCGATCGCAGGCCGCTCCGGCGCCCTGGGATATCGTCGTCACCAAGATCGCGACGCCAAGCGCCACCACGCTTTTCGCTTTCAGCATAGATGCTCCCCCCTCGTTGTCGTTGGATGGTCGATTGTTGCCGCGCACCAGGCAGAGCTCACCTGCGGCGGCTGGTCAGGAACAGCGCACCAGCAGCAGGACGAACAACACAACCAGCGCTACCGGAACCAATGCGGCATGCCAGTCGCCTGGTTTCGCCTCGGGACTTTGCTGCTGCATCCGCTTCGCGACCGGCAGCAGCAGCACGACCATCAAACCCAGAAAGAGCGCGGTGGCTAGCTTGAGCCAGAAGTCCATGCCTTCATCTCGACGTGATCGTGGTGGTTACGCCACGCCAACTTTTTCTCGGACAGGAGCCTCGCCGAAATTACGGCAACCGTCGCCCGCTTGCGTGGGACGGTTGCCGCCAGCGGTCAGTCGTCGCTGCCGATGCCGAGCAGATGCAACAGGCTGGTGAAGATGTTCAGAATGTTGATGTACAGCGAAACGGTCGCGCGCAGATAGTTGGTTTCACCGCCGTGAATCATCCGGCTGGTATCAAACAGGATGAAGCCGCTGAACAGCATGATGATGCCCGCCGAAAGGGCCAGCGACAGGGCGGGGACGGAAAAGAACAGGCTGGCGATGCTGGCCGCGAGCAACACGAGCAATCCCGTGAAGAGGAACCCACCCATGAAACTGAAGTCCCGCCGGGTCGTCAGCGCATACAGCGACAAGCCGCCGAAGATCACCGCCGTACCGCCAAACGCCATCGCGACCGTCTGCGAGCCACCCGGGATCGACAGGTAGTACGTCAGCATCGGGCCAAGGCCAAAGCCGAGCAAACCCGTGACGGCGAATACGACACCGACACCGGCCGCGGAATCCTCGGTTCGCGGCAACACCAACCACAGCAAGCCGATGGCGACAATGGTACTCACCAGACTCAGGCCGGGTCCGACTTGGACGACGGTGGCCAGGGTTGCCGTCAATGCGCTGAACAGCACCGTCATTGCCAGCAGCGTATAGGTATTGCGGATGACCTTGTTGGTCGCCAGCGTCGCGGTTGCGGGTTGTACGACTCGAATATTCGTTGGATTCATTGAACTGCCTCCTTCGGCTGTAACCACGGAACCGTGTGTTCTGACCGGCCGCGGTGAAAATGGTTCGCGTTCAAGCATACGGATCCCGGTATCGATTGCAACCGCCGCGACCTATCCCGCGATACAGTCGTACGTGTAATATCGCGCTCGATTACCGCGATACTGGAGAGGTGGCAGAGCGGTTGATTGCAACGGTCTTGAAAACCGTCGTCCCTTCACGGGGACCGTGGGTTCGAATCCCACCCTCTCCGCCAGTTCAAGTTTCGCCGCCTGCCATCCCGCCACGCCCGTCGAATAGCGCCCGCCCGGAGCCGGAATACCGAATTGCGATTCGAGGTTATTCACCTTAATGTATCGTCCCCGCCGCAGCTACGAGGACCGTGATGATGATCTTTCCCCAGGCTTGTTCCCGCTCCGATGTCCCGGTTGTTACCTGGCGATCTCGCGCACTGCTGGCCGCTCTGCTGGCAGTTGTTGGTTTCGCCGGATCTCAGGGGGCTCTCGCCCAGGATCGCACCGCGGCGAAGCCGAACATCCTGTTGATCATTGCCGATGACGTTGGCATCGACGTCACGACCGATATGTATCCGGGTCTAATCGATCAGGTGATGAAACAGTACGGCCCCACGGGGCACAAGCATGCGCATGCCGCCGCAATCCGCGGCAAGCCGGCATCGACGCCGAGGCTCGACAGACTGGCGCGACAGGGCATGACCTTCACCAACACCTGGGCACACCCGTTCTGCTCACCGACCCGTGCGTCGATCCTGACGGGATTGAACGGCCTCGGTACGCGCGTGCTCACCTACGCCGATCCGTTGAGCGCCAAGCACACTTCGTTCGTGCAGTTGCTCAAGGATCAGGGTGGTTACAGCACGGGCTTGTTTGGCAAATGGCACCTGTCCGGTTCGCCGGGGCGCGCTGCCGGCGCCGCGAACTTTCCGGGGGTCAAGCCGAAGCAGGCAGGCTTCGATGTCTTCACCGGCAACTTGAACGCGGCGATTCCGCTGTACACGCAATACGACATTCATGCCCAGGACACGACGACACCACCGCATGAATGGCGCAGCAGTCCCGCGATCGAGCGAACCCTGCCGGGCATTGCTCCCACCAAATACGCTGATGTGGCCTGGGTTGCCGACGCCATCGACTGGATCTCCGCGCAGGAGAAATCGAATCCAGACAAGCCCTGGTTCGCCTGGGTCGCGTTCAATTCGGCGCATGCCACCGCAATTCAGCAGCCGAGCGCGATGACGGTGCCCGATCGTGATCTGCTCGATGCGCCGAGTCTTGCCGAGATGGAGGCCTGCGGCGGCGAGTTCGGCTCGAATCGGCCGGGCAATTGCTCCGGCGAAGCGCTGATGCGGGCGATGACCAACGCCGCCGACACGCTGACCGGCAAACTGCTCGACGCGGTCGACAAACTCGATCCGAACACTTATGTGATTTTCATCGGTGACAACGGCACGCCAATGTACGGGCGGCCCAATCTCGACTTCATCGACAACCTTTACCTCACCAAGAAGGGCCGCGGCAAAGGCACGCCTTACCAGAGTGGGGCCCGTGTGCCGTTGACCATCCGTGGCCCGCAAATCGCGGCCGGAAAGACCAGCAACGAGCTGACGCAGGCGGCTGATCTGTTTTCGACAACGCTGGCGCTGGCTGGCGTTGAAGTTCCCGGTCAGGTCTCGGACGCCGACGGTACCGGCAAGATGCTGCTTGATGCCGTGTCGCTCGCGCCGGTGTTGTTCGGCAAGGAGCAAAGCGTGCGCGATCCGAACCGCGGTTATGTCGTCACGGAAACGGTCAATCTGATGACCAACGGTACGCGCTATGTCGGTGCCCGTAACGGCAGGTACACGATCGCCTGTACGGAAGGGGCAGCCGCGGATGCGTGCGAGTTCTATGACCTGGTCTCCGATCCAATTCAGGAGTATCCGCTGGAGGAGCCCGCGTCCTGTGAGCAATACGGCAATGGCACCTGGCAGCCGACCGACCAAGCCTGGCATTTCTGTCGGTTGGTCGAGGTCGTGCTGACCCACTCGTATTTCAAGAACCAGAAGTAGCCCCGATGAAGATCTGCCTGGGTCAGGGGTATCGCTAACGCGACGTTACCAGCCTGATGAGAGACTCCGGTTTTTCATCAGGCGGTTGTCCGTGCCACGCCCAGGCTCCATCAACAACACCGGCGCACCCCATCCCATTTGCGCGCCTGCTCTCCCCGGAAGAACGCTGCACGGTCGACTGGAGCACCGCGATCGCCATGGTGCTCGTGCCAATGCGCGAGGTAACGCTCGTAGGCATCATCGCCACTCAGCCGCCGCAGCGCGGACCAGCAGCGGCGCAGCAACTCAGTCACGGGTCCATGCCTCGACCAGCCGGCTCGGCACATGCGGTGCTTCCGAGGAGGGCGGACAACGCCGGCCGGTGAGCACGGCGTGACAGATCCGCGCCGTCTCGAATACCAGCACCCAGATCGTGATCATAAAGAATGCAGTCAACAGCGCATCGAGACGATCATTGAAGATCTGGTGTGGCGCCTGGCTGGCGGCAGTCTCGCTCAACGTCCCGGCGGCAAGCTTCGTCGCCAGGTCGTTGGCATGACTGAGGAAGCCGACGCGGACCTCCGGGCTGAACAGTTTTTCGAGTGCCGCCGCGGTGGTGATGGTCACGAGCCAGATCAACGGCCCAACGGTCACCCAGGCGTAGCGGGCCTTGCCGGACTTGACGATGATGGTCGTCGCGACACAGAGCGCGATCGCCGCGAGCATCTGATTGGCAATGCCGAACAATGGCCACAGGCTGTTGATCCCGCCGAGCGGATCGATCGTGCCGAAGTAAAGGAAGTACCCCCAACCGGCGACGACCA
The DNA here is from genome assembly GCA_020845935.1 of Gammaproteobacteria bacterium. Classification (GTDB taxonomy): domain Bacteria; phylum Pseudomonadota; class Gammaproteobacteria; genus JADLEV01. The sequence continues at coordinate 86,960 of JADLEV010000072.1, forward strand.
GCGCGCTGCACAGCAATACGCTCGGGTACCAGCTGGTGCGGCCCAGCGCCGGCACCAGATTGCCGAGCATGTCCTGCAGCATGAAGCGTGCGACTCGCGTGCCGGCATCCAACGTCGTCAGAATGAACAGCGCCTCGAACATGATCGCGAAGTGATACCAGACTGACAGCAACGCATCACCGAACGCACTGGAGAAAATGCTCGCCATGCCGATCGCGAGCGATGGCGCGCCACCGGTGCGGGCGAACAGCGTCGCCTCGCCCATGTCGCGCGCCAATTGCTGCATCTGCTCGACGGTTACCGGGAAACCCCAGCCCGAGATGGTCGCGACCGCGTCACTTGCCGCCGCGCCGACGATGCCGGCAGGACTGTTGATCGCGAAATAGACACCTGGGTCGAGTACCGTTGCCGCGACCATTGCCATGATCGCGACGAACGATTCCATGGCCATCGCGCCGTAGCCGATGAAGCGCGCATCGCGCTCGTTGCTGATGAGCTTCGGCGTCGTGCCTGACGAAATCAGTGCGTGGAATCCGGAGATCGCGCCGCAGGCGATGGTGATGAACACGAACGGAAACAGCTTGCCGCCAAATACCGGCCCGGTGCCATCGATGAAGCGGGTGACCGCTGGCATCTTGACCTGCGGGTTCAGGATCACGATGGCTATTGCCAGCGCGACGATCGTGCCGATCTTCATGAACGTGGAAAGATAGTCGCGCGGCGCCAGCAACAACCACACCGGCAGTACCGCCGCGGCGAAGCCATAGCCAATGATCATCAGTGCGAGCTGCGGCCCGTCGAAATCGAACCAGGCGCGCAAGGTGGCGTCGGCGTCGATCCAGCGCCCGGCGAACACCGAAAACAACAACAGCGCGACGCCGATGGCGCTGCCTTCGAGGACGCGGCCGGGCCGGATATGGCGCATGTACAACCCGACCAGGATCGCGATCGGAATGGTCGCGGTGACGGTTGAGGTCGCCCAGGGACTGTGGCGCATCGCGTTGACCACCACCAGGCCCAGTACCGCGATCAGAATGATCATGATCGACATCACGCCGACCAGCGCCACGGCGCCGCCAAGAGGGCCGAGTTCATCGCGCGCCATCTGGCCAAGCGAGCGGCCGTCACGCCGAATCGAGCAGGCGAGGATCACGAAGTCCTGGACGCAGCCACCGAGTACCGCGCCAACGAGGATCCAGATCGTTCCCGGCAGATAACCGAACTGCGCCGCAAGCGTCGGCCCGATCAATGGCCCCGGGCCGGCGATAGCCGCGAAATGATGGCCGAACACAATCCAGCGATTGGTCGGCATGAAATCGCGACCGTCATTGAACCGTTCCGCCGGCGTTGCCCGCGTCGGGTCCAGCGCCAGCACGCGTGCCGCGATGAATGCGCTGTAGAAGCGGAAACCGAGCGCGTAGACGCACACCGCGGCGACGATGAACCACAGCGCATCGACCTGCTCGCCCCGGTTCAGCGCAATGCCACCGAACGCACCCGCGCCGAGCAGCGCGACCCCAACCCAGGCCGCGCCTTGCAGCCAGCCAGCGGCGGCTCCCGTATTCCGCATGTTGGTCGTTGACATCCATCAGGCTCCTCACTTGGGCGCCGAAGCGTAGCGCGTCCGCTGCGCTGCTCCAAGCCACGTGCCGCGGCAGTGCATTCGAATCGTGCCGGCGGTAGCATGTCCCCCACTGACCCGGCTTATCCGATCCTTGGAGTTATCAAATGCATACGTTTCGATTGATGCTGGCCATGTGCGCCGCAACCCTTGCATGCAGCGGTACGCCCGCGTTGGCTGCTGAACCCGCCGATGACCATGCCGCGCACGCCGCGGCGGTCGGCGAACTCGCGCTGTCGCTCGATCACGGCAAGCGCTGGGCGACCGACACCGCGTTGCGCGGCGGCATGGCGACGATCAAGGATGCTTTTCTGGCACAACATGACGCCTACCACGACGGCAAAATGACCGCTGCGCAGGCCACAGAACTCGCGGACCGCGTCGATGCCGCGGTCCGCGACATCATCGCCAAATGCAAGTTGGCGCCCGAGGCCGATGCCGAGTTGCACAAGGTCCTTGCTGCGGCGCTCGGCGCGGTGAACGTCCTGCGCAGCGCCGAGTTCGGCCCCGGCATGCCGCGGCTGCACGAAGCGTTGCTGGCATATGGCCAGTATTTCGATCACCCCGGCTGGGATTGACTGTTTTCCCCTGCCCGTGGCGACCCCGCCTACCAGGATTGCGCCACCAAAAGGACTGGCAAAATCGTTTTGATTGTGTTTAGATTGAGTCTAACAAGCAATTACAAGACGACGCAGAGCGTCCGCCACCATCAACCCGCAACACGCGAAGGAGAAAGCACATGGGTGTACTCGTAGGCAAACAGGCGCCAGACTTCACGGCCGCGGCCGTGCTCGGCGATGGTTCCATGGTCGACAACTATCATTTTCGCGAAGCGACCAAAGGCAAATATGCCTTGGTGTTCTTCTACCCGCTCGACTTCACATTCGTCTGTCCGTCGGAACTGATCGCACTTGACCATCGGATCGGGGATTTCAAGTTGCGCAATGTCGAGGTCGTTGGTGTCTCCATCGACTCCCATTTCACCCACAACGCCTGGCGCAACACGCCGATCAACGGCGGCGGTATCGGGGCCGTGGGCTACACCCTGGTTGCCGACGTCAGCCATCAGATCTGCCGTGCCTACGACGTCGAGTCACCCGGCGGCGTTGCCTATCGCGGCGCGTTTCTGATTGATCGTGGTGGCATCGTGCGCTCGCAGATCGTCAATGACCTGCCGCTTGGCCGCGAGATGAGTGAGCTGCTGCGGCTGGTCGATGCCTTGCAGTTCACCGAGGAGCACGGGGAAGTCTGTCCGGCCGGTTGGAAGAAAGGTGACAAGGGCATGACGGCCTCACCGGAAGGCGTCGCGAAGTATCTCGCCGAGAACGCCACGCGTTTGTAACATCCGGCTTCAGCGCGCCACGGACGGCGCGCTCGAGTCATTGCGGTTGAGTTCCGACCGGCAGTTACACCAAGCGGTAACACGGTTCATAGCCGGAACCGACCAGTTTCATCCGGTGGTCTTCAACGAACAAGCGCAGCAGTTCGTCGAGCTTGCGCATGATTACCGGCGCGCCACGGACCTCGAAAGGACCAAAGCGCTCGACCGCCGCAATGCCGGCTTCCTTGACGTTACCGGCGACGATACCGGAAAAAAGCCGGCGAAGGTCGGAGGCGAGGTCGTGGACCGGCCGTTCCGAGCGCAAATCCAGCGCCGCCATCGATTCGTGCGTCGCCTCGAACGGCGTCTGGAACGCCAAAGCAATCTTCAACGCCCAATTGAAATATGCGGCATCGTCGGTGTGATCGCGATACTCGATCACGTTGTCGATGCCACGACGGATTTCCGCGGCGACGGCGGCGGGGTCATCCATGATGATGCGGTAACGCGTCGTGTACTCCGGGCCCAACGCGGTTTCGACGAATTCATGCAGCAAACGAAAATAGCTCGTGCTTTCCCTCGGCCCGGTCAGCACGACCGGAAATGGCCGATCGGCATTGTCGGGATGCGTCATGATGCCGAGCAGATAGAGGATCTCCTCCGCGGTA
>JADLEV010000073.1 GCA_020845935.1 Gammaproteobacteria bacterium
CACGAACACCGCCGATGCCGAGTCCCTCGCGTTGGCCGAGGGTGTAATAGAAAACTCCGGCGTGGGTGCCCAGAACACGGCCGTACTCATCCTGGATATCTCCCGGCTGCGCCGGCAGATATCGGATCATGAACTCGCGGAATGGGCGCTCGCCGATGAAGCAGATCCCGGTGCTGTCGCGCTTGTCGGCGGTACCGAACCCGGCGGCGCGCGCGATGCGCCGGACGTCGGTCTTGAGGAGATGGCCGACGGGAAACAAGCTGGCGGCGAGCTGGCCCTGATCAAGCGCATGGAGAAAATAGCTCTGGTCCTTGCCCGGATCGACGCCTATCAACATTTGCCAGCCGTGGTCGGTTGGCTCGATGCGCGCGTAATGGCCGGTCGCGATGCGCTCGGCGCCCAACGTACGGGCATGGTCGAGGAATGCCTTGAACTTGATCTCGCGATTGCAGAGCACATCGGGATTCGGCGTGCGCCCGGCGCGGTATTCGTCGAGGAACAGCGCGAACACTCTTTCCCGGTATTCGGTCGCCAGATCGATGGTATTGAGCGGAATGCCAAGCCGTTCGCAGACGCCGAGCGCATCCTCGACATCGTGTTCCCAGGGGCAACGGCCATCGGGGTCGGGGTCATCCCAGTTCTTCATGAACAAGCCGACGAGTTCGTGACCGGCCTCGGCGAGCTGCAATGCTGCCACCGAGGAATCGACGCCGCCGGACAGGGCGACTGCAATCTTCATCGCAGCGGCATCAGAAACGCCGCACGCTGGAGAGCGGGTAGCGGTCGCCGGCAAGATAATCGCGCACACACGCCAGCACGAGCGGGCTGCGGTGTCGCTCCCGCGTTGCTTCCAGCTCCGTCAGGTCAAGCCAGTGCGCGGCGACGATCCCGTGATCGAGCGGGGCATGCGGGTCTCCGGCGAGCGCGCGGGCGGCGAACGCGGTCCGGATGTAGGTCACGTTGATCGTATTGCTGTGGTACTGGTACCAGCCGACGATGCCGGTCGGCTCAACGGTCCAGCCGGTCTCTTCCCGCACCTCGCGCACGCAGGCTTCGACCAGCGATTCACTCGCTTCGAGATGACCGGCCGGCTGATTGAACAACAGCTGGCCGTCGATTCGCTCCTCGACGACGAGAAACCGGCCGTCGCGTTCGACGATGGCTGCCACGGTGACATGGGCCGCCCAGGGGGGCGATTTCTCGGACGGTGCTTGGTGCATGGTGTTTGTTCACTCCCGCTCATCGACGGCTCGCGTCCTGCCGCACCGGCAGTTGAAAGGTGCGGCAGGACGCGCTCGATTATGGTTTCAAATTAAATAGACGCAGAAATATCTTGACAAATAGCTTAATGCTCGTTTACATGGTTCGCACGTTTCGGAATTCACCGAACCTCCGTGGGTGAGTTGACAGGTAAGACCTGTCACCAGCGTATTAGGGCTGCCTTGTGCAGCCCTTTTTTTACCGATCGACGCTGAATCCCGGTGCCGATGAAGGTCGCGATCCGTTTCTCGTCTGCATTCAACCGGGTATCGCATCCCCTTCCTTGCCTCCTATACTGGGTGCCGGGCTTCTACGGGCGGCCTGCAATTGTCCAGTCCATCTGGCGCAAGCGCGGGCCCACGACAGTTGTTCTCCGCATCACACGGCCGCGCTGCGGAATTCGGACAGGTGGGGAGGGAGATCGATGTCTGGCTATACGACCTCGGAAATCCGCAATATCGCTCTTGCCGGTGGCGCGGGCGCCGGCAAGACCAGCCTCGCGGAAGCATTGCTCCGGGAGGCGGGGGCAATCAACCAGAAAGGCAGCGTCCTCAAGGGCACGACGGCGAGTGATTTCCTGCCGTTGGAGCGCGCCCAGCAACATTCGGTCGCCAGTACCGTGCTGCACTTTGAAAACGCCGGGATTCACTTCAATCTGCTGGATACGCCCGGTTCGCCCGATCTGCTCGGTCGGACGCTGGCAGTTCTGCCGGCGGTCGAAGCGGTCGCAGTGGTCGTTCACGCCGCCGATGGTCCGGACATCGTGGCGCGCCGTACCATGGCCTGGGCAGGTGAGCGCGGGCTTGACCGGCTGCTTGTCGTCAATCAAATCGATGCCCCAGGCGCGGATCCGCAGCGATGTCTCGACGCCATTCGCGACGCCTTCGGGCGGGAATGTCTGCCGCTGAATCTGCCGGCGGGTGGCGGAGCGCGGGTAGTCGACTGCTTTTTCGAGCATACCGGAGAGCCCACCGACTTTTCCAGCGTCGCTTTGGAGCACACACGATTGATCGACCAGATTGTCGAGCTCGACGAGGCGCTGATGGCGCGATATCTGGAGCAGGGCGATCACCTTGAACCGCGACAATTGCACGACGCCTTCGAGCGGGCACTGCGCGAAGGTCATCTGCTTCCCGTTTGCTTTGTTTCGGCACAGACCGATGCCGGCGTCGCCGAACTGTTGCAGGTCTTGGCGCGGTTGCTGCCGAACCCGACCGAGAGCAATCCACCACTTTTTCTCAAGGGCGAGGGCGCGGCGGCGGTCCCGGTAACATTCAACCCGATCGCGGACGGCCATGTGCTGGCTCACGTCTTCAAGATAATCGTCGATCCGTTCGTCGGCAGGCTGGCGCTGTTCCGCGTGCATCAGGGTCGCATCACGCGGGACAGCCAGTTGTTCATTGGTTCTGGACGGAAGCCGTTTCGGGTTGCACATCTGCTGCAGCCGCACGGCAAGGAGCAGGTCGAAGTGAGCGAAGCGATCGCGGGAGATATTTGCGCCGTCGCCAAGGTCGATGACATCAACTTCAACGATGTCCTGCACGACTCCCACGACGAAGACCATATCCAGGTACCGGAACCGCACTTGCCGGCGCCGATGCACGGCGTCTCGGTGCAGGCTCGGGCCCGCGGTGACGAGCAGAAGATCTCGGATGTGCTCGCGAAGTTGCAGGCGGAAGATCCGAGCATGCGGATCGAGCACGACCATGCCCTCAACGAAACGGTGATGCGGGCGTTGGGTGAACTGCACCTGCGTGTGCTGTTGCACGATCTGCGTGAACGGTTTCACGTCGAAGTCGACACCCGGCCGCCGAAAATCGCATACCGGGAAACAATTTCGCAGCCGGCGGAAGGCCATTACCGGCACAAGAAGCAAACCGGCGGCGCCGGACAGTTCGGTGAGGTGTTTCTGCGCATTCGGCCGCTCTCGCGTGGCGAAGGCATCGCCTTCGTCGACGCCGTGGTGGGTGGGGCGATACCGCGCCAGTTCCTGCCGGCAGTCGAGAAAGGCGTTCGCCAGGTGATCGCCGAAGGTGTGGTAGCCGGATACCAGATGCAGGACATCGAGGTAACCGTGTTCGACGGCAAGTACCATCCCGTCGACTCGAAGGAGGTCGCGTTCGTGACCGCCGCCAAGCGGGCGTTCATCGACGCGGTGCAGCAGGCGCACCCGGTCATACTGGAACCGATGGTGCAGGTCTCGATCACCGCGCCGAGCGGAAATACCGGCAGTATCGCCGGTGATCTTTCCGGCAAGCGCGGGCAGGTCCAGGGCACGACCGCGTTACCGGGCAACATGACCGAAATCTCGGCATTGGTGCCGTTGGCGGAGCTGGATGGCTATCAATCGCAGTTGAAATCGATCACGGGCGGCGCCGGCAGCTTTGCCCACGAATTCAGCCATTACGATCCGGTACCACCAAGGGTGCAGGAAAATCTGCGCGCGGCACATCGGCCAAGACCGGAGGACTGAACCGCCGGGTTGGCTAGGGCCGCGACTGCAACTGCAGGCGCTCGAAAATCGCCGCGAGATCCGACTTCCCGGCGCGCAGTTCCTCGGGCGGCAATCCCATCAGCTCATGCGGAAAGACCAGCCATTGGTCAGTTTCATGGATGAAATAGTCCGGGCGTAGCGCGGTCACGTTGCGCCGCGGTTTGAACCACGGACAGGCAATGCGAATGTGCGTTGGGCATTCGGTACCCGCACGCGCTCGCAATTCCGTGATGACCGCCTCGATGCTGCGCCCGGAATCGAAGACATCATCGACCACCAGCAAGCGCATGTCGCCGCGCAGCCGGGCGATGACTTCGGCGAGGCCAAAAATGCTGACCTTCGGCGCGAACTGGTCGATGCCGGTATAGGCGCTGGTCCGGATGGCCATGTGATCGGTCGTGATGCCCTGGTAGTGCAGGTATTCCTGGACCGCAATTCCGACTGGTGCGCCGCCACGCCACAGTCCAAGGATGAAATCGGGCGCGAAGCCACTCCGGAACACCTCCGAGGCGAGCAGGAAGGAGTCCTGCAAGAGCTCGCCAGCGGTGATGAAGATTTTGTTCATGCCCACGGCATGATTTCCAATGGCTAACGAAATTGCAAGCGCGTGGCGGTTCGCACCGGCCTGTTACACTGCGCGCCGTTCAGTTATCCGCGGGAGTGAGACAACAGCATGGCAACCAAGACCGGAGCGGCTCTGATCTGCGGCTCGATCGCATACGACACGATCATGGTGTTTCACGATCGGTTCAAGCATCACATCCTGCCGGACAAGATCCACATCCTCAACGTGTCCTTCCTAGTGCCGGAGTTGCGCCGCGAGTTCGGTGGCTGTGCCGGCAACATCGCCTACAACATGAACCTGCTGGGCGATATGGGCTATCCGATGGCGACAGTCGGCAATGATTTCGATGACTATGCTGCCTGGCTGCGACGAGTCGGTGTGCCGCTGGATTTCGTAGAACAAGTGCCGCATGCGCACACGGCACAGGCCTTCATTACGACTGACCTCGACGACAATCAGATCACGGCATTTCACGCCGGAGCCATGAGTTTTTCACGGCAGCTTACGGTGCCGCGCCAGCACGGCATCAGCCTCGGCGTGGTCGCCCCGGATGCGCCCGATGCCATGCTGGCCCACGCGGAACAGTTCGCCGACGCTGGAATCCGCTTTCTGTTCGACCCGGGCCAGAACATGCCCTTGTTCAATACCGACGAGTTGAATCGTTTCATCTCCTGGGCATCCTGGGTCGCGGTCAACGACTATGAATGGCAACGGCTGAGCCAGCGCACCGGACATTCCGAACAGACCATCCTGCAACAGGTGGAAGCGCTGATCGTCACGCAGGCCGCCAGTGGCTCGATCATCCATACCCGGCAGAACACGTTCCGGATTCCGGCGGCGACGCCGAGTCAGGTGCAGGATCCGACCGGCTGCGGCGATGCCTACCGCGCCGGGCTGCTGCATGGGTTGCTGCATGGGCTGGATTGGCAAACCACGGGGCAGATTGCAGCACTGCTCGGGGCCATCAAGATCGAACACAGGGGGACGCAGAATCACTCGTTCGACCGCGAAGAGTTTGCCGATCGTTACCACGAAAACTTTGGGACCAGGTATACCTTTTAGCGCACCGCACGAGGGCAGATGCGGTCCAGTGCCGGACCGGCCGAAACCGGGCAAGGCGCGGAAGCCCTGACTTTTTCAAGCTTCCTAAAGTCACTCCTCCGACTGTCGCTAGATCCGGGCAACACCATCCCTTGCCATCACGGGGGGGCCGGAAAAGCAAACAAGGTCGGCCCATGAGACCAATCCAGTTCGAGTTGCAGGATCCACTGCTAGCAGGGCGCATAGAACGTTGCCGGCACTTGCCTAGCCCGCCGGGCGTCGCCGCGAAGATTGTGGAACTGGCGCGCGATCCGACCGTCAGCATGACTGCGATATGTCGCGTCGTGGAACTCGACCCGGTGTTATGCGCCAAGGTGCTTCGCCTCGCCAATTCACCCCTGTACGGCATACGCCGCGAGATCGATACCATTAGCCAGGCGATTGCCGTGCTTGGGGTCAACGAGACCCTGACACTGGCGCTCAGCTTCACTCTGGTCAAGAGCCTGCAGGCGGAGGGCGCGGCGGGCCTGGATTATCGGCACTACTGGCGACGCTCGCTGGCCTGCGCAACCGCTGCTCGAACACTGGCGAGAGGTCTCAAACTGCCCGACCCCGAGCGCTTTTTTCTCGCCGGATTGCTCCATGACATCGGCATGCTGGTGGTCGAGCGGGTGTTCCCTGCTGTTTACCGGCATCTGGACGCGAGAACCAGCGACCACCATCAGACCGTCCTGTTGGAACACAGCGAACTCGGCATCGACCACGCTCAGCTTGGCGCGGCCCTGTTGCAGCGCTGGGGGTTCCCGGAACATCTGCTCTATGCCACGTATTGCAGCCATGAACCGGACCCTGCAGATGTTCCGGCCTCGAGCCAAGCGCTCGTGCATGGCGTTTACCTGGCGTCCCTGATGGCGGAGATCTGGTGGCATAAGGATTGGGACGTCCAGGTGAGCCTGGCGACCGCCGAGGCGGAACGGCTGTTCCGGATTCAACCGCCCGAATTCGCCATGATGCTCGCCAGCGGTGTCGCGATCCTGCACGACGCGGCGACGGTTTTCGAGATCAATATCGGCGATGCCGCGGCGTTGGAGGATCTGGTCGAGGATGCCGGCGAATTGCTGAAGAACCGGGCACTGAACAGCATGCGGCAAGTGGTCGAATTGCGCGCCCAGGCGCGGAACCTGGCGAAGAATTCGCCGCCCATCGACCTCTTGCCCCGGCGGGACCGGCAGTCCGGACTGGTCGGCAGGTTACATTGCGATCGCATGCTCGACGACGAGTACGGTCGAGCTATCGCCACCAAGGCACCCTTCAGCGTGGCATTCGTCAGTTTCACCGCACCGGCACCGCAACCGCATGCGGTCAGGACGGGAATCCCGGAGGAGCTGTTGCACAGCTTCGCGGAACTTGCCGTCAAGGTCTTTCCGCGGGACACCACGGTCGCTCGCTATGGTGCGGGGGAGGTCGTCGTGCTGTTGCCGGACACGCCGGCTCCGGTAACCAGGCAACGCTGTCAAATCATGTTGGAGGCCATCCGCCGCGGAACCTGCGGCGCGCTTGACGGTGCCCCGGCGGTGTCGATCGGCATCGCGACCGTCGAGGCGCCGGGTCAATTCGGGTCCGCCCGCGCCCTGCTTGCCGCAGCGGATGCCGCGGTCGACTGTGCGCGTGACAAGGGTTCGATGCGGGTTGAAACCTATCAAGCAGCAGCGTAGCGGCAGCCGAACGTCACCTGGCGCGCCTGGCGCGGGCGGTCCGCTTGCCCTTGCCCGGGAAACACAAGGCAGCCACCTGTTCGAAGCGATTGACGAAATTCGTTTTCAGCCCGGCTCGCAAGTAGTCCGGCAGTTCGGCGTAATCGGCTTCGCTGGCAGCGGGCAGGATCAGTTCCCGAATGCCGATCCGGCGCGCGGCGACGACCTTCTCGCGGATGCCGCCAACTGCCAGCACCTGACCCGTCAGCGTCAATTCTCCGGTCATCGCCAGCGGCCGCGCAATCGGTTGGCCCAACGCCAGCGACAGTAACGCCGTCGCCAGTGTGATGCCGGCGCTGGGTCCATCCTTGGGCGTCGCGCCTTCGGGCACATGCAGATGGACCGTCGCCTGATCGAAGAAATCGGTGGGTGCGTGAAACCGTTCCAGATTGGCTTCGACGTGACTCAAAGCGATCTCGGCCGATTCGCGCATCACACCGCCGAGCTGGCCGGTCACCTTGATCGAGCGGCCCTTGCGATGGACCAGCGTCGCTTCGATCTCAAGGGTCACGCCGCCGAGCGGCGTCCAGGCCAGGCCATTGGCGAGGCCGATCCCGCGCGCGATGGCGCGCGGCCGGAATGGAGTCGGGCCGAGCAGCTCGCCAATGTCCTGGGGCGCGATGCGGATGGGCGCCGCCGCGCCATCCAGCAGGCGTACGACCGCCTTGCGCGCGATTGCACCGAGCTGCATTTCCAGCTTGCGCACGCCGGCCTCGCGGGCGTAATTCTCGATGATCGTCCGCAATGCCGCATCCGATAACGAAATCTGGGCTGCTTTCAATCCCGCTTTGGCACGCTGCTTCGGCCACAGATGCCGCTTCGCGATGCGCTGCTTTTCCGCGGCGACATAGCCGGCGAGCCGGATCACTTCCATCCGATCGAGCAACGGCCTCGGGATGGTATCAAGCTGATTCGCGGTGCAGATGAACAGCACCTTCGACAGGTCGAAACGGACGTCGAGGTAGTGATCGAGGAAGTCGGCATTCTGCTCCGGGTCGAGCACTTCCAGCAGCGCCGCGGCGGGGTCGCCGTGATACGACGCGCCGATCTTGTCGATTTCGTCGAGCATGATGACGGGATTCGAGGTGCCGGTCTCGCGCAGCGCCTGCATGAATTTGCCGGGCATCGCGCCGATGTAGGTGCGGCGATGGCCCTTGATCTCCGCTTCGTCGCGCATGCCGCCGACGCTGAACCGGTAGAAGGTGCGGCCGAGCGCGGTCGCAATCGAGCGGCCGATCGAGCTCTTGCCGGTACCCGGCGGGCCGACCAGCAGAATGATCGACCCGGCGATCCGTCCACTCTGCGCACCGACCGCGAGAAACTCGATGATGCGCTGCTTGACGTCATCCAGGCCGTCATGGTCGCGATCGAGCACGGCGCGGGCGTGCGCCAAATCGAAGTTATCCGCACTGACCTTGCCCCAGGGCAAGGCGGTCAACGCATCGAGATAATTGCGCGTCACCGCGTACTCGGGCGAACCGACTTCGAGAAACGAGATCTTGTCCATTTCCTCGTCGATGCGCTGGCGCGCCGCGGCGGGAAGCATGAGGCCGGCGAGCCGTTCGCGCAGCCGTTCCAGTTCCAGCGTCTTGTCGTCCTTCGCGAGTCCCAATTCCTTCTGAATCTCCTTCAGTTGCTCCTTGAGAAAGAATTCACGTTGCCGCGTCGAAATGCGCTCCTCGACCCGACGCCGGATCTCGCTCTGCAAGCCAGTGACTTCGAGCTCGCGTTGCACCAGCAGCAGGGTCTTCTCCATGCGCTGCAACAGCGGCAGAGTGTCCAGGACTTCCTGCAATTCAGTGCTGGCCGCGCTCGTCAGAGCCGCCGCGAAGTCGGTTAATGGCGATGCCTCCTCGGGCCGGAAGCGTTCCAGAAACGCCTTCAGGTGTTCCTTGTACAGCGGATTGAGGGGCAACAGCTCCTTGATCTTGTTGATGATCGCCAGCGCATAGGCGCGGACCTCGTGCGGGTTTTGTTCGGGCTCGGAAGGGTAGGTGACCTGGGCCACATACGGCGGCTCGGTCGCAATCCAGCGGGTAATGTGAAAACGGTGCAGCCCTTCGGCGATGAACTGGATCCGGCCATCACCGCGAACGGCATGGTGCACCCGCGCCACGGTGCCGATCAGGGCGAAATTCCCGGCCGGTGGCGCCGCATCGCGACCGCCTTCGGCATAGACCAGACCGATCAGCTTGTGCGGCGTCGCGGCGAGGCGCTGCATCGTTTCGCCCCAGGGCGCCTCATTGATGATGATCGGCATCGTCTGCGCCGGGAAGAATGGCCGCTCCGACAGCGGCAGCAGCAACAGCCTGTCCGGCAGGGTTTCGCTAATACGCGCGGGAACCGCCGCGGCGGTATTGCGCACGTGTTCGATGACCTCGTCATCGGCATGTGGGGAATCGCTCATGCAGTCTACATGGGGACCATCGGAGTGGATTCAAGCGCCGGCAATTCGGTCGTGGTGTTGCCAGCAGCCGGTATTTCTCACTACCCTGACGGCCGGGCAGGCATGATGGAAAACGACAGTGATCGACGACGGTAAGCCATGCAGTTAGGTGCCAAAGATGCCGTACCCGCGCTTCGACCGGCCGCCAGCGCCGCGGTATTGCTGTGCGGCCATGGCTCTCGCGACGCGGCAGCAAATGACGAGTTGCGGCGGTTGGTCGACGACGTGCGGCGGCGGCTGCCTGGACATGCCGTGTGCCATGGCTTCCTGAGCCTTGGCACACCGGATTGCTGCAGCGAACTAAGGCGACTCGCCGCCGCCGGCACCGGGCGAACGGTGCTCGCACCGCTGTTGCTCGCGGTCGGAAACCACGCGGTGCAAGACCTGCCACGCATGCTCGAACAAGCCGCCGGCGACGGCGGGCTCGCGGCAATGAGGGTCCTTCGCGCCGGCCCGCTGGCCGACCACGAAGGCCTGTTGCTCGCGGCACGGGCTCGGATTGACGCCGCGCTCGCGGCTGCGGTGCCGGCGTTGGTTCGGGAGCACGCCTGGCTGTTGTGCCTTGGCAGCGGCTCGGCGGTAGCCGAGGCCAATGCCGCCATCTCAACCATCGGCAGCCGATTGACCGGGGACCTCGGTTTCGGCGGCGGCAGCACCGGCTTCGCCGGGGGAAGCGGTGCCGGCGTCGTCGCGGCACTGGCCGGGGCGCACCGTGCGGGCTACCGCAATGTCGTCGTGCTGCCGTATTTCCTGTTCCGGGGCCGGTTGCTGCGCCAGGCACTCCGACAAGTCGGGGAAACCGCGCGGGAATCCGCCACGCGCCTGGTCGTCGCCGGCCATCTTGGCAATCACCCGGGCGTGATCGATGCGGTACTGTCACGAATCGCTGAAGCGGAGCAGGTCGCCGGAGCATGGCGATGAGCGAGACTCGGTTGCCACTGCTGTTCGATCTCCGCGGCCGTCGGGTGTTGATCGTCGGTGGCGGTAGCGTTGCCTTGCGGCGGGCGCGGACCTTGCTGGCGCATGGCTTGAAGGTCAAGGTCGTCGCCCCGGAAATTCGCACCGAACTGCGCCGCCTGCTCGGTGAGGGCGGAGGCCGGATCGACAAGACCGAGTTTCGGCCCGAGCACATCGCCAAGAACGATTTCGTGATCGCGGCGACGCGGGACACCACGGTCAATCAGCAGGTGGCCGCCTGCGCCCGCGCCGCGGGCATTCCGGTCAATGTCGCCGACGATCCGCAGGCGAGCGATTTCGTGTTTCCGTCAATCCTGGAGCGCGGGCCGCTCTCGATCGCCATTGCCGGTGGCGGTTCGCCGGTGTTGACGCGCTTGCTGCGCCGGCGCCTTGAAGCCTTGGTTCCGGCAGGGTATGGCGTGCTCGCGACCTTGGCGGCAAAGTATCGCGATGCCGCGCGCCGGGGCATCAGCGATCGCGAGCGGCGCACCACATTCTGGGAAAAGATTTTGCAAGGCAGAGTGGTCGATGCCGCGCTGGCCGGTCGCGGCGAGGAGGCCGAAGTGCTGTTGCAGCAGGCATTGCGTGCCGCCGATCCGTTGGCCATGCCCGGCGAGGTCTTTCTGGTCGGTGCCGGTCCGGGCGACCCCGGTTTGCTGACGCTGCGCGCGTTCGATTTGTTGCAGCGGGCGGACATCGTGCTGTACGACCGTCTGGTCGCGGACGCCGTACTGGCCCTGGTCAATCCCGCGGCGGAGCGCGTTTATGTCGGCAAGCGCCGTGCTGAACATGCGGTGCCGCAGCCGGAGATCAATCAATTGCTGGTGACCTATGCGCGGCAGGGCAAGCGCGTCGTGCGTTTGAAGGGTGGCGACCCGTTCATCTTCGGCCGTGGCGGTGAGGAGATCGAGCGTTTGTGCGAGGAGCGGATCCCGTTTCAGGTGATTCCGGGCATTACCGCCGCATCGGGTTGTGCCAGCTATGCCGGGATCCCGTTGACACATCGCGATCATGCGCAATCGGTGCGGTTTCTCCCCGGGCAGTTGCGCGAAGGCACGATCGATCTGCCCTGGCGGGAACTCGTCCAGCCGGGGCAGACGCTCGTGATCTACATGGCGCTGACGGGCTTGCCGGTCATCCGTGACCAGCTGCTTCGCCACGGCATGGATCCGGCGACGCCGGTGGCTTTGGTCGAGCGCGGCACCTTGCCGGAACAGCGCGTCACCACGGCTTCGTTGTCCTCGATCCTGCAGGCACTGGCGGCACACGAGCCGGTGGCGCCCAGCCTGTTGATCGTCGGCAGCGTGGTCGCGTTGCGGGCGCGTTTGTTCGGGGTCTGATCGCGAAACGGTGCCGAATTCGACGGAACCCGGTCCGGGCAGAGACCGGACCGGGCGATGCTGCACAAGTCCAGGAGGGACTTGTGCAGAGCTTTCCTAGAAAGGGACGTCGTCGTCGAAATCCGCGGCCGTATGGCTGGGAGCCGAGGTGGCCGCAGGACGCTCGGCGCGCGGTGCCTGGCCGCCGCCACCTTCCGCCGTGCCGCCGCCCGCGCCGCGACCGCCCAGCATCTGCATTTCGTTGGCGACGATCTCCGTCGTGTAGCGCTCCTCGTTGTTCTTGTCGGTCCACTTGCGCGTTTGAATGCGCCCTTCGATGTAGACCTGCGACCCCTTGCGCAGGTATTCACCCGCGATTTCTCCGAGCCGGCCGAACATCACGACGCGATGCCATTCGGTGCGCTCCTGCTGCTCTCCGGTTTTCGGGTCCTTCCATGATTCCGCGGTCGCGAGGCGGATGTTGGCGACGGCGCCGCCGCTCTGCGTATAGCGAATTTCCGGATCGGCGCCGAGGTTGCCGATCAGCATCACTTTGTTCAATCCCCTGGCCATTCTGGTCTCCTTGTTGAAGGCATCCGTGCTGGGTAAGTACCCGGCCGGTTGGCCGGGTGCCGGACGATTGTACCGAACGGGATCCGCCCGGAACAACGTGCCCCGACAGGCTGCTGGGCGCGCGCTGCAATCGCTCCGCGAATCGCCGTATAGTGTGGCGCCTGATCCCACCGTATCGAGCAGTAATGGACACCATCCGCATCCGTGGCGCCCGCACCCACAACCTGTGCAACATCGACCTTGACCTGCCGCGCGATCGGCTGATTGTCATCACCGGCCTGTCCGGTTCGGGCAAGTCGTCGCTCGCGTTCGACACGATCTACGCCGAAGGTCAGCGTCGTTACGTCGAGTCGCTGTCCGCTTATGCGCGACAGTTCCTGTCGATGATGGAGAAGCCGGACGTCGATCACATCGAGGGTCTATCGCCGGCGATTGCGATTGAACAGAAGTCGACGTCGCACAACCCGCGCTCTACGGTTGGCACGATCACGGAAATTCACGATTACCTGCGGTTGCTGTTTGCCCGCGCCGGGACGCCGCGTTGCCCGACGCACGGCACGACGCTGGAAGCGCGCACCATCAGCCAGATGGTCGACGTCGTGCTGGAACTCTCCGGCGACACGCGCTGGTTATTGCTGGCGCCGGTTGTCGCCGGGCGCAAGGGCGAGCATGTGCAGGTATTCGAGCAGTTGCAGCGCCAGGGCTATCTGCGCGTCATCGTCGATGGTGCGATGTATGAGCTGGATGCGGTGCCCCCTCTGGCGCCGAAGAAGAAGCACGATATCGATGTCGTCGTCGATCGGTTCAAGGTGCGGGAGGACATCCGGCTGCGGCTCACCGAATCGTTCGAGAATGCGATCGCGCTTGGTGAAGGCATCGCCCGCGTCCGCGCGCAGACCGAGGGTGGCGTATCCGCCGGCGATGATCTGCTGTTCTCGGCGCGCTTCGCCTGTCCGCACTGCGGCTATAGCATCAACGAGCTTGAGCCACGGCTGTTCTCGTTCAACAACCCGGCCGGAGCCTGCGCCAAGTGCGATGGCCTGGGGGTCATTCAATTCTTCGATCCGGATCGGGTCGTGCAGCGGCCGCAGCTCAGCCTGTCGGCGGGTGCGGTCCGCGGCTGGGACCGTCGCAACGCCTATTACTTTCATCTCATCTCGTCGCTGGCGCGCCATTACGATTTCGATCTCGACACCCCGTTTGCCGAGTTGTCGCAAGCGATCCGTGACGTGTTGCTGCATGGCAGTGGTCGCGAGCAGATCGAATTCGAATACGAGTTCGCCGACGGCGGTCACCGCCGCCGCAAGCATGTGTTCGAAGGCATTCTGCCCACCATGGAGCGACGCTATCGCGAGACTGATTCGGCGATGGTGCGCGAGGAATTGGCACGCTATCTCGGCTCGAAGCCATGTCCCGAATGTCACGGCGCGCGGCTCAACGAGGCGGCGCGGCACGTGTTCATCGGCGAGGTCAATCTGCCGGCGGTGAGTGCGATGGCGATCGCGCAGGCGCACGCCTACTTCGGCGAACTGGTGCTGCCGGGCCACAGGCGCGAAATCGGTGAGCGGATCCTGCGCGAGGTGCGGGATCGCTTGCAGTTCCTGGTCAATGTCGGACTGGAATACCTGACGCTCGATCGCAGCGCGGAAACACTGTCCGGCGGCGAGGCCCAGCGGATTCGGCTGGCGAGCCAGATCGGCGCCGGGCTGGTCGGGGTGATGTACGTGCTCGACGAGCCGACCATCGGCCTGCATCAGCGCGACAACGAACGGTTGTTGTCGACGCTGGTCCGGCTGCGCGACATCGGCAACACCGTGATCATCGTCGAGCACGACGAGGAAGCGATCCGTCTGGCCGATCATGTCGTCGACATGGGGCCGGGCGCGGGCGTGCATGGCGGCCGGGTGGTCAGCGCCGGGACGCCGCGGCAGATCGCGCAATGCAGCGAATCATTGACCGGGCAATACCTTTCCGGACATCGCCGCATCGCGTTGCCGGAGGAGCGACGGCCGTTCGATCCGGCGAAGGTGCTGCGCATCACCGGCGCGCGCGGCAACAACCTCAAGGGCGTTACCGCCGAGCTTCCGGTCGGTCTGTTCACCTGCATCACCGGGGTTTCCGGTTCCGGCAAGTCGACGCTGATCAACGACACGCTGTTTCCGCTGCTGGCGCGCGAACTGCACCGCAGCGCGGTCGAAGTGGCACCGTTCGAAGGCTGCGAAGGTCTGGAGCATTTCGACAAGGTTGTCGATATCGACCAGAGCCCGATCGGCCGCACGCCGCGCTCCAACCCGGCGACCTACACCGGCCTGTTCACGCCGATCCGTGAACTGTTCGCCGGTACCGCCGATGCACGCTCGCGCGGTTCTCCGCCG
>JADLEV010000074.1 GCA_020845935.1 Gammaproteobacteria bacterium
GTGCTGGTGTTCACGCGCACCAAGCACGGCGCCAACAACTTGAGCGAAAAGCTGGCGAAGTCCGGAATACGCGCCGATGCCATTCACGGCAACAAGAGCCAATCGGCGCGCATGCGGGCCCTGCAGGACTTCAAGCGCGGCCGGACCACCGTGCTGGTGGCGACCGACATCGCCGCGCGCGGCCTGGACATCGACGAGCTGCCGCATGTGGTCAATTTCGAACTGCCGCACGTGGCCAATGATTACGTGCATCGCATCGGCCGCACCGGGCGCGCCGGTTCGCGAGGCGAGGCGGTCTCGCTGGTATGCGTGGACGAGATGGGTCTGCTGCGCGACATCGAGCGGCTGACGCGCTGCCCCATCAGGAAGGAAGTCGTGGCGGGCTTCGAACCCGATCCGCGCATTCGGCCCGAGCCGATCGTGCAGGGCAAGCGCGGGGCGGGCCGGCAGCGGCAAGCAGCAGGGCGAAAGCAGGCGAGCCGTCCGCGCGCTGCCGTTCCGGAACACAACGGCCGGAATCGCCGCAAGCGCGATTCCGGGCAGCGTACCTGGAGTCATTGATCGGCAGTGCGATGCTCGCGGGAGCGTCGCACTCGCGGACGGACAGGAGATCGGCGCCTCGCGCGCCGCGCGCGGCACCGTGCCTCGGCTCGTCTCCGCACGAGATCGGAATGCATTACTCGAAGAAAAGCGCATAACCGATTGAAAGCCCGGTGATTACATGGCCACACTAGATATTGTGGTCACCTCAGCGCCTGCTGCGACATGTAGTGTTGTCAACCAACAACCAAGCCAAACGTTGACTTTACTCAAATCGCAGTTGTGAAAATCGGCAATAATGAAATTGCTTCATGGAACTTGGCTCGCGCGCCAGCAATCCAAGAAACAGATTCGCTGCTTGATTTGAAGGAGATCAAATGCATCGGCGAACCTCAGGCGTGGCCTCGCTTTCATTGAATCTGCCTGACGTGCCCGTCTCGAATGAAGGGGCAATGCGCGCCGCGTACCAGCGGGCTCACCTGAGAGTTCCCTTCGAAGTCGCGATCCGCCACCCGGCCCTTTCGATTTGCCTGCATTGCTGCGCCGAGGCGCACGCGCGGCGGAAACGTTAGATCCACCGCATCAGAAGGATGCTCTGATCAGGCAAAGGAGTTGATCAAAGCATCCCTAGAATTGGTTGCTCACGCCATTTGTGGGCGGTGCGAGCGCAGTCTCCTGATTTTCCGGCGCAGCCATATCCAGAAGCCGGTTCCCAGCAGTCCGATCAACGCCAGCGACAAGACGAAGTTCATCGCCGCCGACCAGGCACCGGCGAAATTGCCCTCGTGCCACAAGCGGGGCCAGTTGCGCGGCACCGCGGTCGTGCCTTCCCGCGTCACCGCATAGACGCGGTATTCGTTGCCGTCGACCAGGCGCGCGAGCACGCGGCCGCCTTGCGGTCTCAGCCACACGAGCGTCGACAGATCATGGCGCTCGCCGACGATGCGAACCGCCTCGGCGAGCGGCAACCGCGCGCGCTGTTCGCCTGTGTTGGCCGGGGAAGGACCGGCGAAGGTGACGTTCCAGGCGAGAAGCAGGCCGCTGAGCGGCGAGAGCACGACCAGCGGCAGCAGTCCCCAGGCCATGGCCTTGTGCCAACCCGCAAACGTGTTGGCGATGCGCGGCAGGCCCATGAGTACGCCCAGCAGAGCCAGGGCCAGCATCGCCAGCGTCGAGCCGACGACGATCCACTCGGCGTCGATCAGCAAGTGCTCGTGCAGGCGCCGGGCGGTGGTGAGCAGGTCGGCCAGCGCCGACGGCCCGTCGCGCGTCTGTCCGGTGGCCAGATCGACGACGGTCGCGCCGCTGCCGCGCCCGGCGCTGACGGTGAGCGTGTTGTCGTAGCTGCGGTAGGCAATCGAGCGGGCGCGGCCTTCGGGATCGTGCTGCGCGAGCAGCGCCTGGATTTTCTCGGCCGTCAAGGAACCGGGCTCGATGGCGCGCACCGCCAGCCAGGGTTCCAGCGACAGCACCAGCCCGGTGACGAGCACGACAACCAGCGGTAGCGCAAACAGCAGCGCGATCCAGCGATGCAACTTCAGCAGCCAGGCTTTCATGGTCCCCTCCGGTCAGCAGACGCCGCGCATTAGAACAGATTCGTGTAACAAAAGTGTTTCGCCGTTGCGCACTTTTGTTGCCTGCCGCGGCGTTGCCGAGTCCGGCAATGCCGCAGCTACCTGATGAGCGGCACGATCCGGCCCGACTCGCGGTCGTAGCACGGGGCGGCCTGCGCCTTCCTGGCCAGTTCGCTGCCGCCCGCGGCGCCGAGCGCAAGCGGAGATTTCGCATCGGCGCAGAAGCCGCGCACGGCGAGCGCGCGGCCCAGATTGGCGTAGGCGGCGATGCGCAGCTGTTTTTCGCTTTCCGACTCGCGCCCCTTGCGTTTGCGCCGCGCTTCCAGGCGCGCCACGCCGTCTCTCAGGTCGCTGATCGCCGCCGACCAGTTGCGATCGAGCGCCATCGCCAGTCCGCGCTGGGCGATGACGATGGCCGCGTCGTCGTCGGACAGGCTTCCGCTGCGCATCGAGGCCGAATACAGCGAGGCTTTGGCCGCATTGCTGGCTGCCGCCTGGGTGCGGCCGCGGGTCGTCGTGTAACCGGCGCAGGCCGCCGTCTGCGCGCACAGCGCATCGTTGAAGGCGATGGCGAGATCGCGCGAATCGTTGGAAATGCCGTACCGGGCCGGTGTGCCCCGATCGGGTTCGAACGCGGTGTAGAAGTCCGAAGGATTGGCGAACGGTCCGTGCTGGCCGAGATAGTCCTTGAGAAAGGCGCCGTCGTCGGCTGCGCGCGCCATGACCTGAGTTGCCGCCCAGGCATCGAGCACGCGCGGTAGCCGCTCGCCGAAGAAGGCCGCGTGAAAGTCGTCGTCTTCGGGCAGATTGCCGTGCACGCTCGCCAGCGGCCGCGCTTCCGCCGCTTCCACTCCTTCGGGAATCGCGGCGGTCAAGGGCACGCGACCGTCGCCGGGAACCGCCACCCAGGCGGTCTTCGCCAGCCGGTAATTGTCGGTGGGATCGACCGGAGCCTGTGCCGGCGTCACCCATAGCTGCGAGGCGTACAGATAGGCCGGCGAGGCCAGCGTCTCCGGCTTGAACGCTTCGCGGAAGCCCTGCGCCTGCGCCAGCACCTCGGCGTAGGTCGCAGGCAACTGCGCGCTGCCGAGAATGTCGGCACCCAGCGGTCCGGTCCAGAACGCCGGCATGTAGTGGGTGACGATTTTCTGGTCGGCCAGGTCGTTCGGGTTGGACGGAAGCAGCGCGCAGTTGGTCTCGTGCAGGGTTCGCGCCGGCGGCGGGGTGAGTCCGATCGCTCCCGGCCAGGTGAGAACCACCGGCCGGATGGAATCGGAGATCGCGCCCGAGAGCACGTTCACCACGCGGTCCTTCATGCCCTTGATGTCGTTCCAGCGGCGCGAGAACCAGGTGCCGCGCACATACTGCTCGTCGGCCTCCGGCTGCACGTAGCCGGTCTGGACCATGCGCACCATTTCGCACGAGCCGCCCAGCGGCGAACCGAGGACCGCGAGGGCGAGTATGCGCACGCCGTTTTCCATTTCGCCGTCGGCCGCGTGCCTGCCGTGCCAGGCCCAGGTCACCACGCCGCCCATGCTGTGAGCGACGATCACCAGCGCATCGGCGTCTTTCAGTTGCGGCGCGCCGACGATGCAGCGGTGCAGGTCCTCGGCGCCGGCCCGGATGTCGCGGCGCCAGTCGTAGCCGCAGGCGACGATCCTCTCCTCGGAAATGCCGGCCTTGGCGGCGCTGGCGCGGATCTTCTTCATCGCTTCGCCGTACAGCGTGAGGCCGGCGACGCTTTCCGCCAGCCGCGCCTGGACGTCGGAGGCGGCAGCCGGATCGATCAACTCTCTGGGCAGCACCAGCTTGTCGGCATCGGGCAAACCGAATCCCCAGATCCCGCCGGCGCTCTTCGATTCGAGCGTGGATCCGAGAATGCCGGGGACGAACACCAGACCGATGTTCTTGCGCCCGCGGCGCAGTTGATCGGCGTAGGCGGGATGCCCTGCCGCGGTCTTCTCCAGCGCGGCGATCACCTGCTTCACCGTCGAGCCGTTGTTGACGGCATTTCCGGTGAGAGAGTCGCGCGTCTGGGCCAGGGCACTGGCTGAAATCAGCGCTCCTGCGGACAACGCTGCGGCGAGTACTGGACTGACCATCGGATTGCCCTCCCTTGCAGATCTCTGGCACAGATTGTTCTTGTTCCGATGCGCACGGCACATCGGCTGAAGATCGGGTACTGGCGCGGTTCTCCGAGAGTTTCTTGGAACCCGTAACAAAAGTTGTTACGGACTGATTTAGAGCAGTGCGAGGGGATGTATCCCCTCGCATCGTTCGCTGCTCCTACTCGTTCAGCCGTGCCACCTTGCCCTGTCTCACCATCGCCGCCCAGCGTTCGATGTCGGCCTGATAGAACTGGTTGAACTCGCTTGCGGCCTGCGCCAGCGGCAGCGCGCCCAGCTGTTTCAGGCGCTCGGCGAGCGCCGCGTCGCGCAGGCTCGTCTTGGCCGAGGCTTCGAGCCGCTCCATGGCCTCGCGCGGAGTGCCCGTACGCACGAACAGTCCGAACCAGGACAGGAACTCATAGCCGCGCACGCCTTGCTCGGCGACGGTAGGCAGGTCCGGCATTCCGGGCAGGCGCTGGCGCGAAGTCGCGCCGAGCGCGCGCACCTTGCCTTGATTGACGAACCCCGTGGCCGATGCGGCCAGATCGAACAGCACGCTCACGCGGCCGGCGATCAGATCGGTATAGACGGCGCCGCTGCCTTTGTAGGGAACGTGGGTCATCTCGGCGCCCGAGAGCGACTTGAACAGTTCGCCGGCCATGTGGGTCGCGGTTCCGGGGCCCGAAGAACCGAAGGTTATGTAGTCGCTCTTTGCCGCCTTGAGAACGTCGCCGACGTTCATGTACGGACTCGAAGCCGAGGTGAGCATCAGCAGCGGGAAACCGGCCACGCCGGAAACCGGAACGATGTCCTTGGCCGGATCGAAACCGAGTTTCATCAGCGCGGCGTTGATGGTGAGCGGCGGCCCGTTCAGGAGCATGGCGTAGCCGTCGGCGCGCGCGCTCCTGGCGACGTATTCCGAGCCGAGCATGCTGCCGGCGCCCGGTTTCAGTTCGACGATGACGTTCTGGCCCAGGTCGGTGCTCATCCGCTGCGCGAGCAGGCGCCCCAGGATTTCACCGGTGCCGCCGGCGGCAAAGGGCACGACCATGGTCACCGGCCGGTTGGGAAAAGTCTGTGCCTGCAGGGCGCCCGGTAGCGCGACCAGTCCAAGCAAAACGGCGAACAGCCGACGCATATCACCTCCTCTGGAAATCCCCAGCGGCAATTTACACCACTCTGATGGCGAGGAGAGGAAGCTCCGATCCGGTTCGAGACTTGATCGGAGCTTCCCTGGCGGTTGAACGTCAGCGGCTGAACGGCCGCACGCGTATGCGCGCCATCATGCCGCCGTCCTCGTGTTCGAGGATGTGGCAGTGATACAGGTAATCGCCGGCGATCGCGAATGGTATTTCCACAATGGCCGGATGTGCCCGGCATTTGCCTTTGCGCCAGTCGTCGACGGTCACGCAGTTGCCGTCGGCGTGCAGCAGCGGCAGGTTGTCCACGACCACGCCCGCGGTGGGCACGCGCGTGCCGGCGATTTCCGCCGCCGTCAGCACCCGGAAGCGGGTCTGGTGTATGTGGAAGTTGTGATCTTCGCCGGCGATGTTCACCAGTTGCCAGCGCTCGACCGCCGGCTTGTTGCCGCGCGCCAGTTGCACGCAGATCGTCGGGGTGAGCGGATCGAACGGCGTGACGTCCTGGAAAGTGCCCGGAACCGGCTTGCCGTCCGAGTCGATCTCCTCGTAGCCCATGCCGAATGCATCCGGATCGTTCGCCGGTGCGTTGAAGAAGATGCGGCGCGAGTGTCCGCGAGGAAGCGAAGTGCAGTTCACGTCCACCGGCACGGCGGCGTTGAGCGCGGCCATGTCGATGGCGATGGCGCGCGGCGGAAATAGATCGGTGGCCTGGCCTTGCACCGAGAGGGCTGCCGGAACGCTGGCGACGCCGCCTGCCTGGAAGTGCACGGAAGCGAGGTCGACTGCCGGCCACTGGTCGGCGTCCGGTCCGGTCGTAAAACCCTCGGTGCGGAAGATCGCCTGTGCGTTGGACGGCGGCGTGGTCGGTATGCCGTTGGCATCGCGGTAGGCGACCCAAACCTCGGCGCGCGAACTGGGCATCATGTGCAGCCGATCGGTGCAGATCGGTTGCGGGCGGCCGCTCGCTCTGACTCCGGGGCAAGGCACGATTTTCATCCTTCCCTTGGTCATCTCCTCCACGTCCTGCTCGGACGTACCGGCGCTCGGATCGATGCTGACGCCGTCGAGCGAGAGCACCTGCATGATCATGTTCTGCTCCTGCGCCGGGTTGTAGAGAGTCAGTTCGTAGGTCACGCTGCCCGACAGGCTGGCAATGCGCCAGATTTCGCCGGCCGCCGAAGCGACGGGAACGTTCGGGTAACGCTGGCCGGTGACCGTGAATACCCATTTGCCGTTGGTGTAGTCAGGGCCTCCCACGGTCGTTGCGTTCTGCCCCGGACACGATCCCCGTCCGAGGGATCCCGGTGTCGAATAAGAACCGGAAGCGGGGAGGCAGAAGTTCGGATCCTGCTGATCGAGCAGCGTACCGTCGGCCAGCACCTGCGTGTCCTTCAGCGTGAGATGGCGCACGTTGACGTTCTGCGCGAAGGCGGCGCAAGCCGGATCGCGGCAGACGTAATCGCGAATGCTTCCGATGGTGAGAATGCCGGCCAATCCGGCGCTGACCTGATTGAGCGCCAGCCCATGCAGGTGCGGATGGAACCAGAACAGCCCCGATGGGTGGTTGGGAGGAATCTGGATGACGTAGTCGGTGGTGTTGATGTCCACGGCCGAAGCCATATGGTGGCCCGCATGCGCAGGCGGCGAGCCGTTGGCCGAATTGAACGTCATCACGAAGACGTTGTCACCGTAAGTAGGATTCGCCTGGCTCGCGTAACGCGGGGAGACCAAAAGGCCGTGGGTGTGGAGGTTGGTCGGATTCATCGCCAGAAATTCCATGCCAGGTTCCTCGGCGTGTTCCGAATCCGTCACCGGCGGCAGTTTGTTCACCAGGCGAATCTTCAGAGTGTCGCCGGGGTTCAGGGCCAGGCGCGTGCCGCCGTACAGGTTGGCCTTCGTCGGGGGACACGCGTTTCCGCTGGCGGGACGCGGGCAGATGTCGTACACCCACCCTCGGGCGGGATTGGGGATGGAGATCGCCGGGACCCTCGCCGCCCGCGCGACCATGAGAACATCGAGGACGCCGTTCTTGCTCGACAGGGTGATCGGCTCCTGCAGGTCGGCGCTGCTTGCGAGGGCCGGAGCGAGAAGAAGCAAAGCCGCCGCTGCCGCGGTCGGCACAGGACGATACGCCGGCAAACTGCTCATGTTTGAGACTCCTTGGTCGAAATGTGTGTGTCACCGACTGGGAGTCCTGGTTTTTTTTGAGCTTTCGCCTTCCCTCTCTCGCCAGCGCGCTTGGAAGCGCTCCTCCGGGAAAACGCTGACTAAATTCTAGATAAACATTCTTTCGCCCAAGAATAAGGTTGATGCCTTAGAAACCGAATAATCGAATGTCGATCGTGAATTAATGAGCGTCGTAAATATGCCGGATGCCTTTTCCCTCATCCTCTGCTCCTTCTCCCTGAGGGAGAAGGAAAGTTCGAGGTGTCAATGGGTTGTCACCCATTGACACGAGACTCGATGGGAGCGTCTGCGGCAGGGCAAGTTGCCGGTTTTGAAAACGCGCGACATCCTCGCTTCAAGTGGGCCGATTGAAGCGAACGCGCGTATGCCGAAACAACGCTATCAGGGATCCAGCAGTCCGCGGCGAATCGCGTAGCGCACCAGGCCGGCCACCTCGTGGATGTCCAGTTTCAGCATGATGTGGTTGCGGTGCGCATCGACGGTCTTGTAGCTGATCTCGAGCAGCTTCGAGATTTCCTTGGTCGACTTGCCTTCGCCGACAAGTTTCAGTATCTGGCGCTCGCGCGGCGTGAGCACGTCCGTCGTGCGGCGCTTTCTGAGCGAAGTGAGCAGCTCGTTTGTGGACATGCCGTTGCTCAGATAGACCTTGCCCGCGCTCACTTCAGCGATGGCCCGGATCAGGTCTTCGGCCGCCTGCGACTTGAGGATGTAGCCGTTCGCACCGGACTGCAGCGCCTGCAGCACGTAGCCCTTGTCGGAGTACATCGTCAGCAGAATCACCTTGATCGCGGGAACCGTGCGCCGGATTTCGCGCGTTGCGTCCAGCCCGTTGACGAGCGGCATCGACAGGTCCATCACGGCGATTTCCGGCGTCAGCCTGGCCGCGAGCGAAACTGCTTCGCGGCCGTCGGCCGCCTCGCCGACGACTTCGTGGCCGGCTTTTTCCAGCAGGCCGCGCAGGCCCTGGCGCACGATGCGGTGATCGTCGGCGAGCAGCACGCGGTAGCGAACGTTGTTCATGCCGCGCTATTCATGCGGGAGGGGAATATCGACCATCAGCGTCGTGCCGCGCTCGGCGCGGCTGACGATCTGCACCGATCCGCCGACGGCGGCCAGGCGCTCGCGTATGCCGATGAGACCAAGGCCCGCGGAGCGCTGCTCTTCGCGGATGTCGAAGCCGCAGCCGTTGTCGCGCACGACGCAGGCAAGCTTGCATCCGGTGCGGCGCAGGCGGATCGTGACCGATGTCGCAGCGGCATGCTTGACCACGTTGTTGATCGCCTCCTGCACCACGCGGTACAGCGTCGTTTCCACCTGCGCAGGCAGCCGGCCGCCCGTGCCGCCCGTGATGTTGATGTCGATGCTGGTGCGCTTGGAGACTCTTTCGGCGAGCAGTTCGAGCGCCGGCACTGTGCCGAGATTGTCAAGCACCGTCGGACGCAGGTCGTGCGACAGATTGCGCAGTTCGGTTTCGACCTGGCGCAGCAGTTCCTTGACCTCATCGATGTGGGTTAGCGTACGCGGCGGTGCTTCCTCGGCGATCTCCGACAGGGCGACGTGGACCGAGGCGAGCAACTGGCCGGCCTCGTCGTGCAGCGCGTGGGCGATGCGCTTCAACTCGCCTTCGAGCACGTCGTTCAGGTGCCGCAGTGCGCGCATGCCGTCCTGCGCATTGCGCTGGCACATCTCGAACGGGGAGACGCATTCGGCGAAGAAATCGCCGGCCGAGTTGAGCACTGCGCCGGCGCGGCCGTTTCCCGCGCCATTGCGGCCGATCAGCTGTTTCAGGGCCCAATGATGAATGGCGGCGACTTCGAGCATGCCGCAGCCCTCGACCAGGGCGCTGCGGCCGAGTTCGTAACCGCGATGCAGCTGCGCTTCACTGGTGTCCTGCAGATAATCCTGCAGGTGCTCCCAGTAGCGCTGCGCCAATTCTTGTGAACCGAGGTGCATCAGGAACAGCCCCCGCAATCCAAAACCACAACCAAAGCGTCGTCGCGGCGGCTGGCATGCTTCTTTAGAATCCAGTCCGCAAGTTCCTGCGGCGCGGCCGTGGTCGATAGCGAATCGGCGAAGCTGCTGTGGATCCCGTCCGTAGCCAGCACCAGCCGATCGTTGACGGCGACCGGCTCGATGGAAGGACGCAACACGGGCAAGCTGTCGCCGATAGAACCGCCTTTCACCAACAATGTTTTGACGCGGCCTGCCGGGCGTGGTTCCTTGCTCAACAATATGGCTGTGATGCTGCCGATGCCCACCCACGTCAAGGTCTTTCTCGGCCAGTCGAAGCGGACTACGCCGATGGCCGCGCCGCGCGTTCTTCTCAACCGGCTGTGACACAGCCGCAGCAGCGCTTCGGGGCGTTCCGCTGCGGCCGCGAGCAGCGTGCCTTTGGCCAGTGCCGCAATGCGTGCGGCTTCTGCTCCATGGCCCACGGCATCGATGACGGCGGCCAGCGAACCGCCGTCGAAGTCCTGCTGCAGCCAGGCATCGCCCGACTGGCTTTCGCCGCCATAGGTCAGCGCGGCGACGCCGCATGTCAGCGCAGCGGTCATTGGGTCAGCGCGGCGGCCATTGGGGTCAGCGCAGCGGCCATTGGGGTCAGCGCTGCAGCCATTTGGTCACGCTGACCATCGTGCAGCGGCCGGGGTCGGAGGAGATGCTGAATTCGTCCATGATGCGCATGACGCCGGGCAGCCCGAGGCCCAGGCCGCCGCCGGTGGAAAAACCCACCTTCAGCGCAAGATCGGTGTCGGCGATCCCGGGCCCCTCATCCTGGGCCACGACGTTGATGCCGCGCCGGCGTGCATCGCTGACCGGACGCAGAATGATCTCGCCCTGCCCGGCGTAATTGACGATGTTGCGCGCCAGTTCCGAGATCGCGGTGGCGACCAGCGTGGCCTCGCTCGCCGAAAAGCCCATTTGCTCGGCCATCTGCCGGCCTTCGCGGCGCGCGAGAACCAGGTCGCCGATCGACTGCAGCGGCACGCGCACTTGCGCCGAGGGGATCGGGCGCTCAACTGTGCCCGGCACTTTGCCCCTCCTTGGTTTGCAGATAGGCCAGTCCGTCTTCCATATCTAGACGAGTGGTCACGTTTTGCAGCGTGAATCCCATCTGCACCATGGAAAAC
>JADLEV010000075.1 GCA_020845935.1 Gammaproteobacteria bacterium
CTTCGCCAGGGCATCGAAGCCATCCTCGGCCAGGATCACCTTGCATCCGGCCTGACCGAGGAAGATCTCGGCGCTGCGCCGGATCGTGTTGCTGTCGTCGATGACCATCACCTTCAGGCCGGCGAGATTCACCGGCGCGGCGATGGGACCATTTGCCTGAGACATCGTGCCTCCGTTTTCCGCCTATGCGGCATCCACGTCCGCGATCACAGTTCGACCATCTCGAAGTCTTCCTTGCGCGCACCACATTCGGGACAGGTCCAGTTGATCGGCACGTCGGCCCACCGCGTTCCCGCGGGAA
Organism: Gammaproteobacteria bacterium; assembly: GCA_020845935.1. Classification (GTDB taxonomy): domain Bacteria; phylum Pseudomonadota; class Gammaproteobacteria; genus JADLEV01. The sequence continues at coordinate 302 of JADLEV010000075.1, forward strand.
TGCCCTCGTCGGGCAGGCCGGCGGATTCGTCATAGATCCAGCCGCAGATCAGGCACATCCAGGTTCGGAACGGTTCGCTCATGCTTTCTCAGGCCAAGGGTAAGTAGGACGCTCGCGGATGTTACCCTGCTGGCCGAGGAGCGCACACACAGCGCGGATGAGTGGTCGGATGACGAAGGGAATGTTGCGCGGAAGTCGCTGCATCGCCGCAAGGAACCGGCGGCGCTTTGCCGATCGTGGCTTTGACTGTCGTGGTGTTGGCGGTCGTGGCTTTGCCGGTCGTGGTGTTGACGGGAGCAGCCGTGCGGCGGCTCTGATGGTGAAGCGATGAAGATCCGTGGGCTCTACCTGGTGACCCCCGACTGGGACGACACCGCGCGGCTCTGCACGGCCGTCGACGCGGCACTGACCGGCGGCGCTGCCGCGGTGCAGTACCGGCACAAGCACGCCGCGCCGGAGCAGGCGCTGCGGCAGGCCCGCGAGCTGCTCGCGATCTGCCGGCGGCACGGCCGGCCGCTGGTCATCAACGACTCGGTCGAGCTGATGCTGGCGGCCGAAGCCGACGGCGTGCACCTGGGGCGGGACGACGAGCATCCGCGGGCAGTCCGCGAGCGCATCGGCAGCAGCCGCTATATCGGCGTGTCGTGCTATGACGACTTCGAGCGGGCGGTGACCTTGGCGCCGTTCGCCGACCAGGTGGCGTTCGGCAGCGTGTTCCTGTCGCAGGTCAAGCCGGGCGCGGTGCGCGCGCCGCTGGAACGGTTCGGCCAGGCACGCGCTCGCGGGCTCTCGGCGATCGCGATCGGCGGCATCGATGGCTCGAATGCCGCCACGGTGATCGCCGCCGGAGCCGACGCGCTGGCGGTGATCACCGCGGTGTTCGGCGCGGCCGACGTCACTGCCGCGGCGAGGCAATTGGCGGCGCAGTTCGATGTGAACGGCTCGTCCGTGGCGTAGTGACGGCGGTTGGCAGTGCAGATGGCCCGAGCCGCCCGGCCTCGGCCAAACGACCTGGGTCTAGGGAGCGCACTCCCTAGACCAACGGCTTATTGCATTGCCTCGTTCCCGTTCGCGACGATATCGCATGCCCTCCAGGATATGCGATGCCACCCCCTGCCGCCGCTTCCGTCCCAACCGCAGCCCAGCCTCACCGCCCCCTGCTCGACCCCTGCAACGATTTCGTCTTCAAGACGCTGTTCGTACAGAAACCGGCGCTTCTGCTCGATCTCGTCAATGCGGTGCGCAGGCACATGCCGCCCGTCGAGGACATCGAGATCCTCAACCCCGCCATCCCACCCGAAGCCATCCAGGGCAAGGCCATCGTGCTCGATCTGCTCGCCCGCGACCGCATCGGCCAGCGCTTCAACGTCGAGATGCAGGTGCAGCGCCAGCCGACCCTGCCGAAACGCAGCGTCTTCTATCTCGCTCGCGTCACGAGCGGCGTGCTCGAAGCCGGCGAACAGTATGTGTCTCTGGCACCCGTCATCGGCATCCACCTGCTCGATTTCGTCTATTTCCCCGATCGCCCCGGCAAGGCCTGCTGGCGATACATCCTTCGCGACGACGAGCTGGGCGACGTTCTGCCCGATTCCCCGCTGGAACTGAACCTGGTCGAGTTGCCCAAAGGCGACGGGCTGGGGGAGAATGACCGCAACGATTCACTGGCAGCCTGGATCACCTTCTTCAAGCACGCACGGGAGCCCGATATCATGAGCCAGATCGAGTCTTCCCCGGTGCGCGAGGCAATGAATACCCTGCGCGGGATCTCCGACGACGAGCTGAACCAACTGCACGCGCTGGCCCGCAAGCGGGCGCTGATGGATCAGGCGGCGCTGGTCGACGAAGCACGGACCGAAGGGCTGACTGAAGGCGCCATCAACATGTTGATTCGCCTGCTGACCGCCCGCTTCGGTCCGCTACCGGAGGCCACCGTAGAACGCCTGCGCGCCGGTACCGCGGAAGATCATGACCGCTGGGCCGTGCATCTGCTTACGGCAGCGTCACTGGACGAAGTCTTCCTTCCTCCTGGCGACGCGTAGCGACAGCCCGACTTCGACCACCGGCACACCCCGCATCGAAGATCTGTTCGTCCGGTACGTTTAGCGGCACTCGGCCGGCGCATGGTTGGGCGCCAGCGTTCCGGCCTGCGCGCCGGCATCCGGTCGGCTCGCCGCGGCGTTGCAGCGCCAGGTCACCGGCTCGGGGGTTCTTCTGCCCGGCACCAGTCGCGCGCCGCCCGCGGCGGGATTGAGCACCACCGAGCCATTGCCGGCGGTGGGCCCGTAGTTCACCGTGATCGCGCCGTCCGCGGAGATCGTCATCGACGACACCGGCGTACCGGCGGGCGAGAAGCGGAAGCCTTCGGACAACGGTGCGCCCCGCGCGGCGTTGGCCGAAACGATCGCCTTGGCGGGCTCGGCGAGCGCCAGCCCTTCGGCGACGCGGGCGCGGATCGCGGCGTCCTGCCAGGTCGGGATGGCCACCGACGCAATGATCGCCAGGACGGTGAGGACGATCAGGAACTCCAGCAGCGTGAAGCCAGCAAGGCGTGGGTGGCGGCGATCGGTGTTCATGGTTTCCAGGGAGACAGTTTCACGACGCCCCGCAGCTCGGCGGTCGTGCCGTCGACCAGCGCGACCAGATCCCGGTCTGGCGCGCTGACCGGCAGCCAGCGCAGATCCCGGGGGGATGCTGGGAGTGCCCGCAGCGCCGCCTTCAACGCCGATTGCACCGCCGCCGGGTCGTTGTAACGATCGAGCTCCGCAAGCGGTCGAGCAGCGCGCAGCACCTCGTCCTGCTGCTGTTCGTACGGCACGTAGTGCCGCAGCCGGTGGCGCAGGTCGATGCCGGTGGTCGACGCAAGCAGAAGCAGCTCGCGTTCCCTGGGATCGTCGGGGCGGCGCGCGGCGGCCAGCATCGGCTCGCCCCAGGACAGCCGGTGGAACACCGCGGGAGCAGCGGCCAGCTCATCCGGATCGACCTCGGCGGCGCTGACCAGTTCGAAGCGGTCCACGACGAAGGTCTGGAACACCGGCCGGCTGACCGTCATCGCCCACACGCCATAGGCGAAGGCGCAGACCTGCAGCGCGGCGATCACCGCCAGATCGATGCGCAGGCGCGGCTTGCGGCGGTCGAACACGGTGAACGTCAGCAGCGGCCCGATGATGACGTCGACGACGATGATCATCGTCAGCAGGCGCTGGCCGCCGCTCGCCTCGAACCAAGGCTGCGGATACCATGCCCAGAGCATCGTCCCGGTGAGCGCGAGCGCCGCGAATGCCGACAGCAGGCAATGCATGGCCGCCGCGATCGAGCGCTCGCGCAGCGCGGCGCCGTTGAAACCGGCGGCGAATCTCAGCAGCGGGGAAGCAGTCTGCATCGTTGCAGAGATCTCGTCAGCGACACTCCGGCGGCCGATAGCGTTCGGCAAGCGTCGTTCCGGTCGCACCGCATCGCCAGGTGATCTTGTCGACCGGCGGCGTCGAAGCCGAAATCGGTGATCCGCCACTGGTGGGCTGGATCAACATCATGTTCGCGCCTGCCGCGGCAACCCGGTTCGTGTAGACGATCGAGATGACTCCGGTCACAGAGTCGATCGACATACTCGATACGTTGCGGGTTGCTGTCGGAACGTTGTAACCGAACGCGAGATCGCCCGTGGCGTTCGCAGCATTCTCGGTTACGTAGACCTTCGCCTCGGCTGCCAATGACAACCCTTCAGTCACGCGGGCCCGAGCGGCATATTCCTGATAGGCCGGCAACGCAACCGCGGCGAGGATCCCGATGATCGCAACGACGATCATCAGCTCGATCAATGTGAACCCACGAGAAGACGAACGAGAATTCATTTGCTTCTTCTTGCTGCCCAACTGCACGTGGACCCGACTCGCATCATGCACCAACTGAGAGGCCCGCATCGCGGGCCTCTAGAGGGTCGCATGAGACGAACCCTTGGTGCGGCTCGCCAAGGCGAGCCGTGTGAGGATCAGATCAAGATGATCCGATCAGCGGCACTCGGCCGGGGCGTACTTCGCCTGCAACGTGCCAGCCGCACCCACGACAGCCGTCGAGCCGGCCGCATTGCAGCGCCACTGAATCGCGTTGGTGGGGATGACCGTCTTCGCAAGCGCCGTGCCGGCATCGTAGAACGGATTGAGGATCAGGGTACCGCCACCCGCGGCGGAGGTATAGGTGATCGTGATGAAACCAGCATCATCGTTGACAGCCACCGAAGTGACGTTCTTCGTCGAGGCGGGAGCCTGGAAACCCAGCGCCAACCCCGCGCTGCCGTTGGCAGCGTTTTCCGCAACCAGCGTCTTCGCCGACGATGCCAGCGACAGACCTTCGGTCACCCGCGCACGCACCGTGTAGTCCTGGTAAGCCGGAATCGCGACCGCGGCCAGAATGCCGATGATCGCCACGACGATCATCAACTCGATAAGCGTGAAGCCCTTCTGCACTCGTTTCATTGAAGCTCTCTCTGTAGGTTGGTGATGGGTCGACATGTTCGATCGACGTCCATCCACTCGCGAATGCCGTGCCAGCGAAGCGTCGGATGCCACGAGCACCGACCAGCGGCGGTCAGCGGGCCACGAACGGCAAACCACCGCGGCGAATTGTTTCTAAATGACACGGAAACGTTCCGCATTTCATCGTTCGACCGCCGATCGGCGACACAATCTGACGCGTTGCGTCACTCATTGCCCGGGATCAAGCTGCCGAACGTGCCGAGAATCGTCGGCTCCCACGTCCGGGCCGCTCCATCAGAACTCGATCACCTCGCCGCCCTCGAGCACCCGCGGCGCGAACCGCCCGGCCCAGGCGTCGATCTCGCGGCCGATCAGGTCGCGGTCGGACGGCTTCAGGTGGGTGATCAGCACCTGCGGGTCGCGCTGCAGCTTGGCCAGCTCCTCGGCGAGCTGGATCGGGAACAGGTGCTTGGCGGTGACCGCCAGGTCCTGTTCCTTGTTGGCGAACGCGGTCTCGATAATCAGATAGCGCAGATTCTGGATGCCGTTGACCTGGCGCCAGAACTCGTCGTTGGGGCCGGTGTCGCCGGAGAACACCAGGCTGGCGGCATCGTTGAACAGGTGGAAGGCCAGCGCCGGCACGGTGTGACTGGCGGCGAGGCTGCGCACGCGGCGCTGACGGCCGACGTCCACCGTCTGCCCGACCGTCAGCGGTTCGAAGCGCATCCACGGCCGTTCGTAATGCGGGATCTCGGTGAAGTCCGGCCAGATCACCCAGTTGAAGATGTGGTCCTTCAGCGCGGTGACGGTTTCGGGCAGTGCATGCACGACGATCGGCTGCTTGCGCAGCGCGCCCACCGAATCGACCAGCAGCGGCAGCGCCGCGATGTGATCGAGGTGCGAATGGGTCAGGAACACATGATCGATGGCCGCCAGCTCGTTGACCGGCAGGTCTTCGACGCCGGTGCCGGCATCGATGAGGATGTCATCGTCCAGCAGGAACGATGTGGTCCTCGCGCGGGCGCCGATGCCCCCGCTACACCCCAGAACGCGAAACTTCGTCATGGCGTTCCCGGATCGGCTTCACGCGCGCGTCCGGACGCAGCTCGATCGGTTGACGGGAATCGGACATGACCGCGGGCACGAACACCCGTACCGCTTCGCTGCGGCCGGCCACGTTGACCTCGGCGAGTTCGGTGAAGCGATGACTGCGTGCATGGCGTGCGGTGGACTCGCCGACGATGATCGGCGTGTTGAACTGCTTGGTCAACGCCTCGATGCGCGACGCGAGATTGACCGCGTC
>JADLEV010000076.1 GCA_020845935.1 Gammaproteobacteria bacterium
AGACCCTGACGTTGCAACAGACCGCGATGTATCTGCGGCGCGGCATCCTGAAAATCCTGGTGGACGAAGCGACGCCGGCGGTGGATCGTGCTTTGTATGGTGTGCTGCAGCAAATGCACGGACGGATCGAGCAGCAGGCGACCAATGATCCCGGCACCGGCTTTCTCACCCGCAAGAATTTCATTGCCCAGGTCGATCGCTGCCTGCCGGAACTTGCCGAAGCCAAGCGCGGGGCGATTCAGGTGCAAATCCGATTGACCGGGATCGACGAGGTCAATAGCGAACTCGGCACTGAGGCCGGTGATGCCTTGCTGGCTGGCGCCGCCGCAATCATTCGCGAGCTGACCGGAAAATATGATGCGTTATTCGGCCGTGTCGGCGGACCGGACTTGGGTATCTGCATCCGCCGAGCCGCGTTGCCGGCGGTGCGAAAGACACTCGAGGACCTGCTCGACGCGTTCTCTCGGCGCGGCGTGAACTGGGAGGAACAACGGTTGGAGTTGGCTGCGCGGTGTGGCGTCGCGGAGCACCGTGATCCGAAGCAGACGGCGGAACAGTTGCTCGATGCGGCCGCGGCGGCATGTGCCGAAGCCGTGAGCGAGCCGGAACACCCAATCTGCGTCAGCGGCGAGACCGATTCCCGCCAACGCGAGCGTCTCGAACTGATGGAGGCCTACATCCCGAAGGCGATCGAGCGGCAGCGGTTGCGCCTGCTCTATCGCACGGTGCGGCCGGTTGTCGGCGCGGCGGACATCTTGCCGACGATGCATGTCGCCATCAGTGCGGTCGATCGCGCACACAAGTTGATCGCTTCGGATCTTTTCATGCAGGCCGCAGCGAACAGCGCCCAGGCGCTGGAGATAGATCGTTGGGGCATCAGTGCGGTGTTGCGCTGGATGGCGGCCAACCCCGACGAGATGCAGCGCTACGACAGCGTGATCATTCCACTGTCCGCTGCGGCGCTGCGCGATGACCTGCTGACGGGGTTTGTCATCGAGGAATTGATGCGCTCCGAAGTGCCACCGGGCCGGATCTGCTTCGCGATGAATGATGCCGAAGTGCTCGCCCACCTGGCCGGAGCAAGCGAACTCGCGCGCACGCTGCATGATTTTGGTTGCCGCTTTCTGCTGGACGAGTTCGGCAGCGGCCAGAAAACTTACGACTACGTGCGTGATCTGCAGATCGATTACGTCGCGATACAGACGCTGTTCGTGCGCGATGCGGCGCGCGACCCAAAGGATTTGGCGATGGTGAAATCGATCAATGAGCTGGCCCATTTCATGGGCAAGCGCACCATCGCCCGGCAGACTACCGACGAGCCGGCGGTATCGCTGTTGCGCGATATCGGCGTCGATTTCATCCACGAACTCGCTGATCCGACGGTTTTGCAGGGGAGCTGACATGGAGAATCTGCCCGACAAGGTCGGCAAGTACGACATTGTCGACGTGCTCGGCCGCGGCTCGATGGGCGTCGTCTACAAGGGCCACGACCCCTATGTCGACCGGCTGGTCGCCATCAAGGTGGCAAGCAACATCGATCGCGGCGAGGAAGCCAGTGAAATGGCGCAGCGGATGTTCGTCAATGAGGCACGCTCCGCCGGCCGGCTCGACCATGCCAACATCCTGAAGGTCTACGAAGCCGGCGAAGCCGATGGTCGCCCGTACATGGTGATGGAGTACGTCGATGGCGGCGATACCCTGCGAAGCTACTGCAAGCCGGATGCACTGCTGCCCATCAAGGAGGTCGTGAGGCTGGTGCGACAGTGTGCCGATGCGCTTGATTATGCGCATCGCAGCGGCGTGCTGCACCGTGACATCAAGCCGGCAAACGTCATGCTGACGCGCGACGGTAACGCCAAGATCGGTGATTTCGGCATTGCCCGCCGGGTTGGTGCCGATCAGACGCAAATCGTCGGCTGGTTCGGTTCGCCCCTGTACATGTCGCCGGAGCAGGCACAGGACGCCGAGGTCACGCAGCAGTCCGATTTGTTTTCGCTGGGCTCGCTGTGCTACGAACTGCTGGCCGGGACACCACCATTCCTGGCCAAGGGACTTACCGGCCTGATTCAGAAGGTTGTCAACGAGGATCCGGTACCGCTGCCGCAGGTCCGCCCGGAGATACCGCAGCGTTTGTGGCGCGTCGTGCAGACGATGCTGGCCAAGAAGCTTGAGCAGCGCTACCGGGAAGGGGCGCAAATCGTCGCGGAGCTCGACCAGGTGCTGGCGGAGTTGCAATATGCGCCGGTACAGCTCAGCGATGAGGAAAAGATTGCGCGGATGCGGCAGTTGCGGTTCTTCCGGCAATTCACCCCGGGTGAACTCAAGGAAGTGGCGCGCGCCGCGCGTTGGGAGCGGCGACCGATCGACGATGTGGTCTTCGCCGAAGGCTCCGCGGAGGAAGCATTTTTTGTCGTCGCCGACGGCCTGGTGGAACTGACCATGGATGGCGCCCCGATCCGGGACCTCGAAGCAGGAGACTGTTTCGGCGAGATGGGTTACCTGCAAAACCGGCCGCGAATAGGGACCGTGAAGGTACGGCGTGACGCAACCCTCATCCGCATCGAAAAGGATCTCAAGAGCTGGGCGTCACTGCCGTGCCAGATGCGGTTCTTCCGGGTATTCCAGGACATCCTCATCGATCGGTTGCGCGAGACGATGAAGGCGCTGGCGAAAGCCTTGCGGTAGCAGACTAGAACACCTTCTCGCAGAGCAGCATTCCCCAGACCAGCAGCACCAGCATGATGCCGAGGAATACCGCGGCGGAGCCGAGATCCTTGGCGCGGCGCGAGAGCTCGTGATGTTCGGTGCTGATGCGATCGCTCAGCGATTCGATTCCCGAGTTGAGTAGTTCGGTCAGCATCAGGATCAGGAATGAGCCGAGCAGCAGACAGTACTCGATGACGTTGTCGCCGAGCCAGAAAGTCAGCGGCACGGCCAGGGCAAACAACTGCACCTCGAACCGGAACGACGGCTCATGCCGCCAGGCGTCGCGCAGTCCGGACAAGGAGAAGCGCGTGGCGTTGCGCAACCGCCGCAAACCACGGCGGCTGCGGTGTTCCATCCAATCGTTGCTGTGGTCCGGGGGCTGCTGTGCGGGCATGCGGGCTGGGTCGGGCTGCTCGCGGTGCAATATACGGAGTCGAGCCATGATTTGCACGTGCCGCTTGAACTTCATCGGGGCACTGTATACATTTACAGTATGTCGCTCACCAGCCGCCAGCAGCAGATCCTCGAACTGATCCGCGACGCGCTTGCCGACACCGGCATGCCGCCCACGCGTGCCGAGATCGCTGCGCAACTTGGCTTTCGTTCGCCGAACGCGGCCGAGGACCATCTGCGGGCGCTGGCACGCAAGGGCGTGATCGAACTGCTGCCCGGGACCTCGCGCGGTATCCGGTTGACGGACGGTGGGCCGCTCCCGGGTGCGGGGGTGCCGATCCTCGGCCGGGTCGCCGCCGGCCGGCCGATCCTGGCGAGCGCCCATATCGAGGATTACTGCGCGATTGCACCGAAATTATTCCGGCCGAAGGCGGATTACCTGTTGCGGGTGCGCGGCATGAGCATGTGCGACGCCGGCATTCTCGATGGTGATTTGCTCGCGGTACACGCGACGCCGGAAGCGCGGAACGGTCAGATCGTCGTGGTCCGGCTCGATGACGAAGTCACCGTCAAGCGGTGGCGTCGCCATGGCGGACGGGTATCGCTGGAGGCGGAGAACCCGGACTTTCCCCCGATCACGGTGAACCCGCGTCAACAGAGTTTGGCGATCGAGGGTCTGGCGGTCGGCGTACTGCGGCGGAAGCTGTGATTTCGAACGTGCATAGCGCCGCCACTTTGCCAGAGTTTCCCGGCATCTGGCGGGGCGGGGAAACCCCGGCAGCAGTCACGCTGGCGAGCGGTTTCGCGGAACTGGATGCGGTATTGCCCGGCGGTGGCTGGCCGGTTGGCGCGCTGACGGAAATCCTCAGCGAGCATCCAGGCACGGGAGAGTTGAGCCTGCCATTGCCCGCGCTCGGCCGGTTGAGCCGGGCGGGCCGCTGGCTGATCTGGGTTGCGCCGCCCTGCATTCCCTACGCGCCAACCTTGCGGGCTGCCGGGCTCGACCTGGCGCGGCTGCTGATCGTGCGGCGGCCGGAGGCGGCGGCGCAGGCCTCGGCACCGAAGGAGGCACTGTGGGCGCTGGAGCAGGCGTTGCGCTTCCCCGGTTGCGGCGCGGCGCTGGGCTGGCTTGAGCGTGCCTCGATGCGGGTGTTGCGCCGGCTGCAACTCGCGGCCGAAGCGGGCGGGAGCTGGGCTCTGCTGTATCGTCCGGCGCACGCCGCTGAACAGCCGTCGCCGGCCGCGCTGCGGTTGTTGCTGCGCGCGGGTGAGCACGGCTGGCGGATCGAGATCCTCAAGTGCCGCGGTGGCCGTCATGGCGCGGTGTTGGAACTGCCTCGTCTGGCGCATTCTTGTGGTGACCGTACTGAGCGGCTATCGACCGCCAGCGTTGCCGTAGGGGCGCAGCGCCGCTGCGCCCCTGCAACTCCCACCGGGCGGCTCGACGTAGTGTCAGCTACGCCTTCGCCGTCATTTGGTCCGCACGGCCCAGCGGTGCCTCGACGACTTCGTGACGAACGGTGGTGAGAAATGCGGGCTAGTGGCGCGGGAAGGGATGGTCACGCCGGCGGTGGACGCCACTTCCAGGCAGGCGACGGCGCTGCCATTCGGAAGCGATGCGGACAGGCTGTCCGTCGCGCCTGCCTGAAGTGAGGGGAGGATCCGATGTCCAGACGGATCGCCGCCAGGGCGCGAAGGCAACTGGCCCTCTGCCTCGAAGTGCCGCCGGCAACGCGGCAGGCGCCCGCGCGCGCAATGGCACCGAGGTCGGTTATCACCGACACGCTGTGGTTGGCTCTGCATCTGCCGGAAGACACGCTCCAGGGTCGTGATGCGAAGCGGCGCGCGGTAGCGGCCGACAGCACCCGTCTGGTACGGCTGGCCCGCTGGAGCCAACGGTTCACGCCGATCGTCAGCCTGGTGCCGCCGGATGGCCTGTTGCTGGAAATCCGCGGCAGTCTGACGCTGTTCGGAGGTCTCGATCGCCTGCTGGCACGATTACGCCGCGCGCTCGCCCGCCATCATCCCGAGGCTCGGCTCGCAGTCGCCCCGGTGCCGGAAGCAGCCTTGTTGCTGGCGCGGGCCGGCCGGACCGAGCCGATCGTCGATGGCGCGACCTTGCGCGCGGTGGCCGGCAGCATCGCCGTGCGCCATCTGCGGCTGGATGCGGCTCGCGCCGAGGTCTTGCAGCGGCTCGGGATCCGCGCGATCGCGGAGTGTCTGCGGCTGCCGCGCGCCGATCTGGCGCGGCGGCTGGGGCCGGATTTCCTGCATCTGCTGGATCGGCTGATCGGCGGCCGGCCCGATCCCAGAGCCCGGTTGGCGCTACCGGATCAGTTCGAGGCCGAGATCGAATTGCCGTGGGCGGAGCGTGATGCGGGACGCCTGCTGCTGGGGGCGACGCGATTGCTGGAACTGCTGGCCGAATATCTCGATCGCCGCCGTGGCGCCAGTGAGCGGTTGCATTGGCGCCTGCGGCACGAAGGTCGGCCGGCCACGGAATTCACGCAGGGCCTGTTGGTGCCACAACACGATCCTCGGCTCATCGCCAGGCTGCTCGCGGAACTGTTGCAGCGGCAGCCGCTGCCGGCGGCGGTGATCGGCATTGTGCTGCGGGTGGATCGCTGTATCCCGCGGCAAGTGCGGCATGCCGACGCCTTCGCCGCACCCGGAACCTCGGGCCAGAGCGGCGAGGACTTCACCGAACTGCTGGAGCGGCTGCGGGCCCGGCTCGGCGCCGACGCGATCGGCACGCTCGCCTGCCGCGCCGAGCATCGACCGGAGCACGCCTGGCAATGGCGGCGCTGCGATGCGGGCGGACCCACGGCGGATGAATCGCCAGCGTCGCAGCACAGTCGCCACCGCCCGCTGTGGTTGTTGCCGGAGCCGCGGCCGCTGTCTCGCGCCGCGTTCACCCCGCGGCCGGAGCGCGAACGCATCGAAAGCGGCTGGTGGGACGAGCAACCGATCAGCCGTGACTATCGCATCGCCGCCGGAAGGCACGGCGAACGGCTCTGGGTGTTCCACGATCTGCAACGGCCCGGCCACTGGTATCTGCACGGCTATTTCGGTTGAGTGGCCATGGCCGTCGCCTCCACCGAACCGGATTACGCCGAGCTGCATGCGCTCAGCAACTTCACGTTCCTGCGCGGTGCCTCGCACCCACGTGAGCTGATCGAACAGGCGCACCGGCTCGGCTACCGCGCGCTGGCGCTGACCGACGAATGCTCCGTCGCCGGCATCGTTCGCGCCCATATCGTGGCGAAGGAAGTCGGCTTGCACTTGATCGCCGGCACCGAGCTGCAGCTCGATGACGGCATTCGCCTCGTGCTGCTGGCGCCGGAGCGCGCGGCCTACGCTGAACTCTGCCTGTTGATCACCGCGGCGCGGCGCAGTGCCAGCAAAGGCGCATACACGATCAACCGCGCCGCAGTGGAGCGGGGCAGCGCGCATTGCTTCGCGCTGTGGTTGCCGGATCCCGAGGATGCCACGGCCGACGACGCCATCGCCTCCTGGTTTCGAGCGGCATTCCCGGAACGTGGCTGGATCGCGGTCGAGCTGTGCCACAACGGTGCCGACGCGCAACGGCTGCGGCGTCTGCGCGCCTGCGGTGCGCGCCACGGTCTGCCGCTGCTCGCGGCCGGCGATGTCCACATGCACGAGCGCGCGCGCCAGCCGCTCGCCGACGTGGTCGCGGCCATCCGGTTGCATACCACCGTCGCGCAACTCGGCTGGCATGCTTCGGTCAACGCCGAGCGGCATCTGCGCCCGCGCCAGCGGTTGGCCCGGATCTACCCGCCGGATCTGCTGGCCGAGACCGTCGCAGTTGCCACGCGCTGCCGGTTCACGCTCGATGAACTGCGCTACGTCTATCCGCGCGAGGTCGTGCCGACCGGGCGGGCGCCGGCCGAACATCTGCGCTCGTTGACCGAGGCTGGCGCACGGCGCCGCTGGCCGTCCGGCGTTTCGGCGAAGGTGCGGGCGCAAATCGAGCACGAACTCGCGTTGATCGCCGAACTCAATTACGAAGCGTATTTCCTCACCGTCCACGACATCGTCGAGTTTGCCCGCGGGCGCGGCATCCTTTGCCAGGGCCGCGGCTCGGCGGCGAATTCCGCGGTCTGTTTCTGTCTCGGCATCACCGAGGTCGATCCGGTGCGCATGGAACTATTGTTCGAACGGTTCATCTCGCGCGAGCGCAACGAGCCGCCCGACATCGACATCGATTTCGAGCACGAGCGGCGCGAGGAGATATTGCAGTACCTCTATCGCAAGTACGGCCGTGACCGCGCGGCGCTGGTCGCGACCGTGATCACCTATCGC
>JADLEV010000077.1 GCA_020845935.1 Gammaproteobacteria bacterium
CGCCGGCGTGCTGGCTGGTTATCGCCATGGCGTCGAGGAGATCGGGCAGCGCTTGCTTACCGACGAGCAACTCGCGCGGCAAGCGTGGCAGAAGGAAGTCCGCGCCAATCTCGTGGCGGTCGCACAGACCCGGCAGGACCTTGAAAACAGCTTGGCCGAAATCGCGACACGCACCGGCGTACTGCAAGCACACGTCACCAGGCTCGATGCCGTTGCGTCACAGGTCGTGGCGATGGCAGGATTGCCCGAAGAGGAATTCAATTTACAGGAAACGCCGCCGGTCGGTGGTCCGGTCGGTGCCGCCGGTACGCCGCAGTGGATCCGGGTGCTTGAAACGCTGGATAAACTGAATGCGGATTTGGCGGACCGCGAGGATCAGCTCGAGGTGCTGGAGCAACTGCTGCGTGATCGCGAAACCAAGCAGGCATTGGCTCCGTCTGGACTGCCGCTCGACAAGGGTTGGGTCTCGTCGGGGTTCGGCACACGGATCGATCCATTGTCGGGCGTCGAGGGATTTCATGCGGGTGTGGATCTTTCGGGCAAGATGCACACGCACATCCGCGCGGTCGCCGATGGGATCGTGATTACCTCGGACCGGTATCCGGAATACGGCAACATGGTCGAGATCAGCCACGGCAATGGTGTGACGACGCGCTATGCACACAACGACAAGAATCTGGTGCAAGTCGGCGAGCGCATCACTCGCGATCAGACGATTGCGACGCTGGGACGCACCGGTAGGACCACTGGACCGCACCTCCATTTCGAAGTGCTGAAGGACGGCAAGCAAGTGAATCCGAAGCAGTACCTGCAGGCAAAGAAATAGCGCTCGGCGTCACCGGGCATCTGCTAGAATGCGTCGCCCGAGCGCGGCGGAGCGTTGCGCCAGGCACATCGCTCCCGCGAAACCTTATGAATCTGAATCCCCTACATATCCCGGCGCAAATCGCGCGCAAGATTTTCGGCAGCCGTAACGATCGCATCCTGCGCCGATTGCGCAAGACGGTCACCGCGATCAATGCCCACGGCCCCGCCATCGCGGCGCTGGATGACGCGCAGCTGCAAGCCAAGACCGTGGAATTCAAACAGCGCTTTGCCGCCGGAGAAACGCTCGATCAGTTGTTGCCGGAAGCGTTTGCGGTCGTTCGCGAAGCAGGCCAGCGCGTGTTGGCCATGCGGCACTTTGATGTGCAGCTCATTGGCGGCATGGTGTTGCACGAGGGCAAGATTGCGGAAATGCGCACTGGTGAGGGCAAGACGCTGGTGGCGACGCTGCCGGCCTATCTGAACGCCCTGACCGGACGCGGGGTGCATGTCGTCACGGTGAACGAGTATCTGGCCCGGCGCGACGCCGAATGGATGGGTCGAATCTACAACTTCCTGGGTATGGCCGTCGGCGTTGTCACCTCCGGCATGCCGTTCAGCGAGCGCAAAGGCGCCTACGCCGCCGATATTACCTACGGCACGAACAGTGAATTCGGTTTCGATTACCTGCGCGACAACATGGCCTTTACCGCGGAGCAGCGAGTTCAGCGGGATTTGTTCTTTTCCGTGGTCGACGAGGTGGACTCGATCCTGATCGACGAAGCGCGCACGCCGCTGATCATTTCCGGCCCGACTGATGATCGATCCGACCTCTACGTCCGGATCGACAAGCTGATCCCGCAACTGGTACGCCAGCACCAACCGGACGAACCCGATCAGGAGCAGGATCTCGAAGGTCAGGGCGACTACACGGTGGACGAGAAGGCGCGCCAAGTGCATCTTACCGAGCGCGGCCATCAAACGATCGAGCGCCTGCTGAACCAAATCGGCTTGCTGCGCGCCGACGACAGCCTGTATAGCGCGGCGAACATCGGCTTGATGCACCACGTCTATGCCGCGCTCCGCGCGCATGCGTTGTTCCAGCGCGATGTCGAATACGTCGTCAAGGATGGCGAGATCATCATCGTCGACGAATTCACCGGCCGGACCATGCCGGGCCGGCGCTGGTCGGAGGGCTTGCACCAGGCCATCGAAGCCAAGGAGGGCGTCCCGATTCAGACCGAAAACCAGACGCTGGCTTCGATCACCTATCAGAACTACTTCCGCCTTTACGACAAACTCGCCGGCATGACCGGGACGGCCGATACTGAGGCCTATGAGTTCCAGCAGATCTATGGCCTGGAGGTCGTCGTCATTCCGACGCACAAGCCGATGATCCGCGAAGACCTGGGTGACGTCGTGTTCCTGACCAAGGATGAGAAATTCGAAGCTATCGTCGCCGACATCAAGGACTGTGTCGTGCGAAACCAGCCGGTGCTGGTGGGCACGACATCCATAGAAACGTCGGAGTACCTTTCTGGTCTGCTGCGCAAGGACGCCGTCAAACACCAGGTACTGAACGCAAAATTCCACGAGCAGGAAGCGCAGATAGTCGCTCAAGCCGGGCGACCCGGAACGGTCACGGTCGCGACCAACATGGCGGGTCGCGGCACCGATATCGTGCTTGGCGGCAGCCTTGATACGGAACTGCACGAGCTTGAGGATTCTGCCCAAGCCGAGGCCGTGCGTCAGGCCTGGCAGCAACGCCACGAGCAGGTCATTGCCGCCGGCGGTTTGCACATCGTCGGTACCGAGCGGCATGAATCGCGCCGGATCGACAACCAACTGCGTGGCCGATCCGGTCGTCAGGGCGATCCGGGTTCCAGCCGTTTCTACCTCTCGCTGGAAGACAACCTGATGCGGATTTTTGCCTCGGATCGGGTCGCGGGGCTGATGCAGAAGCTCGGCATGCAGCATGGTGAAGCAATCGAACACCCCTGGGTGACCAAGGCGATCGAGAACGCGCAGCGCAAGGTCGAGGGGCGCAATTTCGATATCCGCAAGCAACTGCTCGAGTACGACGATGTCGCCAACGATCAGCGCAAGGTCATCTACCGTGAGCGACGCGATTTGATGGAAGCCGAGGACGTCAGCGATAACATCGAAGGGATTCGCAGCGATGTTGTCAACGAGTTCATCGATCAATTCATCACCCCGCAAAGCCCCGACGAGAGCTGGAACATCACGGGCTTGACCGAAGCGCTGGATGCCGACTTTGGCGTCAAGGTCGACATTCGCGGCTGGCTCGATGCCGATCAGACGCTGCATGAGGAACCGTTACGCAAACGGATCATCGATGCGGTCGCGGCGACCTATCGGGAAAAGGAACAACTGGTCGGTGCCGAAGTGCTGCGGCAGTTCGAAAAAGCGGTGATGTTGCAGGTCCTCGACTCACATTGGAAGGAGCATCTGGCGGCGATGGATCACCTGCGGCAGGGAATTCATTTGCGCGGTTACGCACAGAAGAACCCGAAACAGGAATACAAGCAGGAAGCGTTCACGATGTTCGCCGACATGCTGGAACGCATCAAACGCGACGTCATTCGCATTCTGACCCGTGTTCAGGTGCGCGCCGCCGAGGATGTCGCCGCGGTTGAGGAACAGCGCCGGCAAACTGCCCCGGTCACGTACCAGAGCGGTGGTGCAGCGGAAGGCGAAACTGCTGAGGACAATCCGGGTGCGCCGCCTTTCGTGCGCAAGGAACGCAAGGTCGGGCGTAACGAACCATGCCCCTGTGGTTCGGGCAAGAAGTACAAGAATTGCCACGGTCGCATCGGCTAGCGCCCGGACCCGGCTTGTTCCGCCTCGTTGCGTGGGATATTGGCCACTGCTAGATGAATATCATTGAAGGTGTTCGGCTGGGCTCGGCTGCGGCCGGGATCCGTTATCACAATCGGGATGACCTGGTCGTGTTCGAAATCGCGCCAGGCAGTGCCACCGCCGCGATGTTCACGCGCAATCGGTTCTGTGCCGCGCCGGTCACCGTGGCGCGCCGCCATCTCACCGTTGGTCAGCCGCGATATCTGGTGATCAATGCCGGCAATGCCAATGCCGGCACCGGCAGCGCTGGCATTGCCGTTGCCGAAGCGACCTGCCGCGAAGTCGCCACCCTCGGTCACTGCTTACCAGGAGAAGTGCTGCCATTTTCGACCGGCGTGATTGGTGTGCCGCTGCCGCTTGCCAGACTCACCGCGGCGCTGCCATCGCTGTTGCGCGAGGTTCGCGCCGATGGCTGGGAGCGCGCTGCCCGTGCCATCATGACCACGGATACGGTGCCGAAGCTGGTCAGTGCCACCTTCGAGGTGGAAGGTGCTCGTTATCGAGTGACCGGGATTGCGAAAGGTGCCGGCATGATTCGACCGGACATGGCGACGTTGCTGGCTTTTCTGGCGACCGATGCGCCGCTCGATGGCGACGAAACCAGGCACTGCCTGGCCGCCGCGGTCGACCAGAGTTTCCACCGGATCACGGTCGATGGCGATACCTCGACCAATGATTCGGTGGTGTTGATCGCCACGGGACGAGCCGTGCGCCGGGCAACTCCCGCCGGCCTGCTCGCGGCGACGCAATCCGCCGTCACCGCAGCCTGCATGGAATTGGCCCGTGCCATCGTGCGTGATGCCGAAGGGGCAAACAAGTTCATCACGATCGAAGTGAGCGGTGGCGCCAGCGAGGCGGATTGCCTGGCGGTTGCCTATACGATCGCGCATTCACCGCTGGTCAAGACCGCACTCTTTGCGTCGGATCCGAATTGGGGCCGGATCATCGCTGCCGTCGGCCGCGCGCCGATCGCCGAACTCGCCGTCGATCGGGTCACGCTGCGGATTGGAGACGTTGAGGTCTTTCGCCATGGCGAGCCGGCACCGGGCTACACCGAGGCCGCCGGTGCCGCGGCGATGAAGGAGCGGGATGTCTTGTTGCGGATCGACCTCGGCACGGGCAGCGCCGCGGCGCGGATCTGGACCTCCGATCTTTCGGAGGCCTATGTGCGCATCAACGCCGAATATCGAACCTGACTATATCCCGCAGCACTGTAAATCAAATTCTATCGTGGCATCGACCTGCTCCGGCCGCGTTTTGCTGCTCTGCTGACGCAGGAAGCGGATCGTGAACCGATGGCGGCCGCCGCTGATTTCCGGAAACACGGCAGCGGTGGCGGGGAGCAGAACACGAATCATCTGGCAGGGCAAATTCGGGTCAAGCTGTTGCTGGAAGAAACCGCCTTCCACGGTCAGATGTTTCGCCGTGGTGCTGCCGCGGATGTCGGAAAGTACGGTATCGATGCCGGCCCCGATGATGCGCAGGTCTTCCATCCAGGTGTTCAGGTCGGCGGCACGCTGGTGGTGCGGGCGGTGCAGCCAATTGTGGAATGCCGGCAAATCAAAACTGCACGTGCCGCCCGGAATCGATGCCCGCTGTCGTACCAGATTGACCAACTCGTCCTGCTTCGCCCGTTGCCCCGGGTGACAGGAGCCGGAGCGCAGTTCGGTCAGCATCCCGTCGATGGTCGAAAGCAACTGGCTGACGGCCTGCGGATCGACCCCAGGCTTGTCGCGGTGGGTCTGGATCGTGCCGGCATGGCGTTCCAGTTCCTTGATGAGTTCACCTTTGACGTCCGAGCGGCCGACGATGTCGCTGATCTCGATGACCGCATGGGTGGCATGACGACTGCTCCAGCGCGCCGCCTGCGCGGTATGGTGATTGACCTGGGCAAACAGATGTTCGAGCCGCAAAAAGGTACGTAGCCGCTCCACCAGTGGGTGTTCGTAAACGGTAAGCTCCGGCTGCGGCTCCGGAATCGCCTTGGGCTGTTTTTGCGAGTTCTTTCTTGCAGCCATGACCGCGCGTCATGCCCGCGCGATGCGCAACAAGCGCTCGTGCAACCGGTCAACCTGTGGCAATACTTCGGCCATTTCTCCCTCGTTCTCGATCACGTCATCGGCGCGCTGCAAGCGCAGGGCGCGCGCCGCCTGGGTTCGCATGATTGCGTCCACTTCGGCGGCTGTCAAATTGTCGCGGGCCATGACCCGCGATCGCTGAGTCTCGGGCGCACAATCAACAACGACGATGCGATCGATGTCATTGCTATAAGCGTCGGTTTCAAGCAGCAGCGGCACACATAAGACGAGATAGGGATCGGTGCAGGCGGCGATGGCGTGACGCACGCGTTCCTGGATTCGCGGGTGGATGATTCCTTCCAAATCACGGCGCGCGGCGGGATCCGCGAAGACAATGCGTCGCAATTCGGCTCGCCGCAGTTCGCCAGCACCATTGACCACGGCGCTACCGAAACGCCGGGAGATTTCCGCCAGCGCCGGCTGCCCCGGGCGCACGACCTCGCGGGAGAGTTCATCGGCATCGATCACGGTGACGCCCAGTTCGCGAAGACGCCGGCACACCGTGCTCTTGCCGCTACCGATGCCGCCGGTCAGGGCGACGACGAGTGGGCGCATCAGAGACGGGGCCCGGGGCCGAGCCACGCATCCAGCAGG
The DNA here is from genome assembly GCA_020845935.1 of Gammaproteobacteria bacterium. Classification (GTDB taxonomy): domain Bacteria; phylum Pseudomonadota; class Gammaproteobacteria; genus JADLEV01. Next base: position 6,357 of record JADLEV010000077.1, read on the forward strand.
TGCGGACCCCAGAGCAGCGCGATCCAACCGGCGACGGCGAGGTAGGGACCAAACGGGATGGGAACGTCGCGCTTGTGCTGTTTCCAAAGGATCAGGGCAATGCCGACCAGCGCTCCGACCGCAGAAGAAATGAGGATGATCGGTAACAACTGGCGCCAGCCAAGCCAAGCGCCGAGCATTGCCAGCAGCTTGAAATCACCCGCCGCCATCCCTTCCTTGCCGGTGAGCAGCTTGAACGACCAGTACACCGCCCAGAGACTCAGATACCCGACCATCGCCCCGGCGACGCTCGTCTGCAGCGGCACGAAGGTTTCCCAGCAGTTGAACGTGATGCCGAGCCAGAGCAGTGGCAGCGTGATGCAGTCCGGCAGCAGCTGGTGGTCAAGGTCGATGACCGCGAGCGCGAGTAAAGCCCAGGACAGCACCGCCGCGCCAATGGCTGCGGCGCCCGGACCGAAGTGCCAAGCGGCGACGGCGCCGGCAAGGCCGCTGAGCAGTTCCAGCAGAGGATAGCGCGGCGAGATCGGCGCCTGGCACGAACCGCAGCGACCACGCAGCAGCAGGTAGCTCACGATGGGAATGTTCTGCCACGCGGCAATCCGGTGACCGCACTTCGGGCAGGCCGACGGCGGCAGAATGAGGTTGTATGGTTCTGCAGTCGGGGCAGTCTGCGGAAGCTTGAGATAGCTCTCGCAATCGCGGCGCCAGCCCCGCTCCAGCATGATGGGCAGCCGGTGAATCACGACGTTCAGAAAACTGCCGATGGCCAGACCGAGTCCGGCCAGCAGCAGTGTGAACAGCGCGGGGTTGTCGGCGAATGGCAACAGGCGGTCAGACCACCTGACCCATTTTGAATATGGGCAGGTACATGGCGATGACGAGGCCGCCAATCACAACGCCGAGAAATGCCATGATCATCGGCTCCAGCAGGCTGGTCAGCGCATCGACGGCGTCGTCCACTTCCTGCTCGTACCAGTCGGCGACCTTCAGCAGCATCGAATCGATGGACCCCGATTCCTCACCGATGGATACCATTTGCACCACCATATTCGGAAACAATCCGGCGTCACGCATGCAGACATTGAGCTGCGTTCCGGTCGCAACCTCATCACGCATCTTTATTACTGCGTCGTAATAGACGATGTTGCCGCAGGCGCCGGCGACCGAGGTCATCGCCTCGACCAGTGGTGTGCCGGCAGAGAACATTGTCGACAACGTGCGAGCGAAGCGGGCGATTGCCGATTTGTCCAGAATCGGCCCGATAATCGGCAGTTTCAACAGCATCCGATCGACCGCATGCGCGAATTTGATTGAGCGCTTATGCAGTTGGACGACGCCGACGATACTGCCGACGATAACGGCAATCAGCAGGTACCAGTTGCCGACCATCCAGTTGGACATCGCGATCACCATCAGCGTCAATGGTGGCAAATCTGCACCAAAACCGGAGAACAG
>JADLEV010000078.1 GCA_020845935.1 Gammaproteobacteria bacterium
AGACCTATTGGAACTGCGTGGCCACAAAGATCGCGCCGGGAGTGGTCGACAGGGCCGGGCTGGCACCGCAACCGCCTCGGTCATGGCCACAACCGCTCGCGCTGTTCGACTATCTGCGCGAGCCGACGCCGTTGCAGCAATGGGCGGCCACGGCGCCTTTACAGCCCGGACCGCAACTTTTCATGTTGGAAGATGTCACGGGCGCCGGCAAGACCGAGGCAGCATTGATCCTTGCCCAGCGCCTGATGCAGGCAGGTCTGGCCCGCGGCCTGTATTTCGCTCTGCCATCAATGGCGACGGCGAATCAGATGTACCAGCGGGTCGGGGAAGCATATCGCCGTCTGTTCGAAGCCGGATCCACACCATCGCTCGTCCTTGCGCACGGCGCGCGCAGCCTGGTCGACGGCTTTCGTGCCAGTGTGCTGCAGTCCCGTGGCCAGCCAGCGGACAGGTCCTATGGCGGTGGGGAGGCTTCCGCGAGCGCGCAGTGCAACGCCTGGCTCGCAAGCCGCCAGAAGCTCGCGCTGCTGGCCGACGTCGGCGTCGGCACGATCGACCAGGTTTTGCTGGGCATACTACCGGTGCGGCACCAGTCGCTGCGGCTTGTCGGTCTGGCCAGCAAGGTACTGGTCGTCGACGAGGTCCATGCCTACGATCCGTACATGCACCGGCTGTTGCAGACGCTGCTGACTGCGCATGCCGCGCAGGGAGGAAGCGTGGTGCTGTTGTCGGCGACGATGCCGGTCAGAATGCGTGACGATCTGCTGCGTGCATTCGCCGCTGGACGCAAAACCACTTTCCGGTCACTGGCCGGTGACCGGCGCTATCCGCTCGCTATCCACGTCGGGCCTGATATCCAGCAGGCGAGTGTCGACACTCGAGCCGCGCTGAAGCGGGTCGTCCACGTGCAATTCCTTCACGACGAAGGCAGCGTACTCGTACGATTGCTGAAGGAGGCCGGGGCCGGGCGCTGCGTCTGCTGGATCCGCAACACAGTCGGCGATGCCCGCAGGGCGCTTGCCGAACTCGAAGCGCGTGGAGTCGGCAATCGCACGCTGTTGTTCCACAGCCGCTTCGCGATGGGTGATCGTCTGGCGATCGAGGACGAGGTACTGGCACGCTTCGGCAAGCGTTCCGGGCCGGGCGAGCGCCATGGGTGGATCCTGATTGCAACCCAGGTCGTCGAGCAATCGCTCGATCTCGACTTCGATCTGCTGATCAGCGACCTGGCGCCGATCGATCTTCTGATTCAGAGGGCGGGACGTCTGCGGCGGCATCTTCGCGATGCGGCCGGCCGCATTCTCGACCAACAGCCGGATGGTCGTGCTGGACCGCCGATGTTGATCGTACATGCGCCTCTTTGGAGCGATGCGCCGGATCCTAATTGGTATTCCTCACACTTTCCCAAGGCGCAGTTCGTCTATCCGGATGCCTATCGGCTCTGGCTGACGCAAAGAGCATTGTCGCAAGCCGGTGTGATTGTTACGCCGGGCCGGGAAGATGAAGCCGGAGCCGTGCGCCAGTTGGTCGAAGCGGTTTATGACGCGCAGGATGACGATGCCCCATCGGGACTGCTTCGTTCGCAGACCAAGGCCATCGGCGTCCGGAGCGGGCAACGAGCGCAGGCCGACTTCAATGCGGTGGATTGGCCAGGCGGCTTCATTCGCGCGGAAACGACACATTGGGATGATCGCGGCATGGCGCCGACGCGTCTGGGTGAGAACTCACGCGAATTCGCGTTGGTAGAAATCGTTGATGATCGCGTAAAGCCAATCTGCGAAGCCGGGGCGTTCGCAATGGACCTGTCCACCGTGCGGGTACCCGCACATCGGCTGGCGGGCTCGGTGCCAGAAGATTCCGGCCAGGTCAGCGCCCTCATCGCGGCCCTGCCCGAGGTCATTGACGGCAGAATCGATGCGTCATCGGTCATTCCGATGACGCGGGCCTCCAACGGCGAGTACAGCGGATCTGGCATGGACGCACAGGGCCGGCGGCTGTCGATCCGTTACAGTCGCCGACTCGGCTTCGACTGTTGAGCACAGCGATCGCGCGGACACGGTCGCCCGCACCCGCAGACCGCCCGAATCATCTGACTGAAACCTTCGAGAAATCCGCCTTCCGCTTCTCCAGGAATGCCGAGAACGCCTCCTTCGCCGCGGCCTCTCCGAGCATCTGCCGGAAGTGCGCGCGGGCGCGAGCGCACACAGCTACCTGGTTGGCCAGCAGCACCTCATTCACCAGCTCCGTCGGGCGCGCCTCGTTCGCGTCGAACGGCTCGCCGACCAGCAGCTTCTCCGCCGCGCGCAATGCCGGCCAGCCGCGGCAGCAGCAGACTCGACGCGGCCTCCGGGCACAGCCCGAGGTTTGCGAACGGCAGCGCGGATGCAGCCGCTCGGTCGTGGTAACGGCGGCGTCGCGCACCTGAGCCCGCGTGCACCTAGGCTTGCGCGGCCCGGGTGCGCGGCGCGCGCGGGTCAGACGGCTTCGAAGATGCCCGCCGCCCCCATCCCTGTCCCCACGCACATCGTCACCATCCCATAGCGCTGCTTGTTCCGCCGCAGCGCATGCACGACGGTCGCAGCCCGGATCGTCCCGGTGGCCCCCAGCGGGTGGCCCAGCGCGATCGCCCCACCCATCGGGTTGACGACCGCGGGGTTCAGCCCCAGATCGCCGATCACCGCCAGCGCCTGCGCGGCGAACGCCTCGTTCAGCTCGATGTGCGACAGGTCGGCGGCGGTCAGGCCGGCGTTCTTCAACGCGGCGGGGATCGCCACCTTCGGCCCGATGCCCATGATCTCGGGCGGCACGCCACGCACGGCGAACGACACGAAGCGGGCCAGCGGGGTCAGGCTGAACTGCTTGACGATCCGCTCCGACACCAGGATCAGCGCACCGGCGCCGTCGGAGGTCTGCGAGCTGTTGCCGGCGGTCACGCTGCCCTTGGCGGCGAACACCGGGCGCAGCTTCGCCAGCGCCTCGACGG
>JADLEV010000079.1 GCA_020845935.1 Gammaproteobacteria bacterium
ACGTCTTGCACCCGCAGGATCGGCAGCCCGAATAGCTGCCCGGCCACCGTCGCGGTGATGTACTCATCGAGATCGTGCGTATCGCCGGCAATCATGCGGCTTGACCCGTGTGCGAGCGTTCGTGAATGGCGGCAACCAGGCCTTGCCGGTCGAATTTGGCGACGATGTCGTAGAATCCAGCGGCGCGCCCGCGCTCCACGCTGTCGAACGAGGCTACCGATGACAGAGCGATCACGGGCAACCTGGCCCACCGCTCGCTGCTGCGCAGCTTCTCAGCCAGCGCGTAGCCGTCCATCTCCGGCATTTCGATATCGGTCACGACGACGTCGAATGTCGCTTCGGAGATCGCGTCAAGCGCCTCCCGTCCGTTTGCCGCGGAGGTCACCGCGTAGCCGGCCGCCTGAAGCACAGGGGCGAGCATGTTGCGGAAGAACGGGGAGTCATCGACCAGCAACACGTTCAGCTTGCGTCTCTCGATTGCGGTCTCGACACCGCGGAACCAGTCCGCGAACGCAAGCGGCACGAAATGGCCGACGTCGATGATTTCGGTTGCCTGCCCCCTGATAATGGCGGAGCCGATCACGCCGGGAGAGGAGCTTGCGATCTGGATATCCAGATGGTCGTCGACGATGTCGACGATTTCATCCACCACCAGCGCCATCGCACGGGCGCCATCCGCGAAGACCAGCAGCGGCTGATTGCCCTGCCCTTTCAGGGCCGGCTCGCCCCCGAGGCCGAGCAGAGGCATCAATTGGCCGCGGTACTGCACCATGTGGCGGCCGTTGGAGAGCTCGATGGTCTTTACATCGATTTCTTCGAGTCGCGTGATTAATGCCAGCGGTACGGCTTTCGGCTGGCTCGAGCCGGCGCGGAAAACAAGGAGCGAGGTGGTTTCACGGCTGGACGTCTCTCGCCTGGCGCGGGCAGCGGCCGCTACGGCGGCCTCCTCGGCAGCAAGCTGTGTCACAACGGTGTTGCCGAGCTTCTGCACGATCCCTTTCGGATCGACGATCATGATCACCGAGCCATCGCCGAGGATCGTGTTGCCTGAAAACATCTCGATTTGGCGCAGTTTGGCCGACATCGGCTTCACCACGATCTCTTCGGTGTGAAACACACTGTCGACCACAATGCCGAACGACTGGCTGCCGAACTGGATGACGACAATGAAGCCTTCGTCCAGTGCCGCCTCACCGGAATCGAGCCCGAGGAGATCGCAAAGCCGTGCCACCGGCAGCAAACGATCGCGCAGCCGCAGCACGGCGGTGTTCCTGATCCGCTCGATACGCTGCCCGCTTCCGGCGCGCACGCGCACCAGTTCGCTCACCGACAATTGCGGAATGGCGAAGCGGTCTCCGGCGGCCTCGACGATCAGCGCCGCAACGATCGCAAGCGTCAGCGGAATCTTGATGATGAAGCTGACGCCCTGGCCGGCCACCGAGCGAACATCGATGGTGCCGCCGATCTCGTCGATGTTGTTGCGCACCACGTCCATGCCGACGCCGCGGCCCGAAATACTGGTGACCTGCGCAGCCGTCGAAAACCCCGGCGCGAATATGAACTTGTGGATCTGTGATTCCGAAAGCTTGTCGACGTCGGCCTGGGTGACGAGGCCCTGGGAGAGCGCCTTGGCCTTGATGCGCCCGGTATTGAGCCCGCGCCCGTTATCCGCGACTTCAATGACGATCTGTCCGCCTTCATGATAAGCCGACAGCCTGATGCACCCGCGGTCCGGCTTGCCGGCGCCCCGTCGCTCCGCAACGGTTTCCAGCCCATGGTCGGCGGAGTTCCGAACCATGTGGGTGAGCGGGTCCTTGATGAGTTCAAGCACCTGGCGGTCAAGTTCGGTTTCGGCGCCATGCAGATCAAGATCGATCTGCTTGCCGAGCTCGCCGGCGAGATCGCGCACGACACGCGGCAGCTTCTGCCAGGCATTGCCGATCGGCTGCATGCGCGTCTTCATGACACCTTCTTGCAGCTGCGCCGTGACGTTCGACAGCCGCTGTAGCGGCGTCTTGAACTCGGACTCCTCATGCCGCCGGACAATCTCGAGCAGCTGATTGCGTGTGAGCACCAGCTCGGAAACCATGGTCATGAGCTGTTCGAGCGTTTCAACCGGCACCCGGAGCGACTGGTTCGCGCCCTTGGCAAGCTCGTCTTCTTTAACCGTTTGATGATGCCGGGACGCAACCGGCTCGACCTGTGTTTCGCGGAAGGCGCGTTCGAGGTCGTCGAGGCTGTCTTCGCCCGGCCGCAGCGGACGCTCGAGCACCTGGTGCACCAGCGTGCCGACCGCGTGCTGCGCCGAAACATCAGAGACAGCCGCCGGCCTGGCGATTGCCCTCGACAGCCGCTCCAGCCCCGAGATCAGGTCGGCGTCGGCGCCCGCCGGCTCGCGCTGCTCGCGCTCGATCACGGCGAGAATTTCCTTGATGCGGTCGATGGCAGCGAGGATCAACGTGACGGCCTCAGGCGTCGCCGTGGCGCCGTCGCGGAATTTGCCCATCAGCGTTTCGGCGGCATGCGCCAACGCTTCGAGCCGCGGCAGACTCAGGAAACCGCAG
>JADLEV010000080.1 GCA_020845935.1 Gammaproteobacteria bacterium
GCAGCCATGCGGCGCTCGACCCACGGCTCGACGTGCATGATCACATCGACCTCATCGTCCGGCGTGGCATAGAAAGGCAACATCGCGCCGTTCAACTCCACACGAAAATCGGCCAAACCGGGCGACTTCTCGAAGATGCTCTGCGGCAGGGCGCGCGTGAAAAGCCGGGCGGGGGCCCAGGCCGGACCGGCATCGGGATACTCGGCCGCATCGGCCGCCAGCGAGAATGCCGCGCGCACCATCTCCCAGATCGCCAGATGGTCGGGATGCGGGTAGAGACCGTGCTCAGGATGCGTGATGATCACATCGGGTCGGAGTTCGCGGATCTGCTGCACGATCTGGCCGACCGCCTCGCGCCGCGGCAGATCCTTGACGCCGCCGTCGGGCCAGTCGAGCCAGCGCAGCTCGCGGATGCCGATGTGGCTGCACGCGCACTCCAGCTCACCGGTGCGCACCTGAGCCAGGTTCTCGCGCGTGGCGCAGTCGTCGCAGAAGATCGTCGCCACTTCGCCGCGCGTGGCGCAGACCAACACCGTGCGCGCGCCCTTGTCGCTGTAATACGCTAGTGTGGAGCCCGCGCCGATCTCGTCGTCGGGGTGGGCGAAGATTGCCAGAATGGTCGATGAATTGCTCATTCTTGTCCGTTTCTATCGTGATCCGAACACCGCGTACTCCAAACATTGCTGGATGTCCTCTGGTTCCAAATCAGGATACTCCTCCACGATCTCGTCAACTTGCTTGCCATGAGCGACCAAGTTGACCACGAGTGACACCGGTATGCGCATGCCACGAATACATGCCTGACCTGCCATAATGCGCCGATCGAAAGTGATCCGATCCAGACCCCACATGGCATCCTTCTACAGCCCACATCACGCCATACACATCCTATCCTGTTGGATTATAGCCGAGGCCATCTTAAGAGCCCACCTCTCCCGACCAAACATCGAGAGGGATCGGTAGCTGCAATGGCAGACAGCGGACGCGTGTCAGTCGCTACGGCGCCACCTGCACGAACTCGCCGCCCTTCACCTGGAAGATGTAGATCTGCGGCGTGCGCAAATCGCCGTTGTCCTGATACTGCACCTTGCCGAGCGGCGTGGTCAGATCAAGCTTGCGGATGGCATCGCCGATCTTCGCGGCATTGAGCGCGCCGGCTTTCTTGGCGCCCTCAGCCAGTACCTGCATGGCGCTGTAGCCGTTCACCGAATAGGTGTCAGGATTGCGGTATTCCACCGCCTGGTACGCTTGTGTCCAGGCTTGATCCACGGTCGATTTGGGGCTGGGCGCGAAGCTCGTGACGTACATGCCTTCGGCTGCGCCGTCGGCGTTGTCGATGGTCGCCGCCAGGAAACAACCGTCCGATGCCATGAAAGTGAGCTTGTCCAGTCCGGCATCGCGCAGATCGGCGCGCAGATAGGGGCACTCGACCTCATAACCGGCGTAGTAGATGGCATCCACGCCCGCGGCCTTGATCTTGGCGACTTCGCTCGCGAAGCGGTTCTGCTCGACCTTCAACTGGACGGAGAGCGGCGTCTGCGCGCCCAACCGCGTCAGCTCGCTCGCAACCAGCTTGCCCAGATCGATGCCGTACGGGTCATCGTTGTAGAGCACCGCGACCTTCTTGGCGCCGAGTTTGTTCACCAGATACTCGATGCCGATTTTTGCCTGCACATCGTTCGCGGCATTCACGCGGAAGAAATTGCGGAAGCCTTGCTTGGTCAGGCCGACCTCGGATGCGGTGGGCGTGATCACGTTGATAGCCAGGTCTTTGTAGATCGCCATCGCCGCATCGGTCTGCCCTGAGTTGGGATGGCCGATGACGCCGAGCACCTTATCCCCGCGCTGGATCGCCGCCTTGATCTGCTCGGCGACGGTCACTGCCACATCGGAATCGGCCTCGTCGTCCAACGCGACCACCTTCACCTTGTAGCCGAGCAGCCCGCCGGAACGGTTGAGCTGCTCGGCCATCAGCCGCACGCCGCCGGCGACCGTCTGCCCGGTGTTGGCCTGGAAGCCGGACAGCGGCCCTGCGACGTAGACGATCAGATCGCCTTTGGTCGGCGCGTCGGACGCGCAGGCGGTCAGGAGCAGCACCGAAACAACTAGCAGCATCCAGAAAACGCGACGCTTCATCGTTTCACCTCTTTCAGGCCGATCGCCGGCCCTGCCCGGACATGAAGGCCGGGCTAATGACGACGCCCGGCGAACCGGGCTAATCTATTCGATAACGATCCCAACTCGACTGATCGGGCGCTGCTCTGTGGCCCGGACATGAAGGCCGGGCAATCGGCGTTGCGTCGCGATCCACAGCCGCTGATCACCGCGTCGCGCTCTCGGCTTGCCGTCGGACAGCCGGAGTTGTTGCCCTGGAGGTGGCCTCGATCCCGTCGTAAACTTCGCTCAACGAGTCCACCAGATCCTGCAACGCCGCCACTTCGCCGCGGATATCATCGCGCAGGCGGTCGGCCCGGTCGGAATCGACCTCTTTGCTGCTGACGAGCAGCAATTGTGAGTAGACGGTGCCTAACGCCGCCAGCGAGTGGTCGAGCTGGAGATCGCCGCGCTCCATGCGGCCGTCGAGCTCCCGCAAACTCGTCGCGAACTGCCGTTTCGATTCGAGCGTCGTCGCCATCTGCTCGCGCACCGCCGGATCACGCTCGCGCGTCATACGCGCTTCCAGTTCAGTGATCTCCTTCGGCACGGAGACTTGATCGCGGCGGATGATCTGGTCGGCGCGGTAGGTGTCGATGCGCCGCGCCAGCGTCACCATATTGGCGATCCAATCGTAGACCTGCGAAGTGGTGGACACCAACCGATCGCGCAGGATGCCCTTCTTCTGCAGCGCCACGACCTCCTGGATGCGCCGCCGATACTCTTCTGCCTCTTCCAGCTTCGCGCGTAACTCCTTGTCGCGGATGCCGCTGGTGTTGTACTTCTCTCGGAAGAGCGATTCCATCACCTTCTGCATCTCGCCGGGATCCTTCAGGCTGGTGACCACCACCGCGGCCTCCGCGATCAGCCCGGCGAGGGGCCACGCCCAAACCGGCCAGCCCGGAAACCACTGACTGAAGAAGAC
>JADLEV010000081.1 GCA_020845935.1 Gammaproteobacteria bacterium
CACCGGCAACGAGGCGGTGCCGGCCAGGTAGTCGATGTCGCGATCTACGAAGCCGTGTGCAACATGCTGGAAAGCGTCGTACCCGAGTACTCCGGTGCCGCCGTCGTCCGTCAGCCTTCCGGTTCGACCCTGACCGGCATCGCACCCTCCAACGTCTATCGCTGCCGGGATGGTCAGATGCTGATCATCGGCGCCAATACCGATTCGATGTTCAAGCGCTTGATGACGGTCATCGAGCGACCCGATCTTGCTGCCGATCCCGCTTGCGCCAACAATGCCGGACGCGTCGCGCAACAGGTGCGCATCGACGCCGCGGTCAACGCCTGGACCGTGCAGCACGACGCCACCGAGGCGCTGGCGTTGCTCGAACAGGCTGAAGTCGCGGCCGGACCGATTCACAGTGTCGCCGAGATGTTTCGTGATCCGCAGTTTCGCGCGCGCGGCATGTTCGAAACGGTCCGCGTCAACGGCCAGGATCTGGAAATCCCCGCGTTCGCACCGAAGCTCACGGCAACGCCGGGACGAACCGAGCGACCCGGCCCCGAGCTTGGCGCCGATACCGATGCGGTGCTCACCGAACTGCTGGGCATGTCGGCCGCGGACATCGCGGCGCTACGGGCAACCGGTGCCATCTAAGTCATTTCTGAGCAAGTCCTCCTGGACTTGTTCAGCGTTGCCCAGTCCGGTCCTTGCCAGGACCAGGCTCCTGCTGTTTCAGGACTTCCCCGACTTACTTCATTGACTCAAAGCATCTGGCCTCACGGTCGCGTTGCCATACTCGTGCGTGGCTCTGTCGGCCGGTCTGGATTACGATTCTGCGGCGTCTTCGTTGTGCGGCAAGCTGGCCGCACCGAGGCATCGAGAGGCTCCTTGCCTGAGCTTCATTCATTCGCTGGTTGCTTGAGGAAAATCGAATCATGGGTAATCGCATCATCATCGGTGGACTGAAGATCGCGCACAGCCTGCACGATCTGGTGGTTAAGGAGATCCTGCCCGGCACCGGCGTCGCCGAGGCGCGGTTCTGGTCGGGTCTGGAAGCGCTGCTCGCAGAACTCGCCCCGGTCAACCGCGCGTTGCTCGCCAAGCGCGACCAGCTGCAACAGCAGATCGATGCCTGGCATCGTGCGCAGGGCGCCAATTTCGATCGCGCGGCCTACAAGGCCCTGCTGCGCGAGATCGGCTACCTGCAACCGGAAGGCGACGACTTCCGCATCGAGACCGAAAATCTCGATCCGGAAATTTCCCGCATCGCCGGCCCGCAGTTGGTGGTCCCGGTGATGAATGCCCGCTATGCATTGAACGCGGCCAATGCCCGCTGGGGCAGCCTGTACGATGCGCTGTACGGCACCGATGTGATCCCGGAAACGCCTGGCCTGGAAAAGGCCGGCGGCTACAACGCGCGGCGCGGTGCCGAAGTCGTCGCCACCGCAGCAAAATTCCTCGATGAGTGCGTGCCACTGTCCGCGGGATCGCATGCCGATGTCGCCGGCTATGAGCTGGCCGATGGTGGTCGCGCCTTGCGGGTGACCCTGACCGACGGCCGCGCGGTCGCGCTTGCCCGGCCAGAGCAGTTCGCCGGCTATGTCGGCTCACCAACGCCGAGTCGCGTGCTGCTGCGCAACAACGGCCTGCATATCGAACTGCAGATCGACCGCAGCCATCCGGTCGGCGCCGCGGTTGCGTCCGGACTCAAGGACATCCTGCTCGAAGCGGCGATGACGACGATCGAAGACTGCGAAGACTCGGTCGCGGCGGTCGATGCCGAAGACAAGACGGTGGTCTACCGCCACTGGCTCGGCCTGATGCGCGGCGACCTGCGCGATACCTTCGACAAGGGCGGCAAGACCATCGCCCGCTCGCTGAGCGAGGATCGCCGCTACACCGCGCCCGACGGTTCGGAGTTGATCTTGAGCGGCCGCAGTCTGTTGCTGGTGCGCAATGTCGGCCACCTGATGACCACCGACGCCATCCTCGATCGCGACGGCGCGGAAATTCCGGAAGGCATCCTGGATGCGGTGATCACCAGCCTGTGCGCGCTGCACGATCTGCGCGGCAACGGCCGCTTCCGCAACAGCCGCGCCGGCAGCATCTACATCGTCAAGCCGAAGATGCATGGCCCCGAGGAAGCCGCGTTCACCGATCGGTTGTTTGCCCGGGTCGAGGATCTGCTGGAACTGCCGCGCAACACGTTGAAGGTCGGCATCATGGACGAAGAGCGCCGCACCACGGTGAATCTGAAGGAATGCATCCGCGCGGTTCGCGCTCGCGTGTTTTTCATCAACACCGGTTTCCTCGATCGCACCGGTGATGAGATCCACACCAGCATGGAAGCCGGGCCGATGATCCGCAAGGAAGCGATCAAGGGCGAACCGTGGATCAAGGCCTACGAGGAATGGAACGTCGATGTCGGCCTGGCCGCCGGGTTCACCGGCCGTGCGCAGATCGGCAAGGGCATGTGGGCGAAACCCGATGACATGGCGGAGATGGTGAAGGTCAAGATCGGCCATCCGCGCGCCGGAGCGAATACCGCCTGGGTGCCCTCCCCGACCGCGGCGACGCTGCATGCGATGCACTACCACCAGGTCGACGTCGCGGCACGCCAGCGCGAACTCGCGACCAGAGCGCGCGCCAGCCTCGATGACATCCTGACCATCCCGCTGCTGCGCGATCGCCAATTGAGCCCTGCCGACATCCAGGCCGAACTCGACAACAACGCCCAGGGCATTCTCGGCTACGTCGTCCGCTGGATCGATCAGGGCGTCGGCTGCTCCAAGGTGCCGGACATCCACAACGTCGCGCTGATGGAAGATCGCGCGACGCTGCGCATCTCCAGCCAGCACATCGCCAACTGGCTGCATCACGGCATCTGCACCGATGCGCAGGTGCGGGCGACGCTGCAACGGATGGCCGCGGTGGTCGACCAGCAGAACGCCGGCGATCCCGCCTATCGCAACATGGCACCGAACTTCGACCAGAGCGTCGCCTTCCAGGCGGCCTGTGATCTGGTTTTCAAGGGTCGGGCTCAAGCGAACGGCTACACCGAGCCGGTGCTGCACGCCCGCCGCCGGGAAGCGAAGGCGAAGTTCGGTCGCTGAGGCTGCATGACGAGGCTGAACGAGTCCTTCCCGGACTCGTTCAGCCGTCCGGCCAGGGACAGGCACGGCCCGCCATTGTGGCCGACGCGTGCGGGACTACGCGCGCTAGAATCGCCCCATGCGTCTCGAAGACCTCGCGCTCATCGGCAATTGCCAATATGCGGCACTGATCGCCAACGATGGTAACGTCGCCTGGTGTTGCTTGCCACGGTTTGATTCGGAGCCGCAGTTCGCGGCGCTCCTTGACCCCGGAGACGCCGGAATCTTTCGCATCGGCTCCGTCGGCGGCGGGAGTGGCTGCCAGCGCTATCTGCCGAACAGCAATGTGCTGGAGACGGTCTTCCGGGATGCGGACGGCGCTTTCCGCGTCATCGATTTCGCACCGCGTTTCCTGCGACACGACCGGGTATTTCGTCCCACGCAATTGTTTCGCATCGTCGAGCCGATCGACGGCACACCTCGCGTAGAGGTGTGCTGCGATCCGCGGTTGGGCTGGTCGAAAAGGCGGCCTGCCGTCTATCACGGTTCGAACCACCTCCAGTACCAGGGCTTCGCCAGCCCGCTCCGGCTGACGACGGATCTGCCGCTCAGCTATCTGGACGGCCGGCCGTTCTCTCTGACACAACGGCATCATGTCGTGTTGAGCTGGGGTGAACCCGTCGAGGAATCGTTGCCATCCCTGGGCGAGCACTACTTGCAGAGTACGCTGCGGTACTGGCAGGGATGGGTCAAGCACTGCAATGTTCCGGCGCATTACCAGCACGAAGTGATCCGTTCGGCGCTCGCGCTCAAACTGCATTGCTTCGAAGACACCGGAGCGATCATCGCCGCCGTGACAACCTCCATCCCCGAAGCACCGGGCAGCGGGCGTACCTGGGATTATCGCTATTGCTGGCTGCGCGACGCCTATTACGCACTGGAAGCATTTCGCTTGCTCGGACACTTCGAGGAACGCGAGAGCTTCATCCGTTTCCTGCTCAACACCGTGGGCGGCGGCCCGATCGCGGGGTTGTCTCCGCTGTACCGCATCGACGGCAGGCGTGATCTGGAGGAACAGGTACTGCACCACTGGTCCGGTTACAACGGCGATGGTCCGGTGCGGATCGGCAATGGCGCCGCGCAACAGCTGCAGCATGACATCTACGGTGAAATGGTGCTTGCGCTGGCGCCCGTGTTCCTCGACGAACGCTTTGCCGCCGAAGCGACAGAGCAGACCCTGGTCCTGCTGTTGCGCTTGGCGGAGCACGCGATTGCCGTGGCCGGCACGCCCGACGCGGGCATTTGGGAACACCGACATCCGCCGGTTCCCAGAACCTTTTCCTCATTGATGTCCTGGGCCGCCGCGGATCGCGCGCAGCATATCGCCAGTCGTTTTGCGCCCGACCGGGCCACGGCATTCGCTGCCGCGGCCGAACGGCTGCGGCGGGAAATCATGGAGCGAGCCTGGAACGCGGACCTCGGCTCGTTCACCGCAACCTACGGCGGCACCACACTCGATGCTTCCCTGCTGGAAATGGTCAGCCTGCGGTTTCTGCCTGCGGATGATCCACGACTCGTCGCTACCGTCTCGACCATTCAGCGAGATCTGACACGCAATGGTTGGATGCTCCGGTACCGCGACGACGACGGACTCGGAGCAACCACCACGGCATTCCTGATATGCAATTTCTGGCTGGTGGAGGCGCTGGCGGTGCTGGGACACCGCGACGAAGCGCGCCAGGCACTGGAATTCGTGCTGCGCCTGGAGACTCCGCTGGGCCTGCTGGCCGAGGATTGCGACCCGGCGACGCGCCGCATGTGGGGCAATTTTCCCCAGGCCTATTCGCATGTCGGCATGATCCACGCCGCCTTCGCGGCATCGCCACGCTGGTCCGACATCCTTTGAGCTTTCCTAATTCAATCGCCCCCGCACATCGGTGCTGGCTTCGGCGAGACCGGCAAGCAGCGCCGCGGCCCAACGGTAGATGTTGTGTTCCTCGACCTGCTGGCGCATGCGCTGCATGCGCGCCCGGCACGCATCGGTTGGCATCGTCAGAGCGCTGTGCATGGCGTCGGCGAACTGTTCCGTGTCGTACGGGTTGATGATCAGCGCATCTGGCAGTTCGCCTGCCGCGCCGGCAAAACCGGAGAGGACCAGCACGCCGTCGCCGGTGTGCTGTGCCATCACGTATTCCTTGGCGACCAGATTCATGCCATCGTGCAACGAGCTGACGATGCATACCCGCGCCATCGCCATGAAAGCGTGCACGGTGGCCGGGTCATGATGCGCGACGAGGAAGTGAATCGGCTGCCACGAATCGGTTCGATGCGCCCAGTTGATTTCGTCCGCCAACGCTTCAAGTTTGTCCATGTGTGCCCGGTACCGGGGAATATGCGTCCGTGACGGCGCGCCGAGCGCGATATGGACGAAACGCCCCTTGCTCTCCGGATACTTTTCCAACAACCGGGCAATCGCACGGAATCGCTCCGGCAATCCTTTCGTGTAATCGACGCGGTCCACGCCCACCGTGACGATGCAATCTCCAAGCTGGTGTTGCTTGCGCAACTCGGCAATCCGCTGCTCGAGTGCCGATCCAAGCGGAACGTTGCGTTCGGACCAGGGCTGAACGCTGATCGGAAACGGTCGGACCTGGGATCGCTTGCCGCACCGGTCGATCGCACAGTGGTCCCAGTCAAGCCGCGATTCGAGGATGCGGTCCACGGTATCGAGGAAGTTGTTGCAGTACTGTTGCAGATGAAATCCGAGCAGGTCGGCGCCGAGCATGCCATCGAGAATCTGAGCCCCCCAGGGACAGATGCGAAAGGCATCCGAATTCGGCCAGGGGATGTGCCAGAACATGCCGACGCACAGATCGGGCCGGGCCTCCTTCAATAGCCGCGGCACCAGTGCCAACTGGTAGTCCTGTACCACAACCACTGCAGGCCGTGAGCCGATTTCATTCAGCACCGCATCTGCAAAACGCCTGTTTGCCGTCTGATAGTGCTGCCAGTCATCGCTGCGAAATACCGGTCGCTCATGGGCCAGGTGACAGAGGGGCCAGAGGCCCTCGTTGGCGAAGCCGTAGTAATACCCCTGCTCTTCCGCACGCGACAGCCAGACTCGCTGCAATGTGTAGCGTGGCTGGGCCAAAGGCACCGTCAGCCGGCCGTGCGCGTCAGCCGCGGCGCGATCGGCATCGCCGGCGCCGTGGGCGATCCAGGTACCGCCGCAGGATTGCAGGATGGGGTCCAGCGCAGTGACAAGGCCGCCGGCCGGAACGATGACCTGCGGTTTGCCATCTCGCCACTGATGCATGTACGGCTCGCGGTTGCTGACCACAACCAATTGCGCGTCGGCAAGCGCCGCGAGGGCATGTGCCCGCAACCGATCAGCCGTCCAGACCTGCTCCTGATGTGTCATCGCCGCCGACAGAGAGAGGCTTGACGATCGAGCAGCGCGCAATGACGCCGCAAGTTCGTTCGATTCGCGGTGCAGATTCCCGGACAGCAAGCCTGCCGGAGGCAGGTCGGGCGCATTATCCACCCGCAGGCGTCGCATCCATTCGGCCAGTTTCGACAATGGCCGTTCATAGGCGATCCAGTTCGCCATGACGATCAGGGCCACGGCCAGCAGCGTGACCGTCAAGGTCCAGAAGGCATACTGTGCCAGGCGAGCCGCCACGCGCTCATCCAGGTAGGAGACATCGTGCACCACGACGAGTACGCCTTGCGGCTGACCGTGTGCCGGCAACGGTTGAGCGAGGGCGTGGACGAGCATGCCAGACGCGTGCGTCAACAGTGTCACCTCAGACGCCGCGAGCACGGCATCGGCTGCCACACGCTCGACCGGAGCGTCAAGGTCCAGCAAGCCACGACCGATGGCGAGCCGCCGACCGTCCGGACGAAAAACCGCATAGCCGAGCAGCCGACGATAACCGATGACCTCCCCCGCCAACAGTGCCTGCGCCGTATCGTCTTCCGCCGCCAATGCCGTCAGGACCTGCGCCGACCGTTGCCGAACCATCGCCTGGGCACGACGCGTGATGTCTTCCAGATCGATTTC
This sequence comes from Gammaproteobacteria bacterium, assembly GCA_020845935.1. Classification (GTDB taxonomy): domain Bacteria; phylum Pseudomonadota; class Gammaproteobacteria; genus JADLEV01. The sequence goes on from JADLEV010000081.1 coordinate 7,138, forward strand.
GCGTTCCAGTTGCACCTGTTGCCAGGCAAAGATACTGGTTGCCAGCCCGATCACGATGGCGACGAGGATACCGATGCGCAACAGGCGGACGGAGTGCGTCCGGCGCGCGCGCCGTCGCAGCGCTCGCGTCATCATCGCGCTCCCGCTTCGATCCATCGCGGCAGGAACCGGCGCACGCCGCTCGGTGGACGGATCCAGTAGTGCGCGGCGGTGACGCGATAATAAGGGTGGACCAGGACGGCCGCGCCTTCATCAGGCATCGCGGCAAACGCCGCTTCGTCGGTATGGTCATCGCCAAGATAGGCGCATGCGGCCTCCGTCCCCTCTTCCCGGAGGATTTCCTGGACGACGCTACCCTTGTCGAATCCCGCCAGGCGCAATTCGATACCTCCATCGAATTCATGCCAGACGACTCTTTCGTCGCTTGCCATTCGCGTCCAGTTTTCACAGACACGGTCCTTGATGCGATGCGTGGTGACCGCCGGCAGACCTCGCCAATGAACCGCGAGACATGTGGGCTTGCGTTCAATCCTTGCCCCCAATGCTTCGGTCACGGCGACCGCGGCGCTCGCCTCTTCGAAGATTTTGCGCATCTCGAGATCCAGGCTCGCGCCTGTATAGGCGCCATTCGCCTGGCGTCGTTCCCAGCCGTGCGAGCCCCATATCTCCGGCAGCTGTTCAAGACCAAGCAATGGAACCAGATCCTGGATCCAGCGACCGCTGACGATAACCAGCCGGGTGCCCGCCTGGGCCATGAGCCGAGCGAGCAACGCCTTGATTCCCGGATAGGGTACCGCCCGCGCCGGGTTGATATGGAACGGCGCCAGCGTACCGTCGTAATCCAGCATCAGCACACGGCGCCGCGCGCGCCGCAGCAGGACGAAAAACGCATCGATATCCCATAGTGTTCGGTCCGGAGTCACCGCGCCAAGACCCCATCTCGACGCTTCGGTCCGCACTGGAGAGTCAACATCATCCCCGGATTTTACTGTTGTCAGCCAATCCCGCAATCCGATGGCCGATCCGGCGCTTGCCCGCCTTGCCGGCGATTGCGTGGCGGTCGCATCTTCGTCCAAAGTCCAAGGCCACATTGGGGCGATTGCCCGGAGCGCGAAACCACCCGTCGATTGTTATCCGGTATCCTTCCGCGTCATTGTTCTTCGCCGCGAAAGGTCTTGCCTCATGAACATCCTCGACGAACTGGCTGCGCGCGATCTGCTGGCGGACTGCACCGATCGCGCCGGACTCGCGGCGCTGCTCGAGCGGGAGCCGGTCACGTTTTACGCGGGATACGATCCGACTTCACCGAGTCTGCATGTCGGCAATCTCGTGCCAGTCATCTTGCAGGTGCGGTTGCAGCGCGCCGGGCATCGGCCGATCGTCGTCGTCGGCGGCGCCACCGGGATGGTCGGCGATCCGTCCGGCAAGAACGCCGAACGCAATCTGCTCGGGGACGAGGAACTGGCGGCGAACCTCGCCGGGATCCGCGCCCAACTCGGGCAGTTTCTGGATTTTGACGCCGGCCCACGCGGGGCTTTGCTGGTCAATAACGCCGACTGGACCCGCGGTGTCGGTTATCTCGAATTCCTGCGCGACGTCGGCAAATACCTGACCATCAATTACATGCTGGCCAAGGATTCGGTCCGCGCGCGGCTCGAAGGCGACGGCGGGCTCAGCTACACCGAGTTCTCGTACATGCTGTTGCAGGCCTTCGATTTCGTGCACCTCGCCCGTGCGCATGGCTGCCGGTTGCAGGTCGGCGGTTCGGATCAGTACGGCAACATCACCGCCGGCTGCGAGCTGTCGCGCAAGATGGGCGGGCCGCAATTGTTCGGGCTCACCGCACCGCTGCTGCTCGACGCGACCGGACAGAAGATGGGCAAGACCTCGACCGGCGAGCGCGTCTGGCTCGATCCGGAGCGAACCTCGCCGTACGCGTTCTACCAGTACTTTCTCAATCTCGCCGATGCCGATGCACCGCGGCTGCTGCGGCTGTTCTCGCTGCGGCCGCTCGCGGTGATCGACGAGATCGCCGCCGCGCACGATGCCGATCGCGGCCAGCGCCTGGCGCAACGCGAACTGGCCCGCGACCTGACTTCGTGGGTCCATGGCGCCGACGAGACCGCGCGCGTCGAGGAAGCCAGCCGGATTCTGTTCGGCGGCACGCTCGATGGCGTGCAACAGCGCACGCTCGATCTGCTTGCGGCCGTGGTCCCGGTCGTGGAACTCGACCGGACCGAGCTCAGTGGCGGCATCGCAATCATCGACCTGTTGAGCCGCACCGTCGCCGATTCCAGGAGCGCGGCGCGACGGTTACTGCAGCAGGGTGGCGCCTATGTCAACAACCTGCGCATCACCGATGCGGAACGGCGCGTCACTTCGGACGACCTCGTGACGCCGACGATGTTCGTCGTGCGCGGTGGACGCAAGGACTATCGGTTGGTGAAAATCTGCGGCTGAAACGACACCGCCCGGGCCAGCATGGCGCCGGCCCGGGCGATGCGTCTTGAATCAAGTAACTCCGACTTTTTTCAGAGTTTCCGCGATCAGTCGAAGCGCAACGCCAGGCGCGTGTACCAGAGCGTGTCGAGCTTCTTGCGGCCAAGCGCCGGTTCGCTCTTGTAATCATTGCGCAGGCCAATGCGCAGCGTCCAGCGGCTTGCACCGATCGGCAACTCCAGTCCCGAGTCGTGGGTCAACAGATAGTTGCCGAAGTCCTTGAACTGTGGCGAGAACGTCAGTTCGTTACGCATCGTCAGCGTGTCGTTTAGTTGCCAGCGATGCTGCACACCAAGGTCCAGTGTCGGTGAATCGCTCGACGTGCCGTTATCGAACGACTCGTATCGGTAGCCGACACCGAGCAGCCAGCGCAGGCTGCGCACCTTGGTCTCGATCGGTCGCCAGGCCAGGCCGACCGCGGCGGTCGTGCGCAGATCGAGGTCCTCGAATTCGTCGCGCTCGATCGCGCCGCGGACGTACCAGCCCAGGTCCGGGCGGAAGAACGCGGTATAGGACGTGCCGGCGATCAGTTCGTCGGCGGTTTTTACGTTGTTCTGTTCGCCGCGCTGATAGGAGGCGTGGAAGCGCAGTTCGTCGACCTTCGTGATCAGCATCGCGGCACCCGCGAGATTGATGCCGAGGTCATCGGAGTTGCCGGATCGCCCGGCGAGGTCCGCGCCGACCGTATAGACCCAGCGCCGCGGCAGTTCGAGCCCGGAGGCTTCCGGCGGTGTCGCGCCAGGGGTCCAGGCGGCGAGCAGTTTGTCGAAACCAGCGTCGCCGCGCTCACCGTCGCCGCGCACTTGCAGGGCGCGGTTCTGATCGAGCCGGACCGTGCCGGTCAGGGTGGTGCCGTCGTCAAAGCGCGCGGTCAGGCTCTCCGCTTCCATCGAAGCGATCTGCTTGGTCGCCACCTCGATGACCCCGGCGTAGCTGGTATCGAGCAGCACCGTCTCCTGCGTCACTTCGGTGATGCGGCCGATCAGCCGGGCGCCGTCGGTCGTGTTGATCGTATCGGCCGACGCCATGCCGGCGGCGGCCAGCAGCACGGTCGCACCAAGCGCAGCTGACAATTGTTTGTGACTCATGTTCTTCTCCTCATGATCGGGAGGCACTGCAAAAGGCAGCGCTTCCGTGCGCCAGGGATGGCGCGCTCGCGCATCAGGCACGCGCGTGCCTGGTGCGGCAAAGGCGGGTACGGACCTGTGCCGGACCAGCCGACTCTGAACCATGCTGGGATGGACTTGTTCAGAGATTACCTAGATTCCAATACTGACACATTGCGCTCATGCCAGGCGCGACAACAACGTGTCGATCGTCTCCGGTCTGTCTACGTGGACAATGGCCGTCAGGCGTTCCCGCGGATCCGGACTGGCACGCTCGACCCGGAACTTGCCCGCGCCAAACAGCCGCGTCGCCAATGCGGTCACCGCCGGCTCCAGCAGAGCCCAGCCGACAGCATCGTTCGGTCCGGCGAGTCGATCGTTGCTGAACACTTCCAGCCGATCGCCGGCAAGACCGACCTTGCCGCCAAGCGCGGCGTCCTGTTCGAAACGCTGCCCGGCCAGCAGGCTCTTGCGTGCGACGGCCGCAAGGCGTTGCGCCAGGTCGCCGGCCAATGGCTGCTTGCTGTAATACACGACACCGCGCTCGCCACCGGTTTCGTCGTAGGCATAATTGCCTTCGAACGCGATGATCAGGACACCGGGTCCATGAGGGACATGCGTGTATTCGGCGACATCGATCAGCAGGTCCGGCAATGCCGCCTCGCTGATCCAGCGGTGATAAATCGGGATCAAATCCAGCAGATCGAGCGGCGCCTGTTCGCGCGCCGGCCACTTCACGCCAATCTTGTGCAACTCCCCAGTCTGATGCGAACTCATGAATCTTCCTCTTATGCGTTCTCGGTGGCCGCCGGAGCGGTCTCGGTCGCGGCGTTGGCCGGGCGCTCGGTGATACGGGCATAGCACGAGTAGGCCGCTTCGACGAAATGCTGCGTCTCCTCCAGCACGCGGCGCGCGGCTTCGACGCTGTACGTTCGATCGCGGTCGTCATGCCGGCGGAACAGATACTCGGCGAACTTGGTCGGCGCCTTCGGATCGTGGAACCGGCCGGAGTCGTGATAGCGCACGCGGAATTCCGCGACGATCGTGTCCGGCTGGATCGGCACGTCCTGGTTCTCGTGATAGACGAGACCCTTCGCCGCCAGCACCATCGCCGCGTAGGCGGTATCGTCGGCCTTACGGAAATCGCCCTCGTCGAGATGCACCTGTGCCTCGTAGTGCATCTGCTCGGCGGCCTGAAGGTCGAACTCAGTGGTGCTGACCACCGCACCGGCGCATTCGCCGATGCCGATATCGCTGATATTGAACTCGCGCGGATCGCGCCAGTCGCTGTACAGCGTGCGATCGATCGAGCGCGGCGGCACCTGACCCAGTTCATCGAGCAGCGGCTTCACGCCCTTCTTGCCGATGCGCTGGATGTAATCGGGGAAGCTCTCGTCGCCCTGGCGCTCGGCGAGGAACTGTTCGGTCAGCCGATCGATGAATTCCGGCACGCGCTTCGACGGCACCGGGCCGAAGGTCTGGCCGAATTCACGGGCGTTGTGATCGCGCCGCGCGCCGAGCACGACGCGGAAGTGCGGCACGGTCGCGTTGTCGACCTTGCGGCTGACCCCGTAGAAGCCGAGGTCGGCGATCTGGTGTTGACTGCATGAATTGAAGCAGCCGCTGGTATGAATGCGCAGTGCACGCACCGCCGGATCGAGCGACGCGGCACGTTGCTTCATGATCTCGCTGAGCGTCGCGGCGAGACCGCGCGAACTGGCGATGCCGAGCTTGCAGGTGTCGGTACCGGGGCAGGAGACGACGTCCTCGATCGTGTTCGCGCCGGATGCGGCGAGCCCAACCCGTTGCAGTTCACGATACAGCTCTGGCAGATCGCCCTCGGACACCCAGCGCATCACGATGTTCTGCTCGACCGTGGTCCGGCAGTGGCCATTGTTGAACTTGCGGCTGATGTCGGCGAGCTGACGCAATTGCCAGGACGTAATGTCGCCGAGCGGCAGCTTGACCGTCGCGATCACGTAGCCGTTATGTTTCTGCGGTTTGACGTTGGTCGCGCGCCAGTCCCGGAATGCGGCATCGCCGGCATCGGCGGCCAGCGCCGCGCCAGGACGCGAGGGTTGCTCGCTCCAGGCGGGCACATCGTCGAGCCAGGAAGTCCAGGCATCGTCCTGTGGAATCTTCCTGCGCTCGGCTTCGACCTCGGCGCGGAACTTCTCGATACCCCAGGCTGCCACCAGGAACTTGATGCGTGCACGGCCGCGGTTCTTCTTCTCGCCGTGCCGGCCATAAATGCGGCATATCGCCTGTGAGACCGGAAAGATCTCGTCTTCCGGCACGAATTCGGCAAGCAGACTGGCCTGATACGGTACCGGGCCGAGCCCACCGCCAACATACACCGCAAAGCCGCGTCGCAGCGTGCCCTCCGGCCCCGGCCGAGTCGCGGCGACAAAGCCCAGATCATGGAATCCGGTATAGGCGCAGCCCTGATCCGGACATCCGGAAAAGGCGACCTTGAATTTGCGGCCGAAATCCTGCGCATCGCGATGGCCCATCAGGAATCGCGCACAGGCAATCGCGTACGGAGAGACATCGAATACCTCGCCGCCGCAGCAACCCGCCTTCGGGCAGGCGGTGACATTGCGCACCGAGTTGCCGCAGGCTTCGCGGCTGGTGATGCCCACCGTGGCCAACCGCCGCATCAGGTCCGGCGTGTCCTCGATATGGACGTAATGCAGTTGCGTGTCCTGCCGCGTGGTGATGTGCACGATGGCGTCGGAGTATTCCTCGGCGATATCGGCGTGCACTTCCATCTGCTCCGGCGTGAAACCGCCGAAGGTCAGCTTGATGCGCTGCATCCCCGGGGCATCCCACAGCGTCTCGGGACCCTTGCGCAGTTCCTTGCGCTGGAACGGCAGATCGCGCTGCGCGATGCCGTCATGGCGCTGGCCATTGTCATACCGCTGTCCATACGAACCGCGACGCAGCCGCGCTTCCTGAAACAGCTTGTCATCGACCTTGCCCTGCTTCTTCAGCTCGATCTGCTGTTGGTATTGGTCGATTTCGCGCGCCAGCGTTTCGGGCATGCGCCCGGCCAGCTTGTCACTCCAACTCATCATTGCAACTCCGCTGATATTCCTGAAAGGGCTTGAAAAAACGCGGCATTGTCGCCGAACGAGCCAACCAAAGCCACCGCCGGTGCGCTATTCAAGCGCAGACGCGGCGCAAAGGGAAACAACATCAGGCTATATCGATATGACGAGCGGGGAATCATGGGCGCACCAACTGCTCGACGATGTAGCCGGCGACGTCGTGCATGTCCTCGCCGGTCAGTACCGTGCTGAACGCGGGCATGGCGTTGCGGCCACCGGTGAGGATCGCCATGATTTCCGCGGTGGTCAGCGCCGCGCCCAGCGCCTTGCCACCACCGTGGCCGCCGGCGCCGGTCGAACCGTGACAGTACTGGCACGATTGCTCATACAGGACACGCCCGTGGTAAAGATCGGCGCGGCGACCCTCGGGCACGGTCGCTGTCAGTGCCGGCGTGAAACGCGACGGCGGCGGTGGCACCGGTTGCAGGTTGCCTCGCAGCGAAAACAGCCAGACGCCGTCGCCACCCTGCCCGGTATACAGCGAGCCACCGGCGTAGGTCACGAGATATTGCTCGCCGCGATATTCGAAGGCCGACACCGCGGTATTGATCGGCGCATCGGTGCGGAATTCCCACAGCCGCAGGCCGGTGTCACTGTCGAGCGCGGCCAGCCGGCCGTCGTTGCGGCCGACGAACACCAGCCCACCGGCTGTCGCCAGCGAACCGCTGCGACAGCCGTCGCTCCATTGCCGGCGCCAGACCAACCTGTTCGTCGTGACATCCATCGCCGCGAACACGCCGCGGCGGCTCGTGCCGCCGCTGAGCAAGGCCCCACCCAGGAACTGCTGGCGGAAGTTCGGCTCGCCGTACTGGCTGTCGTCGGCGCGCGCGCCGCTGGTCTGATCGTTGGCGCAGATAAACAGCCGGTTGGTTCGTGGATCGAACGAACTCGGCGGCCAGTTCACCGCCGCCATCGGTTTGTAGATCACGCCCTGCTCGAAGTACGGCGTGAAGATGCGACCTTCATTGACCAGGTCGTAGTCCTCGAGATCCATATCGATGGACTGCGGCACCACGGCGTCGCCGACCGGAAAGGGTTGCGTCAGTGCGGTCGCCTGTCGCGGCTCGATCGGCACCGGGCGTTCCTCGATCGGCAGCAGCGGTTCGCCGGTCTCGCGATCGAGCACATACACCCAGCCGGTCTTGCCCGCCTGCGCCAGCGCCTTGCGCGGCTCGCCCGCGAACTCGGCATCGAACAGCACCACCGGGTTCGGCGCGTCGTAGTCCCAGATGTCGTGGTGCACCTGCTGGAAGTGCCAGCGATACTTCCCGGTCCTGGCATCCAGCGCGACGATCGAATCGCTGTAGAGATTGTCGCCTTCACGAACCATCGCGCCGAGGTCCGGACCCGGATTGCCGGTACCGAAATAGATCAGCCCGAGTTCCGGATCGACCGCGGGCGTGTGCCAGACCGGAGCGCCACCGTATTGCCAGATGGTGTTCTGCCGCGGCCAGGTCTCGTGCCCCGGCTCGCCGGGCGCAGGGATCGTGTAGAACGTCCAGCGCAACTTGCCATGCTTCGCATCGAACGCCTGAATACGGCCGCGGGTCCCCATGTCACCCCCGGCGAAACCGATGATCACCATGCCGTCGTAATACAGCGGCGCGGCGGTCAGGCTGTAGCCGATGCGGGGATTGGCGGGCTGGACCGACCAGAGTTCGCGGCCGGTCTTCTGGTCGAGCGCGACCAGCTTCGCGTCGAGCCGGCCGACGAACACCTTGCCGGCACCGATCGCGACGCCGCGATTGACCCAGCCGCAGCAGACCACGACCTCCTTCGGGTCGAGCCCGGCCTCGTAGCGCCAGAGGATGGCGCCGGTCTCGACCGAGATGGCGAATACATCGTCCTCGCCGGTAGTGATGTAGACGACTCCGTCATGGACGATCGGTTGCGCCTGATTGTTCTGTTTCAAACCGGAATCGAGCGCGGCGCGCCACACCGCTTTCAGGTCCCGGACATTGTCACGATTGATCTGGTCAAGCGGCGAGAAGCGCTGATTGGCGAGATTGCCGCCATTGGTGAGCCAGCCGGAATGCGGCAACGCCGCGAGATCCTTCTTCTTGAACGCCGGCGCCGGCCGGATCGTTTGCGCCACGGCGGCATGCAGCCACAGCATCCCCACCAAGGCCACCACTGCGGCAGCGCCACTCATTCGCAACCATTTCATGCCTGTTCCTCCCCCGGGACGCGCACCGCGTTCGATGCCCGCCGCATTGCAGGCGTCGCCGGAATATAAGGCCTCGCGACCCGGCAACGCGAGCGCAGCGCCGAAAAAGCCAGACCTTCCGCGCGCCCATGGCCTGACAACCTTCGGGACGTGTTCAGCACGTACCGAACTCACACTCAGGCTACGCTGACTCTTGCCTCGCTATACTGCGGTGCCACTTTTCGGGGTACGAGTTCACATGGCCACCTACGCCATCGGCGACATCCAGGGTTGTTACATCGAACTGCGGGAACTGCTCGACCGCTGCGCCTTCGAGCCGGCACACGATCGCTTGTGGCTGGTCGGCGATCTGGTCAATCGCGGCCCGGAGTCGCTCGCGGTACTGCGATTGCTCCATGCGTTGCGCGACAACGTCGTCTGTGTGCTGGGCAATCACGATCTGCATCTGCTCGCCTGCGCCTACGGCACCAAACCGCGATTGCGTCCGGTCGATACCTTTGGCGACGTGCTGACGGCCGCGGATCGCGACGAGTTGCTCGCCTGGCTGCGGCGGCAACCATTGCTGCACCATGACACCCGGATGGGTTACACGCTGGTGCATGCCGGACTGCCGCGCGAGTGGGACCTCGCCATCGCCAGCACGCAGGCAGCACGGGCCGAGCAGATGCTGCGCGGCACCGACTTCGTGGCATTACTCGACGCGATGTACACCAGCCGCCCGGCGGCCTGGGACCCGAACGCCGCACCGCTCGCGCAATGCAGTTTCACCGTCAACGCGCTGACCCGGATCCGCTATTGCCATGCCGACGGCCGGCTCGACTTCAATGAAAAGACCGCGCTCGGCACCAAGCAGACCGATCTGCTCCCATGGTTCGACCTGCCGCGGCGTGCCAACCGCGACCTGCGCATCGTGTTCGGCCACTGGTCGACGCTGCATCTGTCGGCGGACGAGACCCGTGCCCGGGGCATCGTGCCGCTCGATACCGGCTGCGTCTGGGGTGGCAGGCTGACCGCGATTCGCCTCGAGGATGAAGTCGTCTTCACCGTTCCATCACGGACGAAAGTGCCGTTCACTTGAATCGGCCCCGGCCACCCGCAACGCGGCCGACCGCCCGTTGCCTGACGCAAAAATGTGCTGCAAGGTTGCACCGATCGTTGTGTAGAATCCCAAGTCATTTAAACTGATTCCAATTTTTCGGAAGGCGCCGATGACCCGACAGCCGAAGGCCTCGAACACCCACCGTCGCAATGCCCAGAAACGCGGCCGCACCAGCGACCCCGCGGTGCTCGCGGCGGTCCGAGCGCTGCTCGGCGATGCGCCGCGCCGGAGGGATCTGCTGATTGAATTCCTGCACCGGATCCAGGATCACTACGGCTACCTTGGCACCGATCATCTGGTCGCGCTGGCCGAGGAACTGAAGCTGTCCGGCGCCGAAGTCTACGAGGTCGCGACCTTCTATCACCACTTCGATGTCGTGCGTGACGGCGCCACACCGCCACCGCCGCTGACAGTCCGCGTCTGCGATTCGATCTCCTGCATGCTGGCGGGTGCTGACGATCTGGTCGCAGCGCTGGAACGCGGTCTGGGTGATGGTATCCGCGTGCAACGCGTGCCCTGCGTCGGCCGCTGCGATTGCGCCCCGGTCGCGGTGGTCGGGCTGAATCCGCTCGGTCACGCCGACGCGAAGACCGTGATCGCCAAGGCGAATGCCAACGATCGCGCGGCGCCACCAACCGCACATCTCGGCTACGACCGCTACCGCGCGGCGGGCGGTTATGCGCTGTGGCTCGACTGCGTTGCCGGCAACCGTCCGATCGAAGACGTCCTGAAAGCCCTGGACGACTCTCAACTCAAGGGACTCGGCGGCGCCGGCTTTCCCGCCGGGCGCAAGTGGCGCGTGCTGCGCGAGCAACCGAAACCACGCCTCATCGCGGTCAATATCGACGAAGGCGAACCGGGCACGTTCAAGGATCGCCATTACCTCGAACGCGATCCGCACCGTTTCCTCGAAGGCATGCTCATCGCCGCCTGGGCGATCGAGGCCGAGGCTTGCTACATCTATCTGCGCGACGAATATGCGAGCTGCCGCGCGGCGCTTGCCGCCGAGCTCGATTTGCTACGACAGAACGCGCCCGCCCCGCTGCCGCACATCGAATTGCGACGTGGCGCCGGTGCTTATGTTTGCGGCGAGGAGTCGGCGATGATTGAATCGATCGAAGGCAAGCGCGGCATGCCGCGGCTGCGCCCGCCGTTCGTCGCCGAAGTCGGCCTGTTCGGCCGGCCGACGCTGGAACACAACATGGAAACGCTGTACTGGATCCGCGAGATCCTCGAACGCGGCGCCGCCTGGTTCGCGAGCCAGGGCCGGCATGGCCGCAAGGGTCTGCGTTCATTCTCGGTCAGCGGCCGCGTCAACAAGCCGGGCGTGCATCTGGCGCCCGCCGGCATCACCCTCAACGAACTCATCGATGAATATTGCGGCGGCATGCTGACGGGCCATGAGTTGTACGGCTATCTGCCGGGCGGCGCCTCGGGCGGGATGCTGCCGGCGCACCTCGCCGATGTGCCGCTCGACTTCGGCACCTTGCAGGAGCACGGCAGTTTCATCGGCTCGGCGGCGGTGATGGTCTTTTCGCGTCACGACAGCGCCCGTGCCATCGCGCTGAACGCGATGCGATTCTTCGAACATGAGTCCTGCGGCAAGTGCACGCCTTGTCGCGTCGGCACCGCCAAGGCAGCGCAACTGATGGCCGAGGCTCGGTGGGACACGAAGCTGCTGGGTGATCTGGCCCGGGTCATGGAAGACGCCTCGATCTGCGGTCTCGGCCAGGCCGCACCGAATCCGTTGCGCACCGCGCTGAAATACTTCCCGGAGGAATTCGAGTGAGCGCCATTTCCTTCACCTTCGACGGCAAGGAACTGCTCGCCGAGGACGGCGACACGATTCTCAAGGCCGCGCGTCGCGCCGGCACCGCGATCCCGCATCTGTGCGCGGTGCAACCGTATCGGATGGACGGCAACTGCCGCGCCTGCATGGTCGAGGTCGAGGGCGAACGCACGCTGGCACCCTCCTGCTGCCGCAAGGTGACGCCCGGCATGAAGGTTCGCACCGACAGCGAGCGGGCGGAACACGCGCGCAAGATGGTGCTGGAACTGCTGCTCGCCGACATGCCGGCGTCCGGCCCGACGAGCTATGCCCGTGATTCGAAGTTTGCGCACTGGGCGCGCAAGGCGAATCTGACCAAGTCGCGCTTTCCGGCGCGAGAGCAGCCGCGGGAGGATCTCAGCAATCCCGCCATCGCCGTGCATCTCGATGCCTGCATCCAGTGCACCGCCTGTTTGCGTGCCTGCCGTGAGGCGCAGGCGAATGATGTCATCGGCTATGCCGGACGCGGCGCCCACGCGGCAATCGTGTTCGATCTCGCCGACCCGATGGGCACAAGCAGTTGCGTCAGTTGCGGTGAATGCGTGCAGGCCTGTCCGACCGGCGCGCTGACTCCAGCCAACGGCGCGGCGCTGGTTGCCAGCGATCGCAAGGTCGATTCGACCTGCCCCTACTGCGGTGTCGGCTGCCTGCTGACCTTCAACGTCAAGGACGAGCGAATCATCTCGGTCGCTGGCCGCAACGGTCCGGCGAACCGCGGGCGCCTGTGCGTCAAGGGCCGCTATGGTTTCGACTACGTGCACAATCCGAATCGTCTGACCAAGCCGCTCGTCCGCCGCGAAGGCATGGCGAAGACCGCGGCGGTGCTGACCGAAGCCGACCTCCCACGCTACTTCCGCGAGGCGAGCTGGAACGAAGCACTCGATCGCGCGGCCAGCGGCTTGAAGCGCATCCGCGACAGGCATGGTCCCTCCGCGCTCGCCGGGTTTGGCTCCGCCAAGGGCAGCAAC
>JADLEV010000082.1 GCA_020845935.1 Gammaproteobacteria bacterium
CCGCTTCGCTGTGGCCGTGTTTGCGGAAGCAGACCAGGTCGATCACCACGTCCTTCTTGAATGCCATGCGGTAGGACAACGCCAGATCGGCAACGGTGACGACCGCTTCCGGGTCATCGCCGTTGACGTGGAAGATCGGCGCTTGCACTATCTTTGCGACATCCGTGCAATACAGCGTCGAGCGCGCATCGAGCGGGTCAGAGGTCGTGAAGCCGATCTGGTTGTTGATGACGACGTGCACGGTGCCGCCGGTGGTATAGCCACGTGTTTGCGACAGGTTGAACGTTTCCATCACGACGCCCTGGCCGGCAAATGCGGCATCGCCATGCAGCAACAATGGCAGGACCTGTTCGCGGCTGTGGTCGCTGCGGCGATCCTGACGCGCGCGGACCGAGCCTTCGACGACCGGGTCGATGATTTCCAGGTGTGATGGATTGAACGAGAGCGTGACGTGGACGGGGCCGCTCGGCGTTTCGATGTCCGAGGAATAGCCCATGTGGTACTTCACGTCACCGGACCGATCCTCGTCCTGGTGGCGGCCTTCGAATTCGCCGAACAGTTCGGATGGGTGTTTGCCGACGATGTTGACGAGCACGTTCAATCGGCCGCGGTGCGCCATGCCGATCACGATCTCCTTGACTCCAGCGGCGCCAGCCGACTCCAGAATCTGGTCGAGCAGCGGAATCGTGCTCTCGCCACCCTCGAGCGAGAAGCGCTTCTGCCCGACATATTTGGTGTGCAGGTACTCTTCCAGCGCCGTTGCCGCGATCACCTGGCTCAGAATGTGCCGCTTGCGGGTCGCATCAGGCTGGCTGCGCGGCGCTTCGAGGCGCTGTTGCAACCAGCGCTTTTCCGCCGTCTCGACGATGTGCATGTACTCGGCGCCAATCGTGCCGCAATAGGTTCGCCGGACCGTTTCCAGGATTTCCCGCAACGTCGCTTCGGCCGGGCCGTGCAGCGAGCCGGTATTGAACGTTCGATCGAGATCGGCTTCCGTCAGGCCGTGATAGGCCGGGTCAAGCTCCTCGACTTCGGGTCGTTCGTATTGATTCAAAGGATCGAGGTTGGCGCGACGATGGCCGCGGAACCGGTACGCGTTGATCAACTGCAGCACGGCAACCTGCTTCGCGGCGTTGCCCAGCTCCAATCCGTTGCCTGCGGTTGCAACGGGCCGAGCAACCGTGCTGCTCTCGGTTCGTTCCGACGTTGTGCGCAGTTGATCAAAATAGGTGCGCCATTCGATCCCGACACTGGCCGGGTCGGCGAGATAGCGTTCGTACAATTCTTCTAGGAAAGCGGCGTTGCCGCTGTACAGGCAGGACGATTGCTGCATTGCTTAGTGGGCCTCGAACCGATGTGCGGACGTCAGCGTGGGATCTGTCGGCCGCGCTGGCCAAATGCTGAAGGTACGGGCCGATATCACGCTGGCCGAAGTATACATGGATTCATTCTTGATGCAGCCGAGCAACCGGACGCGATGAGCCTCGGCGACGATCCCTTGCGGGGCTCGCACGCAGTTCCGTTCGGGTTGCCGCATGTCGTCGATGGTTTATACTCCATCGCTGCCTTATTGCCCGATTATTGTGCCGGTGTCGCGCTGGGCGCTCAGCTCAACCTAAGGGAAACCTCATGAGTCAAAGAACCGTTGTCATCACCGATAGCTCGACCGGGAAATCCATTGAATGTCCGGTGCTGGAGGGCACCTGTGGCACGCCGGTGATCGATACCAAGCACCTGTATCGCGATCTCGGTCTGTTCGTACACGACGTTGGCTTCGCCAGCACTTCCTCCTGCCGCAGTGCGATTACCTACCTTGATGGCGAGCAGGGCATCCTGATGCATCGCGGCTCTCCGATCGAACAGCTGGCCAAACACAGCACGTTCACCGAAGTGGCCTATCTGCTGATTCACGGTGAACTGCCGACGGCGAAGCAGATGGTCGAGTGGGACCTGTCTATCAAGATGCATACGATGACCCACGAGCATTTGACGCGGTTCTATCAAGGTTATCGTTATGACGCTCATCCGATGTCGATGCTGGCGGGCGTGGTCGGTGCGCTGGCATCGTTCTATCACGATCCCACTTCCGACTATCGCACCGACGTTGACCATCTGCTGACGGCGCGTCGTGTCATCGGCAAGATGCCTACCGTCGCGGCGCGGTGTTACCGGTACCTGTCGGGCCTGCCGTTCGTCTATCCCGACAACCAACGCGGCTATGTCGACAACTTCATGAACATGATGTTTTCCTGGCCGACCGAACGCTATGAGCCGAACCCGGTCGCAATAAAAGCCTTGGATCTGTTGTTCATTCTGCATGCCGACCATGAGCAGAATGCGAGTACCTCGACGGTGCGGCTGGCGGGCAGCTCCGAGAACAATCCGTTCGCCTGTGTCGCCGCCGGCATCGCGACGCTGTGGGGCAAGGCTCACGGCGGTGCCAACGAAGCCGTGGTCAACATGCTCGAGGAGATTGCCGATCCAAAGAACGTGCCGAAATACGTCTCCAAGGCGAAGGACAAGAGCAATACCTTCCGGCTGATGGGTTTCGGTCATCGCGTCTACAAGAATTTCGACCCGCGTGCGACCATCATTCGGCAGGCATGTCACGACCTGCTCGAATCGCTCAAGCTCGATCAACCGCTGTTCGAAGTGGCGTTGGAATTGGAGCGCATCGCGTTGCAGGACGAGTATTTCATAGAGCGCAAGCTCTATCCGAACGTTGATTTTTACTCCGGCCTGATTTATCGCGCGCTGCGCATTCCGATGACGATGTTCACCGTCATGTTTGCTCTGGCACGCTCCGCGGGTTGGATTGCGCAGTGGATCGAGCTGATGGAAGACCCGGATTTTCGTATCGGTCGGCCGCGGCAGCTCTATGTCGGTGCGGCGCGCCGCGACTATGTGCCGGTGGCCAAGCGCAGCTCCTGAGCTTCGCCCGCAAATATTGAATACGCCGAATACCGGCGGCTTGATGCCCGTTGACTCATCAATACTGATTAAGGAACCCGATTCATGACCAAGCCAGTTCGCGTTGCGGTTACCGGTGCCGCCGGCCAAATCGCCTATTCATTGCTGTTTCGAATCGCCGCCGGCGAAATGCTTGGCAAGGATCAGCCGATCATCCTGCAATTGCTCGAAGTCACGCCGGCGATGAAGGCCTTGACCGGTGTGGTCATGGAACTGGACGATTGCGCGTTTCCGCTGCTTGCCGGCATCGAGGCCAGCGACGATCCGAACGTCGCCTTTCGTGACGCGAATTATGCGTTGCTGGTCGGCGCCCGGCCGCGCGGACCTGGCATGGAGCGCAGTGATTTGCTGGCGGCCAACGGCGGCATCTTCAAGGTGCAGGGCAAGGCGTTGAACGACCATGCCGCACGCGACGTGCGCGTGCTGGTCGTTGGTAATCCGGCCAATACCAATGCCTGGACCGCGATGAAATCGGCCCCCGATCTCAATCCGAACAACTTCACCGCCATGATGCGGCTCGACCACAATCGCGCCATCGCGCAACTGGCCGCCAAGACCGGAGTCTCGGTGCAGGCGGTCAAGCGGGTGAGCGTTTGGGGCAATCATTCGACGACACAGTACCCGGACATCAGCCAAGCCACCATCAATGGCCGCGCCGCGAAAGACCTCGTCGATCGAACCTGGTACGAGCAGCAATACATCGGCACGGTTGCCAGACGCGGCGCTGCGATTATCGAAGCTCGTGGTGCTTCCAGTGCCGCGTCGGCCGCCAATGCGGCCATCGAACACATGCGTGATTGGGTCCGGGGCACACCGGCGGGAGACTGGGTGAGCATGGGCATCCCCAGCGATGGCAGTTATGGTATCGAAGCGGGCCTGATGTTTTCGTTCCCGGTCACCACGCAGAACGGCGAATACCGGATCGTGCAAGGACTCGAACTGGATACGTTCAGCAGAGAGAAAATACAGGCAACGGCCGATGAATTGCGGGATGAGCGGGCGGCGGTGCAGAAATTGCTTTCCTAGCGCTCATCCGGGCGTCTGCGCCCGCAGCCCCAGGGGACGGTGGATGGATCGAGGCATGCGGATCGAGGCATGCCTGCGAAGGCAGGCTGGTTCGACCGGTCCCCAAACGGAGTGACTGCAGGTCCTGACATCAGCGGAGTGACGCATGATCGATACGCATGGTTTTCGCGCAAATGTCGGCATCGTCCTGCTGAATGACGAAGGGCGCGTCTTCTGGGGCAGACGCGTCGGCATGGATGGCTGGCAGTTTCCGCAAGGTGGTATCAAACCGCAGGAAACGCCGGAACAAGCCATGTTCCGCGAACTCTGGGAGGAGACCGGTCTGGAGCCGGAGCATGTCGAGGTGTTGGCTTCGACACGCCGCTGGTTGCGATACCGGTTGCCACGAAAATTCATCCGCTATAACCAGCGCCCCGTCTGCATCGGCCAGAAGCAAATCTGGTTCATGCTGCGGCTGACTGCGGACGAGGCCAAGCTCGACGTCGGGCATACCGAAACCCCCGAGTTCGACGACTGGTGCTGGCTGGATTACTGGGAACCTATCGAGCGCGTCGTCGCGTTCAAGCGCAATGTTTATCGCCGGGCGCTGGATGAACTGGCGCAATCCGTCGTCCGCGACAGGGCGGTAGCTCTGCCGGAACCACCCTGGCAGGACGCATCACGAGCCGCGCAAGGTTCGGGCTGAGGACAAGCTGTGGATATCTCGGTGCATGGATTGCCCGCTCAGCCTCCTCCGGATCGCTGTGACGGCGACGAATCGACGCCGAACGTCAGAAGGCAAATGTCATTAAATCAATTAGATAGAAATATATTTTTGAGTGAACTCTTGATTTATCACTTGATTGGCTGACCAAAGACCCGAATTGGGCGCGGGTTGTGAATATGGTGCGACAAAAGCTTCTCTAAGCGCTTGCTGGAAAAGCGAAATTCATGTGTAACTAAAGTTCATTCTGAGGTCTTTGGGCAGGGCACCCGATAGGTTGCACCCATCGAATACGGGTCGAACGGTTTTCGTTCTTCCATGACGAAGCAATACGGTTTGCCGGAAAGCGGCGTCACCCGGTAACGAACCTGTCCGTTCGCGAGCCGCACCGAGTCCACTCGGTTGTCCTTGTCCGGCTTGATGATGATCGGTAGATCCTGCTCTGGCGGCGTTGACTCCTGCGCTGCCAGCGGCAACGGCAGTTGCAACGCCAGCACCAGCACGAGCTTCGTCAGCAGGTCGCACGGGGTTGTCGGCAAGCGAGTCATCATTGCTGTTCCTCCTGTTCCACGGCGAACGCCAATAGGACGTTGCCAGCACGACCGAACGGTCCGGAGTTGCCCGAGGTGACATACAGCATGTCGTTCGCGACAATCTGTCCCGGACCATCGATCGATCCGCCATGTGCCGCGGCGCCATTCACGGTGGCGAACTCCCGGTTTGTGTCGAACCGCCACAGGATTCGACCTGTGTCCGCGGCGTAAGCGCGTATGCCGCCATCGGCCGCGGCGGAAAATACGACACCGGGTACGCTGGTCAGCGCGGCGGACTGAACCCGGCTGCAGCCGGACTGGGGCGCGCACAACGGATCTTCCGGCGGCGTGAACCAGACTTTCCTGCCGGAGATCAGATCGACCGCATGCATGCCGCCGCCGGAGGCATCGAAGTTCTGATCGGCAACCGCGAAGTAGGCGTTGCGGCCATCGCTGGTCGCGCCCCAAACGGCACCGGGCGCAGCGCCTTTGCCCCAGCGATACTGCCAGACGATTTCGCCGCTGCGATCGGGGTCGAGCGCGTAACCCATGCCGGATTTCTGCGTCGCCACCAGCAGGTCCTTGCCGTTGGCGGCGGTTACGAGGATGGTCGAGGCGGCGAAATCGAGATCCGGACCGAGCGGTTGTGGGCAGTTTGGCCGTTGGTCGGCGTCGCGATCATCACCGCCTTGCGTCGGGTCGCATCCGTAGATCCAGATGTCACCGGCCAGGGTCTGGCGCGCCCAGCGCACCGCGCCGGATTTGATATCGAGCGCAACAATGGCATTGCTGTAGGGCTGCGCTGGCCCGGAATACGAGTTCCCGGTCGCGACATACAGCAAGCCGCGCTTCGCATCGACCGTCGGTGCGGACCAGATGCTGATGCCGGCGGGGCCCAGCAGCTTCTTGCCGCCCGGCAAGTGCTTTTGTATGGTCGGCTCCGGCGTGGTCATGAAGCGCCAGAGAATTTCGCCGGTCGCCGCGTCGAGTGCCGAGACGCTGCCACGGAAGGAACAGCATTCATAGTTCGGATCGCCCGCCATCGCCTCTTCGGACAGGCCGGCCAGCGGCACGTACAACACGCCACGATGCAAGGTCACGGAGCCGGTGCCGGTCGCGGCGCGATGCGGATCGAGCTTGCGCTGCCAAACCGTCTTCCCGGTTTGCGCATCGAGCGCATAGGCGTTGGCACGCGCGTCGCTGAAGAAAATCACCGAGCGGGTTTGGCCCGCAACCACAACCGAACCGATCGAGATCGCGCTGCGCACGCCGGCCTCGACGTCGGCGGTCCAGTAGGTGCAGCCGGAATCGGCGTCGAGAGCGCTGATCCGTCCGGTCGCACTGACAACGAAAAGCCGATTGCCGAGCACGGCCGGTTGCGAACGCGCCTGCGAGGCACCGGCAAAGCCGTAGGCCCATCGCAACCGCAGCCGATTCACGTGGGCTCCGGTCAGGTGCGGACCGGCCGCTTGATGACGTGCATTGGCAACCGTGCCGCCCCAGCCATTCCAATCGCCGGCGGCCGGCCCGGTCGGCACGGCCGGTACGGGCCCTGAACAACGACCGTTGGCCGCAACGCTCTGGGGTGTTGCCGGTTCTCGCCCGGTCAGGAAACTGATCAACGCGGACTGTTCTCTGCGATCGAGCAGCGAGCCCTGCATCCGCATCGTTCCGTCGCGTAGCGCCGCGAGGATTGCGTTTGGTTCCAGGTCCGCGAGCTGTTGGCGCCCGGGCGCCTTGGTCGCGGTACTGTTGTCATGGCACGCGGCGCACTGATTCTGATACAGCGCAGCGCCGTCCGGAGCCGGGTCGGTCGCGAGGGCGACCGACGGCAGCAGGGAGAACAACAACGGCGCCAGCGTGCCGAGGCAAACATGCCGGGAGGAGGCGTTCATGAGGGGCCCTGGTTTGAAACCGGCCGGAACTGTAAGGCATCGCTACTGCATCCGTCCATGAAAAGCCCGCAACCGCACAGACTCCTGGGACCTTGAGCGGCATGGGAAGGCTTCAGGTCAAAATAGGCAACATAACGCATATTGAAAGAGCGAGTGTCGCTCATTACCTTATGCGGCTCTTCGCCACCATCGTCCATCTGGAAATCAGTATATGAACACAAATACGAATATTAATTCCAAGCTGCACCTACATGTGACCGCCAAGCGAATCGGGAGTCGTGTGGCGACGCCGCCGCGGCATTGGCATCGCGCCACGGTGACCGGTAGCGCGATTCTGGCGGCCATGCTGACGGGCCTGGCGGCGAACGCCGCGGAGCGGTTCGATCTCGGCGCAATCGAGAATATCGAGGTCAAGGGTGAGGCGTCGCAACAAGGCGATTGGCTTGGCGCGTTCGACGCGCGGATCGGTGACAAGGACATCGAGCGTTTCGATCGCCGCAATGTCTCCGATGCGCTCAACCTTATTCCAGGGACCTCGATTCAGAATGAGGGCGGCCGCAGTGAACGGTTGCTGTTCGTGCGCGGCTTCAATTCGCGGCAGGTGCCGCTTTACATCGATGGCATCCCGGTCTACGTGCCATATGACGGCAACGTCGATCTGAGCCGCTTCGGCACGTTCGACATCGCCGAAATCGCGGTCACGAAAAGCCTCACGCCGATGCTGTTCGGCGCCAACACGCTGGGTGGCAGCGTCAACCTGATCAGCCGGCGTCCGATGGACAAGTTCGAAGCGGTTGCGACAACCGGAGTCACGCTGGACGATTCGTTCGACCTTGCAAGTTACCGCGCCTCGGCAAACCTCGCGACCAACCAGGGCACGTGGTATGCGCAAATCGGCGGTTCCATCGCGGAGCAGGACCATTTCCGCCTTCCCGGCAGTTTCGCGCCGACCGCGATCGAGAACGGGAAGCGGCGCGAGAACGCTGCGACCAATGACTACAAGGTCAGCTTCAAGCTTGGCATCACCCCGAACGAAACGGATGAATACGTGGTTTCGTACTACAACCAGATGGGCGACAAGCAGACGCCGCCGTATGCCGGTACCAACGCCGGAGTGCGGCCACGCTACTGGCGCTGGCCGGAGTGGGACAAGCAGGGCGTCTATCTGCAGACGAACACCGCCGTGGCACGGCATGCCTATGTCCGGCTGCGGGCGTTTTACGACACCTACGGCAATACCTTGCGCGCCTTCGATGACGCGACCTACACGACGCAGGATCGGAACTTCGCGTTCAACAGCGTCTATGACGATTACACCTACGGTGCCGGTATCGAGTCGGGCACCACGGCGTACGGTCAACACGATTTGCGCGCGGCCTTTCATTACAAGCGCGACGTGCATCGGGAAGTCGATGATGACGGCATCCCGGAGGAGCGCTATATCGACGATCTCTTCACCTTCGCGCTGGAAGACACGATCACGCTGGGAGACCGGCTGCGTTTGATCGCTGGCCTGGGTTACTCGGCGCAACGCGGCGTCGAAGCGAACTTCTACGACACCAACCTGCTCGTGCTGCAGTCGCTGCCCGAGTCCAAGGAATCGGCGTGGAATATCCAGGGTGGATTGCTGTACCGCAGTGCCAATGCCGGCGAGTGGCATCTGAGTGTGGCGCGCCGGACGCGGTTCGCGTCGATCAAGGATCGCTACTCGTTCCGCCTCGGATCCGCATTGCCGAATCCGGACCTGTTGCCGGAGGATGCCGTTCATGTGGAGCTCGGCGTCACCGCCGCGCGCGGGATCTTCAGCTATGGCGGCAACCTGTTCTACAGCGAGTTGGACGACGCCATGGAGAACGTGACGATCGCGCCGACCGCCTGTTCACGGCCGCCGTGCATCCAGATGCAGAACATCGGTGGCCAGCGCCATCTCGGCTTCGAACTGCTCGGCACCGTGGCGTTCTCGGAACGAGGCGAACTGCACGCCAACTACACCTTCCTCGATCGCGACAACACGACGGCGAACAACATCTTCCTGATCAATGTGCCGAGGCACAAGCTGTTCACCTATCTGCGGTACGAGCCATGGCAACAGTGGGAGATCGTGGCGAGTGCCGGCTATGAATCGCGCCGGTACAGCAGCACGGTCGGTGATCGGATTGCGCACGGCTTCGTCGTGGGCAATCTGAAGGCGAGCTATCGTTTCAACGACCACTTCGTCGGCGAGGTTGCAATCGACAACCTCGGCAACAAGCTGTATGCCTACGAGGAAGGATTCTTCGAACCGGGGCGCACCTGGAACGTAACGCTGAGGTGGACTTACTGATGGTGCGTCGGAGGACGACCATGCATCGGCTGCGGCGGTTGCTCGCGGCGGTCACGATGGTCGCGTGCGGCGGAACGCTGGCGGGCGAGGATCGGCTGGTCGTCGTGACCGGCTATCACGCCAACGTCACCGAACCCTACCGGCAGGCGTTCGTTGCCGCGCATCCGGAGGTGGACGTCACGATCCTCTGGCGCGAGTCGCGCGCGGCGATCGACTCGATCGAGTCTCGTGAAGCAGGTGGTGCCGATGTTTATTGGGGCGCCTCTCCTGCTAATTTCCGGCGCCTCGCGGCGGCCGGGCGGCTGGCGCCGCTCGGCGCCGAGATCGGCGCGTTGCCGGAACGGATCGGTGATTTCCCGCTGGTTGCTTCGGATCGGAGTTCGACTGCGTTCGAGCTTGCCGGCTACGGCTTCATCGTCAATCGCGGGTTGTGTCAGGACAACCAGTTGACGCCGCCGGCCGACTGGGCCGACCTCGAACGCGCCGAGTATGCCGGACACCTGCTGTTGCCGGTGCCGTCGCGTCAGGGTACGGCGCGCCTGCCCTACGAAATCCTGTTGCAGGCCTATGGTTGGGACGAGGGCTGGCGGCGCATCGCGCGCATCGTCGGCAACGGACAGTTGCTGCCGCCCGATGTCTCGTCGTTGAGCGATGCAGTCGCGAAGGGCAGCAAGGCGATCGGGGTATCGATCGACTTCTACGCACGCGACACGCTGGACGGCGACGACAACGTCGGCTTCATCTATCCGCGGCTGGCCGCCTATTCGGTCGCCGAGGTCGGGGTCCTGACCGATGCGCCGAATCCGGAACTGGCGCGTGAGTTCGTGCGATTCGTCCTGTCGGAGCAAGGGCAACAGATCCTGACGACCAAGGGCATCGAGCGGCTGCCAATCCATCCGGAGGTCTATCGCAAGGCGCGGTTGGCCTATAACCCCTATGCGCTCGATCAGGCGCGGCCGGTCGCCTACTCGCTGGAGTTGGCCGGCAAGCGCGAAGGTCTGCTGGCCGCACTTTTCGATGCAACGCTCACCGATCAACATGAATTGCTCGTTGCAACGCTGCACACCTTGCGCGAGGCGGAACGGGTCGCCGGATCCGATTCGCGCGCCCGCGCCGATCTTGACCGTGCCCGCCAGTTGATCGGGGCGCCGCCGCTGACCGCCGCCGCGGCGAACGACGACGCCATGCGCCAGCGTTTTCCCTTGGGAGGCGCCGAGCAATGGGATGCGACCGCGCGCCAGCAATACGCGGCGTGGCAGCAACAGGCAGCGGCGCAATTGCGGGAGGCCGCATCGATCGCCACGGCCATTAAGGACCGCACCCGGTAACCGCCATCGGTCCCGCGCCGAGGTTGCGCGCGGGACCTTCCTGGGCGCCGCATCGGCCGCCGCGGTTCAGCCTGTCCGTAACAAATGTTAGTATGCGGCGCGATATCCACGGCGCTCATATACGGGAGGCGGGCAACTCATGCGCGAGGTTTTCATCGTCGGCGTCGGCATGACGCCATTCGGCAAACATCAGGACAAATCCTGCGCGGATCTCGCGCGGGCGGCGGTCAATGAAGCCCTGGCCGATGCCGGCGCAGGGCTGGATGCGCCGCAAATCGTGTTCTACGCGAATACGGCGCAGGGCGCGATCGAAGGCCAGTACGGCATGAAAGGTCAGCATGCGCTGCGTGCGATCGGCATGCAGATGCCACTGGTCAATATCGAGAACGCATGCAGCGGCTCGACCACCGCATTGAATCTCGCCTACAACATGGTCTCCGGCGGCGGCGTCGACATCGCGCTCGCAGTCGGGACCGAAAAGCTCTACACCGACGACAAGGCGCGCAAGCTCGCCACCTTTGGCCAGCCCGAGGACCTGAAGCAGGTCACGCGGTTTGTTGAAGGCTACATGCCGTCGGTTGCCGATGTATTGCCGCCGCCCGAGGTAGTGATCGACGAAAAGGCACGCAGCATCTTCCTCGATGCCTACGCCATCAACGCCCGTGCGCACATCAAGAAGTACGGCACGACCTGGCGCCAGATCGCCGCGGTGTCGGCGAAGAATCACCATCACTCGACGCTGAATCCGCTGGCGCAGTTCCAGAAGGATTACAGCATCGAAGACGTGCTCGGCGCGCGTGTCGTCGCCTGGCCGATGACGCTGCCGATGTGCGCGCCGATCAGCGATGGCGCCGCCGCAGCGCTGATCTGCTCGCGGGAGGCACTGCTGCGGTTCAGCAAGGGGCAGCCCATCCGCATCGCGGCATCGGTCATGCGCAGCGGCACCGATCGCGATTTCGCCGATCGCGATCGCTACGCCTGCCGCCTCGCCGCTCAGGAGGCCTACGCCAAGGCCGGCATCGGACCGAAGGATATCAACGTTGCCGAAGTCCACGACGGCAGCGCGTTCGCCGAGATCTATCAGGTCGAGGCGGTTGGTCTTTGCGAGTGGGGGCAGGGCGGCCCCGCCGCCGAAGCCGGCGAACTGTCGCTCGGTGGTCGCGTGCCGGTCAATGTTTCCGGCGGCCTCGAATCGAAAGGCCACCCAGTCGCCGCGACCGGCCTCGGTCAAATATATGAACTGGTGCTTCACCTGCGCGGTAGCGCCGGCCAGCGCACCGTACCAAACGTTAACTACGCGATGGCGGTCAACGGCGGCGGCTTCTTCGGCGTCGAGGAAGGCATCAACTGCGTGACGATCCTCGGCCACGCATAGGCAAGGATAAATAATGATGAACTACGAAGGTTTGTTGCTCGAACATCGCGGCCCGGTGTCGTGGCTGTTTCTGAACCGGCCCGAGCAGTTGAACGCGGTCGGCATGGACCAGATGGTGACGCTGCGCCAGATCTGGCTCGACCTGCGCGAACGCGAGGAAACGCGCGTGATCGTATTCTCCGGCAAAGGCCGCGCCTTCTGCGCCGGCGCCGACATGACTGCGAAGCCGGACATCAAGGCACCACCGAGCCCGAAACCGACGTTTCTCGATCTCGCGACACGGATGGAGGAAGTATTGACGACGATGCCGAAGCCGGTGATT
The DNA here is from genome assembly GCA_020845935.1 of Gammaproteobacteria bacterium. Classification (GTDB taxonomy): domain Bacteria; phylum Pseudomonadota; class Gammaproteobacteria; genus JADLEV01. Next base: position 12,476 of record JADLEV010000082.1, read on the forward strand.
GCGGCACTGAACGGCATCACCTGCGGCGGTGGCCTGGAACTCGCGATGATGTGTGATTTCATCGTCGCCGCGCGTTCGGCGCGCATCGGCGATGCGCATGCGAACTTTGGCATGCTGCCGGGCGGCGGCGCGACGGTGCGCCTGCCGCGCCTGGTCGGCCCGAACTTCGCCCGTTACCTGATGTACACCGGTGACCTGTTCCCGGCCGAGCAGATGCACGCGCGGGGTCTGGTGCAGGCGTTGTACGAAGACGCCAGCTTCGAGCAGGACGTGCAGGCACTCGGCGAGAAGATCGCGGCCAAGAGCCCGCTCGGTCTGCGGACCATGAAAACCTTGATCGAAAACGCGCTGGATATTCCGGTCGCGCAGGGGCTTGCCGCGGAAAAGATGGCGGTGCAGCTGCATTTCTATTCGCACGATGCGACCGAAGGCGGCGCGGCATTTGCCGAGAAGCGCAAGCCTGATTTTCGAGGGTATTAGGAGAACAACGATGCAGATCAAAGACACCGTCGCGGTCGTGACCGGCGGCGCTTCCGGGCTTGGCGAGGCCACGGTACGGCACTTCATCGCCAAGGGCGGCAAGGCCGCGATTTTCGATCGTGACGAGAAGAAAGGTTCGGCACTCGCGGCCGAGTTTCCCGGCCAGGCGATCTTCGCCAACGTCGATGTCGCCGATGAGGCGTCAGCCCAGGCAGGCATTGCGGCGACGATGGCGGCCTTCGGCGCGATCCATGTCTGCGTCAACTGCGCCGGCATTCCCGGCCAGAGCGCGCGGACCGTCGGCAAGAAAGGTCCGTATCCGCTGGCCGAATTCACCAAGGTCATCAGCATCAACCTGATCGGCACATTCAACGTCGCCCGGCTCGCGGCCGCGGAAATGCTGAAGAACACACCGATCGGCGACAGCGGCGAGCGCGGCGTGGTCGTCAACACCTCGTCGCTGGCCGGCCTCGAAGGGCAGATGGGGCAGGTGGCCTATGCCGCGAGCAAGGCGGGCGTGATTGGTCTGACGCTGCCGATGACGCGCGACCTGTCGCAATTCGGTGTCCGCGTCTGCGCGATCGCGCCCGGTCTCTTCGCCACGCCACTGGTCGCGGCCGCGCCGAAGGAGATGATGGAGCAGCTGGTCTCGACGCTGGAGTTCCCGAAACGCGCCGGAGCACCCGCCGAGTTTGCATCGCTGGTCGGCTTCATCGTCGAGAATGCGTACCTGAACGGTGAACTGATCCGCATCGACGCCGGCACGCGCGCGCCGCCGCGGTAAGTCTAACGAGGCATCGCATGAGTTGAGCACGGGCCATGCTCGCTTCGAACCCGCCGTCGCACGAGGACTGAACCATGAGCATCGACTGGGACCTGGAAAACGTCGAGCCGCCGGAGCTGCCGCGGTTCGAGTTCGCGTTCGAAGTGCGGCTGCGCTTCACTCGCGTGCAGAACATCGCGCAGATGCCGAGCGGCGCCGGACGTGGCGCGGTGTATGTCGACAGCGGTGAATTCCGTGGCCCGAAATTGCGGGGACGTGCGGTCCCGAACAGCGGTGGCGACTATGCACTGTTCCGTCCCGATGGCGTGCTCGCGTTCGATGCGCGTTACATGCTGGAAGAAGACGACGGCACGCTGATCCTGCTGCACAACCGCGGCTATCTCTGGGGCCGCAAGCCGGACACGATGGAACGCATTCGCGACTGGATCTTCCGCGGCGGCAAACCGGTGTCTCGCGAGGAGTACTACCTGCGCGCCGTTCCCACCTTCGAAGTGACCACCGGTCCGCATGACTGGTTGATGCGCCACGCCTTCATTGGCATCGGTGAACGCCGCGAGGACGGCAATCTGATCCGGTACTACACGGTCCTGTAGACACAGCGCCATCGAACAGGCTGTCAGTATTTTTTACAGAAGCTCTGTCAGGAAGGCGGCGAGCACTGCGGGATACCTCATTCGCACTTGATTGGATCGATAAATGCATCTTGGCTGCAGTGACCTCAAAATCGATTCAGCGAGATGGAAATGAAAAAGATGATTGCTGTTCAGGTAGTTTCCGCTGGTGTCGGATTGTTCGCGCTGGCGGCACATGGCACGACGCTGACCGGTACCATTCGTGATTTCTGCAACCCGGCTATCGCAGGAACGTGTTCCGTAGTGACGCACTCCGGATCGAGTGCTGATTTCGAAGGACCTATCCCGGGACTCGTTACCGGCATGGTCAGCGCGACGTTGAATGGCAGCGGTCTGCCGGATTACGTAGCGGCGGCTGGTACGGGTGCCGCGGACGCAGCCAGTTTCGCGAATTGGTATACGGATGTGGCCGGGGTCAATGCCAGCACAGCGTACTCGCTCACCCTGGCCGAAACATCGCCCGGCTCCGGAATCTATTCCTACAGCAATGGTTCATTTTTTCCGATCGATGGGATGCGGTTTGGTAATCAGGGTCGGTCGCACAACTACCATTTCACCATGCACCTTGAAGGCTTGCTGTCCTTCAATGGGTCCTCCGTAGCGGGGAATCAGACGTTTTCCTTCACGGGAGACGACGATCTCTGGATCTACGTAGGGGGCAAGTTGTTGATGGACCTGGGTGGTGTCCATGGTGCGGCATCGGGTACTTTTTCAGAACTCGATCTTGAGGCGAAGGGTTTAACCAGCGGAAGTGCTTACGACCTCGACATCTTTTTCGCCGAACGTCATACGTCCGCATCCAGCTTCAGCATCACGACAAGCCTGTCGATAGCGCCTCCGCCGCCTCCAGTCTCCGTTCCGGAGCCAGGCTCCTTGGCGCTGCTTGCCGCAGGACTGCTTGGCGGGTCCAGCCTGAGACGGCGCTTCATACCTCGGGTGCGGTAGTCGATTCCGGCAACGACTCGACCCGGGCGATCAGCCGGTCGATCAATTCGCCGAGCTGCTTCGTTTCGTCGGGACTCATCAAGCTGAACAGCGCATCCGCGCGCTGGCGCATGTGTGGCAGCACACGGCGATACAGCGCGCGGCCGGTGGGGCTCAGGCGAAACAGCTTGCGGCGGCGGTTGCTCGGGTCGATGCGCATCGTGATGCGATCCTGCCGGCACAGCAGCGCGAGCGAACGACTGACGTTCATCGGATGCAGGCCGCTGGCGTCGGCCAGTTCGTGCGCGGCGGTCTCGCCAAAGTCGGCGAGCGTTATCAGCAGGCGCCATTCGTTGATGTTGATCCCGTGTGGCCGCGCGCCCTGATTGAAGAATGGGCGATTGATCAGATTCGTCAGTTTCATCAAGCGATACCAGACGGTCTGGGTATCGCGGATCTCCAGTGCCTGTTCTGGTTTGCGCCTTGCGCGCGCCTGGCTTGCGCGGCGGGAGGGTGCGGTCATGGCGCGCCGGCTTGCGCGCGGAAGCGTTGCCGCAGCAGATTCTTCTGGATCTTGTCGCTGGCATTGCGCGGCAGCGCCTCGACGAACTCGATCCGTCGCGGACGCTTGTAGGCGGCGAGTTGCTCGCGACAGAGCTGCGTGATCTCCTCCGCGGACGTGGACTTGCCAGGCCAGCAGGCGAGCGCGGCACAGACCGTCTCGCCGTAGAGCGGATCCGGCAAGCCGAACACCGCGACCTCGCGCACCGCAGGATGCGCGGCGATCACGTTCTCGACTTCCTTCGGATAGATGTTCTCGCCGCCGCTGATGATGATCTCCTTCAGGCGATCGATCACGGTGAAGTAGCCGTTGCGCTCGACGCGAGCGAGATCGCCGGTATGGATCCAACCATTGCGAATGGTCGCGGCGCTCGCTTCCGGATTGCGCCAGTAATCGATCATGCCCATGGTTTCCTGGCGCACGATGATTTCGCCGACTTCACCGAGGCCGACCACGCGACCGGTGTCATCGACGATCCGGCTTTCGGTCAACAAGGCCTGGCGTCCGGTGACATGCGCCCAGTCCGGATGATCCTCGTACCGCAATGCGCTGACCATGCCGGCTTCAGTCGAACCGTACAGCTGCGTGAATTTCACGCTGGGGAACACGCGAAACGCCTGTTCCAGCACGTCGCGGGTGATCGGCGCCGAGCCGTAGAAAATCTTGTCGAGGCTCGACAGATCGAACTTCGCGACTTCGGGATGATGGGCGAGCAGATTGACCGTCATCGGCACGAGGATGGCGAAGGTGACCCGGTGTTTTTCGATCAAGCGCATGATCACGACCGGATCGAACCCGCCGCGATGGATGATCCCGGTCGCGCCGAGGAACAGGGACTGATGCAACGCCATGTTCAGACCCGCCGCATGAAACATCGGCACCGCGAGCAGGAACACTTCTTCGTGACGCAGGCTGGCCTCGACCGCGGTGGCGAGGTACATCTTGAAGTAGGTCGCATGCGAAACCAGCACGCCCTTGGGAAAGCCGGTCGTGCCGCTGGTGTACATGATGACGCAGGAACTCTGCGGATCGACCGTGACCGGTGGATCGCCCGCCTCGCGCTCGGCCGACAAACCCGGCAGAGTCAATGCACCCTCGGGCGCACCGGCATCATCCATGAACACCAAAGTGGGCGGGTGTGGCAGATCGACGCAGGCAGCGCTCACGGCGGCGGCGAATGAGGCTTCGAGGAACAGCACCTTCGGTTCCGCGTCGGCCAGCACATGGCGGATCTCGCTGGCGACGAAGCGGAAATTCAGCGGCACCAGCATCGCACCGCATTTGGCGACCGCCTGCGTCACGACCGCGTAGTCGAGTCGGTTGTAGGCGAGCAAGGCGATCCGATCGCCGGGTACGACGCCCCGTTCCAGCAAGCCATGGGCGAGTCGGTTCGACTGGAGGTTGAGTTCGCGATAGGTCAGCGTCGCCTCATCGAGCACGAGTGCTACCTTGTCCGGGTAACGGATCGCGTTGAGGCGCGACAGATCGCCAATGACCAGCATCGAGTCAGTTCCAGGCGGCCGCTTCGGCCGCGGTCATGCCCCAGCGACGCAGCAAGGCCGCGGCACCCGATCGTACCGGCGTTGCGTGCCGGGTGGGGGTCGCGGAAAAGCGCGGCGCCGGTGCCGGCAAGGGCGGGTCGCCGATATAGCCTGCGCGCGCGCGCTGATGCGGATGCTGTTGCGCTTCACCGAAGTCGAGCACCGGTGTCAGACAAGCATCGAGCCCCTCGGCGACGCGTGCCCACTCGTCGCGCGTGCGGGTTCGGATCGCCGCGGCAAAGCGCTCGCGCAGCAGCGGCCAGCCGGCGGTATCGTGCTGCGCCGGCAGCGTCGCCGGGTCGAGGCCCAGCACACGCAGCAACTCCGCGTAAAACTTGGGCTCGATCGCGGCGATGACGACGTACTTGCCATCGGCAGTGCCATAGCTCGTCGCGAATGGGCAGGAGCCATCCATCATGTTGACGCCGCGCTCATCACGCCACAGTCCCGCATGACGCATCGCGAGGATCGGCGTCAGTAGTGATGCCGCGCCATCGATCATCGCGGCATCGACGACCTGACCCTGGCCGGTCGCGCGTGCATGCAGCAACGCCGCGAGAATGCCGACCGCAAGAAACATCGCACCGCCGCCTTGGTCGGCAATCAGATTCAATGGTGGCAAGGGCGGCCGATCGGGATAACCGATCGCATGCAGCGCGCCGGTCAGTGCGAGGTAGTTCGGATCGTGGCCGGCGCGCGGTGCGAGCGGACCCGTTTGGCCCCATCCGGTCATGCGACCGATCACCAACGCTGGGTTCTCGATCAGACACTGGTCAGGGCCGAAGCCGAGACGCTCGAGCACGCCGGGGCGGAAGCCTTCGAGCAAGATATCGGCATGCGGTAGCGCGCCGTGCAGACGTGCCGCGTCCTCCTCATTCTTCAAGTCGAGTGTGACGCGGTGACGGCCGCGCTGGATCGCGGCTTCATGATCTGGCAACGGTGCGGGTGAGGGTGGATCGATGCGCAGGATCTCGGCACCCATGTCGGCGAGCAGCATCGCGCAAAAGGGCACCGGGCCGATCGCGCCGAATTCGATGACGCGCACGCCGCGCAGCGGACCGGCGGTTTCGTTGGTTCGATCCTCTGGTCCAGTCATCGTTTGTCCGGGAGTGGTTCGTCGTGTGCCACGGGTTTGTGTCGGGCCGCAGCGCATTATAACATTCGTCTCGTTTTCAATAGTAACAAACGTTACGAATGGCGCGGCCGCGATGCGGTCTGCCGGCACGTTGTCTTTGGCTACGCGAGAGTCCGCATGCAACTCATCGAGTATTTCGACAAGGGCGTCGACGTCAATCCGGAACGTGCATTTCTGATCGGCGCGAACGAACAGCGCAGCTATGCCGAGACGCAGCAATTCTCCTACCGCTTCGCCAATCTGATGGCGGCCGAAGGCATCGCGCCGGGCACGCGCATCGCGATCTATGCCGGCAATTCCTGCCGCGCGTTCGAGTGCGTGATCGGCATGCTGCGGCGCGGTTGCGTCTGGGTGCCGATCAACGTGCATGCCTCGGTCGAAGACACGACCTACGTGCTGAACAACACCGAAACGCAGGTGCTTATCTACGCCGCTGCCACCGGTGCGCGAGTCAAGCAGATCACCGCCGGCTGTTCTCATCTGCGCCGGGTGATTTGTCTCGAAGGTGCGGAAGGCGGCAATGCGGGACTCGCCGAATTGCTGGAAGGTGTTCCAGCCACGCCCAGTGAAGTCGTGTGCGCACCGGAGGAGGTCGTCACGCTGTTCAGTTCCGGCGGGACCACCGGCCGGCCGAAGGGCGTGATGATGACGCATCGCAGTTGGGAGATGATCATCGCCAACACGCAGCGGCTGAACTGGTGCGACCGGCCAGTGAACCTGGTGGCCGCGCCAATGACGCATGCGGCCGGTGGTTCGGCGTTGGCGCTGATGGGCATGGGTACCAGCAACATCGTGCTGCCGGGCTTCGATCCGCTGGCGATCATGCAAGCGATCGAACGGTTTCGAGTCACCCATTTCTTCCTGCCGCCGACCGCGCTGTACCGGATGTTGTCGCATCCGGAGATCCGCAACCACGACTATTCGTCACTGCGGTATTTCACGTTCGCCGGGGCACCGATGGCGCCGGAAAAGATCAAGGAGGCGGTTGCGGTGTTCGGTCCGGTGATGGTGACCGGATTGGGTCAGACCGAGATCGGCACCAACGTGACGTACTTTCCGCCGGAAGAGATTGCTGCGGCAGTCGCCGCGGGCGATGAGCGAAGGTTGCTCAGCGTCGGCCGCCCTTCACCATTCGCACGCGCCGAAATCATGGACGAGGAGGGCAGGTTGCTGCCGCCGGAAACGTCGGGCGAGATCGTCATTCGCGGTTCGATGGTGATGAAGGGCTACTACAACGATCCGGTAGAGACCGAGAAAGCGCAGGCGTTTGGCTGGCATCACACGGGTGATATCGGCGTCAAGGACGCCACCGGCTGGGTCTATCTGCTCGATCGCAAGCGCGACATGATCATCAGCGGCGGCTTCAATGTCTTTCCATCGGAAGTCGAGAAGGTCCTCCTGGGCCATCCTTCGGTACAGGATTGCGCAGTGGTCGGTGTACCGCATCCGGATTGGGGCGAGCAGGTCACGGCAGTGGTCGAACTGAAATCCGGTACTACGTTATCGTTCGATGAGATGCGCGCCTTCTGTAAAAAGCACCTGGGTGATTGGCTGGTGCCGAAGGAGTTGCATTGCTGGCCGGAATTGCCGCGCAGCCCGAACGGCAAGATCCTGCGGCGCGTCGTGCGCGAGTATTTCTGGCAGGGACGCGAGCGGCGCATTTGAGTCATTTATCGCGTTGCAATGAATCGCCGATCCCTGAGAGAATACGCGCCGCCGCGCGGCACTCCGGTCTACCCCGCGGCAACAGGCAGCACCCGCTTCGGCCGGCACCTGTGTCCCCTTCGTCTAGAGGCCTAGGACATCGCCCTTTCACGGCGGTAACAGGGGTTCGAATCCCCTAGGGGACGCCATTGCGACGCGACATGCCGCAGCGGTCCTGCGCCATTGAGGCGCGTCCGGTAATTCCTGCCGCAATCGGGCGTGCGGTATCTTGCGGTCGCTGCCAGAGCCAGATCTGGCCTGTATCCGATACGCGGGGATGACGCCACGCCATCCCTTTGGTTTTCGTCCGCACCAAGCAATGACTTCATGGTCAAAATGGCGGGCACCGTCAGTGCCGGCGCTCGCCGCACGCTGCATGGCGGAAGCAGCCGACGAGGTGATCGTTGACCAGCCCGGTCGCCTGCATGTGGGCATAGATGATCGTGGATCCGACGAATTTGAAACCCCGGCGTTTCAGATCCTTGCTCAGGGCATCGGATTCCTTGCTGGTCGGAGGAACCTCGGTCTGTTCTCGCCAGCGATTGACGATCGGCGCACCGCCGACGAAGTCCCAGAGGTAGCGATCGAAACTGCCGAATTCCCGCTGGATGTTCAGGAATCCTCGCGCGTTGTGAATCGCCGCCTCGATCTTCAGGCGGTTGCGGACGATGCCTGGATCCTGCATCAGCCGAGCGACGGTAGCCGGCGTGAAGTTCGCGACCTCGTCGGCAGCGAAGCCGGCGAAGGCACGCCGATAGCCGTCGCGCTTGCGCAGAATCGTCCACCAGCTCAGCCCGGCCTGCGCGCCTTCGAGGATGAGGAACTCGAACTGCCGGCGATCGTCATGCTCCGGCACGCCCCACTCGGTGTCGTGATAATGCTGGTAGGACGGATCCACACCTTCACTCCAGGGGCAACGCACCACATCGATCATCCTAGCCATGCCGTGACCTCAGGATTCCTCAACGCACCACCACGAACCCGATCGTGAGTACCAACAGCGTCAGCGCAAGGACTGCCGCGAGAAATGGCCGGCACCAGCCGGCAAGTGCTTGGGCGCGCAGCGTGGGGACCGCATCTGCTGGGATGAACTCTTCGATGCCACGTGGCGGGCGGCCGAGCAGGTGTGTCAGAGCGGTGTCGTCGCCGGCGCTGCCGGCACGCAACATCGACCAGGTGTCCGGTGTCAGCGGAGCACCGGGTACGAGTGCGGCGCAACGTGCGGCCAGCGCCATCATGGGGGCTGGGATGGTCAGGCAGAGCGTCGGGCGCAGACCGAGCGCACGGCGGTAGCTCTCAAGCATCGCGCGGTAGGTCACCCGCGTGGCGCCGACGACATCGACCTCCTGGCGTGCCGGCGACTCGGGTGCCACGGCACGCACTACCGCGGCGACGACGTCGTCGATGTGTACCGGCTGGAATGCGGCTTCGCCGAGCGCCGGCACGACCAGTATTGGCAACGTCGCGACGGTGCGGAACATCATCGCCGACGCCCCGTTGTCGCCATACACCAGAGACGGCCGCAGAATCTGCCACTCGATCGCGAGTGCGCGCAGCGCAGTGTCGGCAGCGAACTTGGTGATGAAGTACGGTGTCGTGCCGCGGTTGGCGCCGAGTGCGGAAATCTGGATGATGCGGCGCACGCCGACTTGCGCCGCCGCATTGAACAGCGCGATCGGAGCGCGCTGGTGCAGATCGACGAATCGGGCCGTGCGTTGCTCGACGATGATGCCGACCGCATTGACCACGGCGTCGAAGCCGCGCAGCCGATCGACCCAGGCGGCCGGGGTCACGTCGCGGCCGTAGTCGATCGAGATATCGCTGGAGGTTTCCGGCCGGCGCACGCCGCGAATGACTTCGTGCCCGGCGGCGCGCAAGCCCTGGCTGAGCGCGCTGCCGATGAATCCGGAACCGCCGCAGACCAGAACCTTCATGGTCCCTGCCTCAGTAGCGATGGCCGCCGTCGGCGGTGATGATCGTGCCGTTGATGAACGCCGCGCGCGGCGACGCGAGAAACGCGATCAGATTGCCGATGTCCTCCGGCTGACCCGCCTGACCGAGCAGTCCTACGGTCGTATCGTCCGGATCGTGGCCTTCGATTGCCGCGAGTTGGCGGTGCAACAGGCGCAACCGGTCGGTTGCAATCGGGCCCGGGTTGATGCCGACGACACGAACGCCATCAGCGCGGCTGGTGCCGCCGATGGCGCGAGTCAGCGCCATCAGCGCGGCATTGCCGGAA
>JADLEV010000083.1 GCA_020845935.1 Gammaproteobacteria bacterium
GCAACGTCGCCGAGTGGGTCCATGATGTCTACGACATCGATGTCCAGGACGGCGGCGATGCGGTCCCGGAGAATCCACTCGGCAAACCGAACGGGCGCTATCACGTGATCCGCGGCTCGAGCTGGGCGCACAGTGGCGTCAGCGAGCTGCGGCTGGCATTTCGCGATTACTCGGACCGGCCGCGGGAAGATGTCGGTTTCCGCGTCGCGCGGTATCCGCATTGACCCGCCGGCGTACCCTGCTCCTGCTCGCGCTGGTGGCCGGCGCCGGCCTGGTGCCGGCTCGCGCCGCCGAGGATCCGGCGCCGCCGCGCCCGGACAACGCTCAGAAGAAAACCGAAGACCCGGAGAAATCCGGCGATGACAAAGCCCCGACTCCCGACGAATTCGATCCGACCGATGAGGTTTCCGCGGATTTTCCGGTCGATTTCCCAACGGATATCTGAAGCCACGGACATCTGACGCCCATGAGCCGAAACACCTTTGCCGATTTCATCTATCAACTGGCCGCACTGCTGCTGGCCATCATTCTGGTGCACGCCAGCTATGTCACGGTCGTGCGGCCGAATGCCGCGGCGGTCCTCGAGCAACAGGCGAAGCAACTGGCCGCGGGGAATGTGCCGAGCACCGATGTGTCGATCTGGGTCATCCTCAAGGACTACGAACAGGAGACGGAGATCATTCTGGCGCTCTGGGCGGCGGCGATCATCGGGCTGAAGATTCGCCAAGCATTGACCGAACGGCGCCTGCTCGAACGCCGCATCGTCGCCGCGGAGCCCGGCACCAGCATCCTGCCCGAGGACACCCGCGAGTACAGCCGGCCATTGCAGGCGCTGCCCGTGGCCGAACGCGCCTGTCTGCTGCCGCGGGCGCTGCTCGCGGCCTTGCAGCGCTTTGGCACCACGCGCGCGATTCCGGATGCCTCCGGTGCGGTGCGCGATATCTGTGACGCCGAAGCCAATCGGCTCGATACCGAAATGGCGATGGTGCGCTACATCATCTGGGCGATTCCGGCGATCGGCTTCATCGGCACCGTGCGCGGCATCGGCCAGGCGCTCGCGGCGGCGCCCGAAGCGGTCGAGGGCAACATCACCAATGTCACCGTCAGCCTCGGCGTCGCCTTCAATTCCACGCTGGTGGCGCTCGTGCTGAGCCTGTTCATCATGTTCGTGATGCACCAGTTGCAACAGCTACAGGAACGGCTGGTGCTTGATACCCAGGAGTATTGCGAAGAACACCTGATCCGGTACTTCCAGGTGCGTTCGCCCGGCCCATGACCACCGCCATCATCGAACTCAGCGACCACGCGTTGCGCCTGACCCGGAACGACGGCGCCGACTTCACCAGCCCCGGCTACGCGGTACTGGCCGATGATCACGTGCATCTCGGCGACGACGGCCGGCGTCGCTCGCGGCTGTATCCCCTGTCCAGTTACAGCGAGTTCTGGCACGCGCTCGGCGAGCAACCGCTGCGCAAGCCGACCCGCCATTACCGGCACCATGCCGACCTTGCCTTTGCCCACCTGCAGCGTTTGCATGAACAAGCCGGACGGCCGGAGGAAATCATCTTCGCCGTACCCGGTGACATGACGCGCGAGCGGCTGGCGCTGCTGCTCGGACTCGCCGATGCCGGTCGTATGCGCGCCATCGGTCTGGTCGATATGGCCGTTGCCGCAGCAGCCCACGGCAGTGCGCCCGGCCTCCATGCGTTCGTCGATCTGCACTTGCACCGTGGTGTCATCACCCAGTTGCGGATCGATGGCGAGGTGGTGCGCGAAACCGTGTGCAGCGTTCCCGGCGTTGGGCTGGAAAGGATCCGCGATGCCTGCGCGCACGCGGTGGCGGAAGCATTCGTCGGCTCCGAGCGGTTCGACCCGTTCGCCGAAGCGGCGACCGAGCAGGCCCTGTACGATCATCTGGAAGTCTGGCTCGAAGCCCTGCTGACCCACGAATCGATCGCGCTCGAACTGGAGTTTCGCGGGCGTATCTATCAGACCCGCCTGGAGCGCGAACCGATCACACGCCTGCTTCGCTCGCTGTTGGCGCCGCTGCAAACCGCACTGCCCGCCAACTACACACCGATCCTGAGCCACGCCTTCGCCGGGCTACCCGGCACGCTGGAGGCGCTGGGCGCCGGAGCCATCGTCACCGCGACCGCCATTGCCGGATCCTGCCTGGCGCACCAGAACCGTTTGCGGCGCTCCGGTGAAGGTCTCGCCTATCTCACCCGGTTGCCAGCCGCGGCGGTGCCAGAAGCATCGGGAAATACCGACGGGACACCGTGCGCCGTGAGCGTGCCACAACGGGCAACGCATCTATTGGCCGGCGCCATCGCAACCCCGCTGGTTGGTCGAACGTCCTACCTGCACCGCTCCGGCCAGGTCACCTCGTCGCGCGACGGCGACGTCATCGCGGCGATCGATGGTCGCGACGCGCCACAGCTCCGGCCGCTGGCCGAAAACGCCGTGCTCTGCAACGGCCGGATGCTCGCCACGACGATGCCGCTCACGCCCGGGGATCGCATCAGTCTCGCCGCTGGCACGCCCGAATTTATCGCGATCGCCGTGCTGAACGAACATGGCGCGTAAGCGACGCTCGCTCGACCCGGTCAGTCTGTCGTTCCTGGACGTGATGTCGTGTGGCTTCGGCGCGATGATTCTGCTGTTCCTGATCCTCAAGCACCAGGGCACTGATTTCCAGCAGGAAGCCACCCCGGCCGATTCCGAAGTGCGGCTGCTGGAACGCGAAGTCACCGAGGGCCGCCGCAACCTGGCGGAACTGCGCGCGACCGCTGCGGATTTGCACGAGCAGAACAGCGCCTCCGCCGCGCTGCTGCAACAACTGTTGCAGGAAATGGCTGCGGCGGCGCCGGCCACCGAGGACAACCGCAACAGCATCGAACAGATGCGCCGCCAGTTGGCCGAACTGGAACAGCGCAAGCGCCAGATTCAGGAGGAGATTCGGGCCAAGGGCGCCAACCTGCGCGAGCGCAGCGGTACCGGCCGGCGTGCCTATCTCACCGGCTTGCGACTCGACAGCAAGCGCACGCTGATCCTGCTGGACGCATCGAGCAGCATGCTGGCCGAGAACCTGGTCAACGTGATCCGCTTCCGCAACATGGACGATGCGGCCAAGAAGCTGACCCCGAAATGGCGCCAGGCGGTCGACACCGTGGCGTGGCTGGTCGCACGGTTGACGCCGGAAATGCATTTCCAGATCTATCTGTTCGATACGAGCTTGCGTGCCGCCGTACCCGGCACCGAAGGCACCTGGCTGAACACCGGCGCTACCGATGCGATCGACCGCGCGGTCGAGGCAGTAGAAAACACCGTGCCGCAGGGCGGCACCTCGCTGGCCACCGCCTTCAGTCAGATTACGCGCCTCAACCCGGCGCCGGACAACATCATCCTGATTACCGACGGCCTGCCGACGCAGGGTACCGGTGGCGGTGGTGGCGGCACGATCAGCGGCCGGGAACGGGCCCGCCTGTTTGCCGACGCAATCCGGACCATCCCGGCGAGGATCCCGGTCAACACCATCTTGCTGCCCATGGAAGGGGATCCGGATGCCGCGGGTTCGTTCTGGCTGCTGGCGCAACGGACCACCGGTTCGTTGCTGACACCGACGCGGGATTGGCCATGAGCCGCCGTGCTCGCCGCGAGGCACAACCGGTCAGCCTGTCGTTCCTCGACGTCATCACTTGTGGCTTCGGCGCCATCATCCTGCTGCTGACCATCTCCAGGATCGGCACGACGATCGTGCTGGAACGGTCCGAGACACCCCGCAGCGGCATCATCCGCGAGTTGCAGGAGCAGCTGTTCCAGCTGCGCGGCGAGGTCACCGTTCTGTTGCGCGACATCGACGAGCAGCAGGCGCAGCTGGCCGCGCGCGCGGTGCGTGTCGAGGATCTGCGCGCGACGCTGGCAGGGTTGCGCAATCGAGCCGAGGAAGCCGCCGTACGCTCGAACATCGAAGGCGAACTTCGTCTTGCGATGCAGACCCTGACCGAGGAAATGCAGCGATTGCTGGCCGAGCGGGACAGCGTCGACAACGATCTGGTCGGAGGCATCCCGGTCGACAGCGAATATATAATCTTCATCATCGACACATCGGGCAGCATGGTCGAAATGAGCTGGCGCACGGCGCTGCGACAAATCAACGCCGTGCTCGACACCTACCCGCGGGTCAAAGGTCTGCAGATCATGAATGACGAGGGTCGCTACATGTTTCCCGAGACCCGTGGCCAGTGGCTCGACGACTCCGCCGCCCGCCGCCGCACCATCAGCACGCGCATGCCAACCTGGCAGCCGTACAGCAATTCGAGTCCGGTCGAAGGCATCATCGAGGCAATCCGGACCTATTACAGCCCCGAGCGCAAGATCAGCCTGTATGTCTTCGGCGACGACTTCGCCGGTTCGTCGTACAAGAAGGTGCTCGATGCGGTCGAGACGGTCAACCCGAAGAATGAGCGCGGCGAGACGGTCGTGCGCATTCATGGCATCGGCTTTCCCGGCCTGTTCGACGCCCCCGGGCAGTCCGCCGGAGGCTGGCGCTACGCGACGCTGATGCGCGAACTGGCACGGCGCAATGGCGGTGCGTTTGTCGGCCTGGAAAGTTCGCAATGACTGCCGTTCGTGACCGACAGGTGACACGCGCATGCCTGTCGCGGATTGCGACACTGCTGCTGCTCGGCCTGCTGGGCGCATGCTCGCGTTCGGTCGGTCTGAAGATCACTGCCGTCGTACCGCCACCTTTGATTGAACGGCATCCGGTCACCATCGGCGTGTACTATCGGGACGACTTTCGCAATCACGTCTTCGTCGAGAATTCCGAGGATCGACCCAACTGGCAGATCGAGACCGGCAGTTCCCAGGTCGCACTGTTCAACCAGTTGCTCAGCGCGGCATTCGAGCAGGTCCTGCCGATGCAGCACGTCTATGATGGACGGACTATAGTTAAAGGTGTCATCGCGCCGAAGATTGAGGAAATGCAGTTCGCCACGCCGCGGGAAACCTTGCAGGATTTCTACGAAGCCTGGCTGAAGTACACCATCGATCTGTACGACGACCAGGGAGCACTGCTGACGAGTTGGCAAACGACGGCCTATGGCCGATCGCCGGACACCCTGATGTCCACCGACCAGGTCGGAATTGACGCGGCGCTCAAGGTTGCGCTGCGCGATGCCGGTGCGAAGTTTTCGATCGGTTTTTTTCGAGATCCGGGAGTACGCCAATGGTTGACGAAACAATGACCCGCACGCCGCGTTCGCTGAAGCACGTAACCAGACTGGCGGCCACCGTGCTGCTGCTCGGCGGCTGTCACAGCCGCACCATCATCGACGAACATCGCGTCACACCGACCTTCGTTGGCGCCAACGAAAGCATCGTCGTGCTCGGCCGCAAGACCAACAGCCAATACGAACCGGAGCGCGACTTCATCAACTGTGTCGGCCAGTCGCTGACCGGAAAGGTGCGCGTCATCCCACAGCAGGAATTCGTCGACACCATGTACCCCTGGTTCGAGGCGATGACCGCACCGACCAATGTCGCGCAACTTGGCGCGCTGCTGGCGAACGAGGTCGTCGCCGCGCGGATCGAGAGCTATGGCGTGCGCTACATCGTCTGGCTGGATGGCAACACCGAAACCGTCAGCAAGATGGGCAGCATGTCCTGTGTCGTCGGCCCCGGCGGTGGCGGTTGTTTCGGTTTCGCACAATGGGATGACGAAGCCAACTACGAAGCCAGCATCTGGGACTTCAAGGATCGGACCTTGAGCGGCAAGATCAGCGCCGAAACCAAAGGCACCTCATACATGCCGGCGGTGATCGTGCCGGTGCCCTTGCTGGCGCGCGTCAAGTCGAATGCCTGCCATTCGCTCGCCAACCAACTGACTTCATTCTTCACCGACGACTCGCAGACCGCGCTGGCGCAGAATCCTGCCGGATGCACGGCGAACGTGACGACCTGTTGACGCACTACAACAGGCGCACCAGGCCCTCCTGCATCACCGTCGCGAGCAATCGACCGTGGCAATCGCGGAAGCAGCCGTGCGTCAGGCCGCGTGCGTTTGAATTGGATACCGGACCGCAGTCGAACAGCACCCATTCATCCAGGTTCACCGGTCGATGAAACCAGAGCGCGTGATCGATGCTGGCGATCCGCATCTTGGCGTGGTCCTCGACCAGTCCATGCGGCAGCAGTGCCGCGGTCAACAGACCATAGTCTGAAAGATAGGCGAGATATGGGTGATCGAGCCCGCGCTCGCCGCGCTGTGCCGCCGCGAGGCGAAACCAGATCTGACGCCGCGGCATCGAGCCGGTTCCAGTGGCTGCCCCGACCCGGACTTCGAAGGTGTCCGTCAGGATGTTCCAGATTCCGGCAGGAACATTCGCCGGCACGCCAGCGGCGGACACCGCTGTTTCGGGCAGAGCCCCTGGCTCACCGCCGGCCAGGTCCGCGGCGAACTCGAGCCCGGCTTCCGCCACCTGGAACGATGCACACATAGCATAGATCGCGACCCCGTTCTGGCAGGCCATGACCCGCCGCGTCGCGAAGCTGTTGCCATCACGGGTGCGTTCCACTGCATAATCGATCGCCGTGTTGTGATCGCCACGACGCAAAAAATACGCGTGCATCGAATGCACGGTTCGGGCATCGGCGACGGTGTCGCGCGCGGCGATCAGCGCCTGTGCCAGAACCTGGCCACCATAGACATGGGGGAAACCGAGATCGAGGTTACGCCCGCGGAATCGATCCGCGTCGAGGCGTTCCAGATTCAATACTGTTGGTAATTCTGCCGACATTATCTGCTCGATGATGATTGTTGAGTTCGCTCCGAACCAATACCTCACGGGGTCGTTCGGCGCTTGACCGAAGGATACCGACAAATGCTTGCGACGACCCGTTCCATGGACACGATCACCCCGTTGCGCGCATAATTTTTTTTCAACAGCCGCACGACCTGATCGTTCCCATCAACCACATCCGAATCGCACCGAAAGATAACGAAAATGAAAGAACCAGCCGGAGAAGCATTCGTGAAATACCTTGGACCTGCCGGTCTTGCACTGTTCGTCGCCGCCGCCACCACGGCCCAGGCACAGACCGAGATCGAGGAAATCGTCATCACGGCGCAAAAGCGCGAGCAGCGTCTGCAGGACGTTCCCATTTCGGTCGTCGCGATGGATGGCGAGGACATTCGGCAACAGAACCTGGTCCAGATCGAAGATCTCTCGGCGCAAGTGCCAAACGTCCACATCAGCGAAAGCGCGATCGGCGACAAACTGTTCATCCGCGGCATCGGCTCCGGCATCAACTCCGGTTTCGAGCAGTCGGTCGGCACCTTCGTCGATGGCGTTTACTACGGCCGCAGCCTGCAAACACGCGCCCAGGTCCTCGACGTCGAACGGGTCGAAGTGCTGCGCGGTCCGCAAAGCACCTACTTCGGCAACAACACCATCGGTGGCGCGCTGAATATCACAACGCGCAATCCCGGCGACTCCTGGAACGGATACGTCAGCGGCCTGTACGAAGCCGAACTCGATGGCTATCACGTCGAAGCGGTCGGTGGCGGTCCCGTGACCGATGGGTTCGGCATTCGCGCGGCAGTCCTGGCAAGCGGCACCGAAGGCTGGCTGCACAATCTGAATACCGGCACCAATGAGCCCGAGGAAGACAATCTCGCCGGCCGTATCACGCTGACACTGACGCCAAGTGATCGCTTCGACGCGACGCTGAAACTGGGAACCGGTTCATTCGAGGTATTGGGCCGCGCATTGCAGAACGTCGATTGCCCACCGGCGACCGGTGCGCAGGGTGTCTGCCGGATTACGGCGTTGCCGGTCCTTGCCACGGTCGCGCCGTTCGCGCCATTCAACGCCGCGCTGTATCCGAACTTCGACGACTCCTTCGACTGGGCGACTCAGGCCAACGGCCCGGTGCCTGCCGCGTTTCTCGCCGCAGTCAACCTGCTCGGCGCCACCGAGGCCGGCATGGCGGTACCCGCGCCCAAGACCTCGCTGTCGGAACCGGATCTCGCCGACCTGACCAATCGCAGCCTGTCGCTGACGATGAACGTCGAGATAGGAACGCATGTGTTGACCTCGGTTACCGGGATCAACTCGTACGATTTCGATTTCCGGCAGCAATCGGATTTCGTGCCGGTACCGTTGGCTTCACTGAACCAGAACGAGGACTTCAAGCAGTTCAGCCAGGAGTTGCGCCTGACCTCGCCCGCCGGCGGCAAGGTCGAATACGTGGCGGGCATCTACTGGCAAAGCAGTGACCTCGAAATCGACGAGTTGATCGACTTCTACTTTGCCCCACCCTATTTCCAGCCGCGGGCATCGTTTCTAGCAGCACGCGATCCGAATCGGCTGCCGGCGACGATCGGTTATGTCACGTCGTCGCATCAGCAGGATGAGGAAACCTTCGCCGCGTTCCTGTCCTTCACCTGGAACATCACCGGGCAATTGAGCGCGACGTTCGGTGGCAGATATTCGACGGTAGACAAGGACCTGTCGCGTTCCCAGACGCTGACCGACAGCGCGCCCGGAGTGACCGTATCCTGCATCGCGCCGCTCAACCTCGTGACCGGTTGCACACTCGGCACGCCGCTGCTGCTCTCCGGTGCCAACCCGCCAACCGGTGAGGCGTTCGGCTGGAAGGTGGGCACGCTGGCGCTGGAACGCGACGATGACAAGTTCACGCCGAGCATCGGCTTGCAGTGGCGCGTCAACGACAGCGTGCTCGCCTACGCCAGTTTCGCCCAGGGCTTCAAGGCCGGCGGCTTCGATCAGCGCAACCTGTTCCTGAATCCGGTGTTGGGGCAGTTCGCGCCGGAACAGGTCGATTCCTGGGAACTGGGCGCCAAGACGTCCTGGCTCGGCGGCCGGCTGCAACTCAATGGCGCGTTGTTCCGCAGCAAGTACGAGGACCTTCAGGTCAGCACGTTCGATGGCGTCGTGAACTTCCTGGTCAACAATGCCGCGAGCGCGACGACGCAAGGGTTTGAGCTGGACGGCCGTCTGCTGGTCAACGATCGCCTGGCGATCTCCCTTTCAGGCGCCTACCTCGATGCCGAATGGGATGACTATCGCAACGCGCAGTGCACCGCCATCGCGCAGTTCCGCGCGGTCTATCTGGCCGATCGTTCACAGTGTCAGGTCAATGCGAGCGGCCTGCTGGTGCAGGATTTGACCGGCGAACGCCTGCTGATGGCGCCGAAGTGGTCCGGCAATCTGCTGATCGAGTATTCGATCCCGCTCAGCGAGAAACTGGCGTTCAACACGTTGGCGAATCTGTCGGCCGAAAGCCGCAAGTTCCTCGCCGCGGACAACGACCCGGCGGTCGTGCAGCCAGGCTACGGCAAGTTTGACGCGCGCTTCTCCCTCTCCAGCAGCGACGGCTGGGAGATCGCACTGCTGGGCAAGAACCTCACCAACAAATTGACGACGGCGCATGGCGAAGACCAGCCGTTGCGCTCAAGCAACTCGTTCTTCAAGCTGGCCAGTCAACCACGCACGATCGCGGTACAAGCCAGCTACCACTGGTGACCGCTAGCCGAGCGTACCGCCCGAGGGGATCAGCCCTCGGGCGTTGCCCGGAACAGGCAGCGTCCTGGTGATTCTTCGCGCACCACCTCGCCGCGCACTTCGAGACAGCGCAGGTGTGCCAGCGCCTCGCCGAACGCCAAGGCCATGTTGAACGTCCCGACCGAGCGCGGATAAAGCCCGGTAATCACGTCACCGACCGTCACCGGCTCGCGGCACAGAGCTAGAGTGCGGCGCAGAACTTCGGCATGATGCGCGCGCAACGCGGCACAGCGCGCCGCCAGGCCGCGAAACGGCATCCCATGCGCCGGACAGATCAGCGGCTCGCCAAACTGCTCCAACCTATCCAGGCTGACCAGGAAATCACCCACCGGATCGGTCAGCGGATCGGACGGAAAGACGCTGACGTTCGGGGAGATATTTGGCAGCACCTGATCGCCCGCAATCAGCCAGCCACCATCGGTTGATCGCAGCACGGCGTGATCCCGCGCATGTCCTTGCAGCAGCGCGACACGCCAGGTCCGTTCACCGATCGGCAATTCCATCCCGTCTTCCAGCCAGCCATCCACCTCCGGCTCGCTGACGATGCGCGCGTAATAATCGCCGCACCAGAATCCGACCATCAGTTCCAGCGCAGCCGCGACCCCATGCCGGCGCGCAAACTCCACCGCTTCGGCGCGCTCCTCGGCGGTGGCCGGCTGCCGGGCCCTGCCGGAGAGCGTGAACGCGGTGCGCGTCATGCGGACGGCGCAGCCGGTCCGTTCCCGCAGCCAGCCGGCCAGCCCGATATGGT
Source organism: Gammaproteobacteria bacterium (assembly GCA_020845935.1). Taxonomy (GTDB): domain Bacteria; phylum Pseudomonadota; class Gammaproteobacteria; genus JADLEV01. Next base: position 10,342 of record JADLEV010000083.1, read on the forward strand.
CGGGATGGTGATGGGTGATCAGGATCTGGCGCAGCGGTCGACCGGCTTCGAGCTCTGGCAGGATCGCCTCCCAGGCGTCGCGACAGCGCGGATGATGGATGCCCGTATCGATCAGCGTCCAACCGTCGCCATCGTCGAGCAGCCAGACATTGATGTGGCCCAGCGCCAGGTCGAGTGGCAGGCGGACCCACACAATGCCGGCATTGAGGTGGACAAAACCGCCTTCACGGGGCGCCTCGGGAATCCCGGGCGCGGGTACGACAAGGTCATGCTTGCTGTTCATCGGCACAGGCTAACACAGCCATTCGCCACAGCTTTTTACGAAGCAGACTCTCAACTGCCGTGCGGCTCCGGCCTGACCATCGGGGCAAATGGTAAGATGCGCGTCCTTTTTTTCTGGCACATCGCTTTACAGGACCTGCACATGACTGAACAACGTTCGACGAACATCACCTGGCACGAGCACAATGTTTCGCGCGCCGATCGCTCACGGCTGAAGGGCCATCGCGCTGCCGTGCTCTGGTTCACTGGCCTGAGCGGCGCCGGCAAGAGCACGATCGCCAACGAGGTCGATTACAAGCTCAATCAGGCCAACGTGCACACCTATCTGCTCGATGGCGACAACATTCGCCATGGTCTGAACAAGAACCTCGGCTTTTCGGCGGACGATCGCACCGAGAACATCCGCCGCATCGGCGAGGTCGCCAAGCTGATGCTGGACGCCGGCCTCATCGCCTCGACCGCTTTCATCTCTCCCTACCGCCGCGATCGCGACCAGGTCCGAGCGCTTTTCGCCGCTGGTGAGTTCATCGAAATTCATGTCGATGCGTCGCTGGAAACCTGCGAAGGTCGCGACGCCAAGGGGCTTTACGCCAAGGCGCGCCGCGGCGAGATCAAGGGCTTCACCGGCATCGACGACCCTTATGAAGCTCCCGAAAAACCGGAGCTGGTGCTCGATTCGAACAACAAAAACGTCGAGCAGCTTGCCGACGAAGTCGTCGCCTATCTGCGTCAGCGCGGCATCATTGGTTAGCGGTTGATTGTTCCTCTGAACAAGTCCATCCGGGGCTTGTTCAGAGTCGGCTGGACCGGTGCCCCCGGTTCAGCCGACGCATCGCCATCGGAGATGCTTGAGGATCGATCTCGACCCCTTGCCGCGGGCGCGGTCCCGGGGCCACGATCACGGTCCCGCCAAGCGGACCGTCGATGCCCATGCAAACCCACCTCACCAGGATCCTGGTCGCCGCCTGGGCCACCGTTGTCTGGACGATCGGCCTGCCCACCGCCGCGGCGGACCAAGCGAACGATCAGGCTTTGATCGCCGTACCAACCGACGGTTGGCCGACCAACGGCGGCAACCTGTACAACCAGCGTTATTCGCCGCTCACGCAAATCACCCGTGACAACGTCAGCCAACTCAAGGGGGTCTGGCAGGTCAATCTCGGTTCCGGCAACGGCCTGCGCCATTCCGGCGAAGCGCAGCCGCTGGTGCACGACGGCATGGCCTTCATCATCACCGGCGCCGATGATGTCTTCGCGCTGAATCTCGCCACCGGCGCGACGGTCTGGCGCTACCAGGCCGACCTGCCGGCGGCGATGACCTCCGTGTGCTGCGGCTGGACCAGCCGCGGCGTCGGACTTGGCGGTGGGCGTATCTACGTCGGCCAGCTCGACGGCCAGTTGAAGGCGCTCGATGAACGCAGCGGCGTTGTGCTCTGGGCGGTCCAGGCCGAGCGCTGGCAGGACGGCTTCAGCATCACCAGCGCGCCGCTCTATTACGACGGACTCGTCATCGTCGGCTTTGCCGGCGGTGAGCTTGGCGTTCGCGGCCGTCTGAAGGCATTCGATGCCAGTACCGGTGCGCTGATCTGGACCTTCCATACCATCCCGGGACCCGGTGAGTTCGGTCATGACTCCTGGCAGGGTGAAAACACGCTGTGGCAGCATGGTGGCGCCTCGATCTGGAGCACGCCCGCGATCGATCCGGAACTCGGCCTCGTCTATTTCTCGACCGGCAACGCCGCGGCGAATTCCAACGGCGGCTGGCGCCCCGGGGACAACCTGTTCACCTCATCGATCGTCGCGCTGGACGTGCGCACCGGCGCCTATCGCTGGCACTTCCAGGAAGTGCATCACGACATCTGGGACTACGACGCGCCGAACCCGGTGCTGCTGTTCGATCTCGACCTCGGCGACTCCCGCCGGCAGGCGCTCGCCCAAGCAGGCAAGACCGGCTGGCTCTATGTGCTCGATCGCCGTGACGGCACACCGCTCATCGGCATCGAAGAGCGGCCGGTGCCGCTCGAACCGCGCCAGCAGTCGGCGCTGACGCAACCATGTCCGATCGGCGATGCGTTCGTGCCGCAGTCGCTGCGCATCGCGCCGGAAGGTTATCGACTCGCCAATCAAGGGCGCATCTTCACCCCGTCATGGACCGACCCGGTGCCCATCGTGCCGGGTGCCGGCGGCGGCGCGAACTGGCCACCCAGCGCGCACGATCCGAGCACGGGTCACACCTTCGTCTGCGCCTCGGATCGACCGTTCCGGTATCTCGCTTCCGAACTCGCCGAAACGCCACCGGCGCCCGGCACGCCCTACATGGCCGGTGTCGCGTTGCCCGGCGTGCTGTACGACCTCGGCGTGCTGGCGGCGATTGACATGCACGACAACCGCCTCGTCTGGCAACAGCATCTGCGCGAGCCTTGCTTCAGCGGCATGACCGCGACCGCCGGCGGTCTTCTCTTCGTCGGCCGCAACGACGGCCGCCTGACCGCGATCGACAATGCCACCGGCATGAAGCTCTGGGAATTCCAGACCGGTGCCGGCATGAATGCACCAGTCAGCGTGTTCGAACATCAGGGGACGCAGAACGTCCTCGCCTACGCCGCCGGCAACGTGTTGGCAGGGACCACGCACGGCGACAGTGTCTGGCTGTTTTCCTTGCAGGGCACGATCGAGCCGGAGCAACCGGTGGGCGTGGCGCCCATCCCGTTCCTCAGCGGCGCACCAAACCTGACGACCGGCCGTGAGATCTTCGAATCCGCCTGTCTCACCTGCCACGGCGTCGATGGCCGCGGCGGTCACGGCGGCATCGATCTCATCAATGCCCGCGACCTTGCGGCAGCCATCACCGTGATCGTGCAGGGACGCAATGCCATGCCCGGCTTCGGTGCCGTGCTTCAGCCGGAGCAGCTCCGCGATGTCGCGGCCTACGTCACTGATTTTCTGGCACGTTGAAACAACCTGCCGTGCGGCCCGTTACTTCCCCGTCACCGGATTCTGGTAGTGATACGGCGGCAGGAAAACATCGGGAAAGGCGCCGTACTTGATCGTGGCTTCGGCATCCGGCTCGAGATTTTCAAGGTGCTGCGGCAACGGCACCGCGCCCTTGTTCCAGCCCTGCTCGAACTCGACGTAGAACGTGATGAAGCTGTGCAGCTTGCTGATCTTCCACTTGCCGCCTTCGCGCACGTATTCGTTCTCGTAGGTCGCTTCGCCCCAGCGCGCCTCCTGGCCGAGATGACCGACCTGCATGAACGAACGCCAACGCGCCTTGGCACTGTTGCCGTCGCTGGCGACGTGGATCACCGGCTGTAGCTGCATGTGATTGAACAGCCGGCCGTATTCCATTTCGCCGAGCGAATGGAGATAGGTGCGGATCCGGTCCTGGCCGACGAACAGGCCGCGCCCGGCAATCTCGAGCGTCGCGTCTGCCGAGAACAGATCGGCGGCATCGTCCCAGCGCGATTTATCGACGTAGTAGCCGTACATGGCTTGCAGGTTGGCGAGGTCGACGTAATCGCGGGCGGCGCGCGCTTCGGTCTGCAATACATCCACGCGTCCCCGCAGTTCCGCCAGTTCGCGATGCGTCGAGACGATGTTCGGCAGCAACCAGCCGCCCACGGCCAACACCAGCAGCACCGCCACGCTCGCCAGACTGATTCGATTCATCGCTTATCCTCCCGTATGCGAGTCACTCGCGATATTGCATCCGTTCAGGTCGCGAAGTGACGAAATCCGGTTCGTGCCGGTTGCATCGGCACCCCGTCCAAACCACTCAATTCGAACGCGTCGCCCGCGACAATCGTGCCGATCCGTGTGACCGGACAGTCGCACCCTGCCAGCCGATCACGAATCGAGGCCTCGAGTTGCGCCGGTGCCGTGAACAATAGCTCGTAATCATCACCGCCGGTCGCCGCAGCCGTCAGGATCCGTTCCGGCGTAAACAGCGCACGCGCTGCGGCGGAGGTCGGCAGGCAGCGGCCATCGATCCGCGCGCCGACCTTGCTGGCACGCAGGATATGACCGAGATCGCCGAGCAGACCATCGGAGACATCGATCGCCGCATGAGCGAAATCGTGCAAAGCGAGCCCGGCGGCGACGCGCGGTTCCGGGCGGGAGAAGTGGGCGCGCAGCCGGCCAGCCGATTCACCGTCGTCGTCTGCATCGAGCGCCAACGCCAGCGCGGCATCACCAAGCGTTCCCGTGACGAAAATGGCATCACCGACCATGGCGCCAGCGCGCGTCAACGCCCGCTCGCAAACGCCCAGCAGCGTGACCGAGATCGTCAGTGGGCCCTGGGTCGTGTCACCACCGATGAGGGCCACCCGGTGCTTCCTGGCAAGATCGAGGAAGCCGGTGCTGAAGTCGTCGAGCCAGGCTGCGGCAACCTCGGGCAAGGTCAGTGCGAGCAATGCCCAGCGTGGCTCGGCGCCCATCGCGGCCAGGTCGCTCAGATTCACGGCGAGCGCGCGATAGCCAATCTCGGCCGCGCTGAACCAGTCTGGAAAATGCCGGCCGGCGACCAGCGTATCGACCGCAGCGACCAACTGCTCGCCGGACCGTGGCACGACGATGGCGGCATCGTCACCGATCCCGAGCGCAACGTCCTCGCGTGTCACCGTTTGCCGGCGAAAGTAGCGATCAATCAGCGCGAACTCGTCCATCGCGTTCGGCCGGATCAGCCGGACTTGCCATCCGCCGCATACTCGATCGCACGCGCCTTGCGTGACACCTTGTCGAGCAAGGCATTGATGTAGCGATAGCCCTCCTCGGTGCCGAAGGTCTTCACCAGTTCCACCGCCTCGTTGATCACGACCCGGCGCGGAATCTCGATGCAGAACAGCAGTTCGTAGCAGCCGAGCAGCAGCACCGCGCGTTCAACCGGCGTCACCTGTTGCCAGGGCCGATCGAGCAGTGGCTCGAGCTGCGCGAGCAGCACCTGGTACTGGCGCGGCACTTCACCGACCAGACGCTCGAAGTAGTCGAAGTCAGTCCCCTTCATGTCGCGTTCGGCAATGAACTCCTGCCGGATGCCGGCCGGGTCATCGCCGGTCAGCAGCCATTGATACAGCGCCTGAACCGCGTTGCGTCGAGCGAAGATGCGGCCGCGATTGCCAGAACCCTGCGTCACAGTTGCCGGAACAGGCCGATCATCTCCAGCGCGGTCTGCGCGGCATCGGCGCCCTTGTTACCTGCCTTGGTCCCGGCCCGTTCGATGGCCTGGGTCAGGTCTTCGACCGTGAGCACACCGAATGCGACCGGCACCCCGGTCTCGGTCGCAACACGTGCGAGACCATCGGCACAGGTGCCCGCGACATACTCGAAATGCGAGGTACCGCCACGGATGACGCAGCCGAGCGCGATGATGGCCTCATAGTTGCCGGTATGCGCCAGGCGTTTCGCCGCGACCGGAAGTTCGAACGCACCGGGAACCCGGGCGATGGCGATTTGTGTCTGCGGCACGCCGTGGCGCAACAGCACATCGAGCGCGCCCGCCTCCAACTGGTCGACGATGAAACGATTGAAACGCGCGCTGATGATGGCGATGCGCGCATCCTGTGCCGCGAGGAACGAGCCCTCGATGGTTCTGATGGTTGTCACGATGACTCCTGACTCAAGCAATGAAACCGGTGCGCCGCAGCAGATCGACATCGATCGCCGTGCCTTGCACCGGTGATTCCGCACTCCCCACATCGGGCAACATGCGTTCGAGATAGCGCGCGACGAGATCGACTTCGACATTGACCGGCGTCCCGTCGCGATAGGCGCCAATCGTCGTCACGGCGCAAGTATGCGGCACGATTTGCATGCCGACGCGATTTCGGTCGACGGCATTGACCGTGAGACTGACACCATCGATGCAGATCGACCCCTTGCGCGCGACGTACCGTTGCAGCGCCACCGGCACGTCGAGCTCGAGACGCAAGCAGTCGCCGTCTGGCACCATGCGATGCACGACAGCAACGCCATCGACGTGGCCGGTCACGAGATGACCGCCAAGCCTATCGGCCAGCCGCAGCGCACGTTCGAGGTTCACATCATCACCGACCTTGCGCGCGCCGAGCGTCGTGCAGGCCAGTGTTTCCGGCGAGACGTCGGCGGCAAAGCCATCCGCGTCGATCGCGACGGCCGTCAAACAGACGCCCGAGACCGCGATACTCTCACCGATCATGCCATCGCCAAGCACAAGCTTCGGCGCGGTGATGTGCAAGCGCACGCCCGGTCCGGCACGCTGCACGGCGGCGATGCGACCCATCGCCGTGACGATTCCGGTAAACATCCGATTCAATCCTCAGTTGGTCGAGCGAGCAGACGCCAATCGCATCCGATGCGGCGATCATCGACGATTTCGAGCCAGGGTGTCGACAACAGATCGGTGATTCCCCCGACCGGCAGGGCTTCGCGCGCCCCGGCTCCGAGCAGTCGGGGCGCGACGTACAACACCAGTTCATCGACCAACCTGAGTTCCAGCAGCCGCGCCGCCAGCGTCGGTCCCGCCTCGACCAAGACATCGTTGATCTGCCGCGTGCCGAGCAATGTCAACAGCGCGACCGGATCGACCTTGCCATCCGCTGCGGCGAGCTGGTGCACCTCGGCCCCACGCGCTTCGAGCGCCGCGCGCCGTTGTGGCTCTGCACTGGTGGTGCCGATCAGTGTGCGCCCGGGCAGGCCAAGCATCTTGGCCTGAAGTGGCATCCGCAGCTGGCTGTCGAGCACGATGCGCAGCGGCTGATCCGGCGGATCGAAACGCGCGTCGCGCACCGTCAATGCCGGATCATCGGCCAGCACGGTGCCGATGCCGGTCAGGACCGCGCCTGCTTCGGCACGCAGGCGCTGCACGTCGGCGCGCGCCTCGGGCCCGGTCAACCACTGGCTGGCGCCGGACGCCAGCGCCGCCTTGCCGTCCAGGCTCATCGCGATCTTGAGGCGAACCCACGGCCGGCCGCGGCACATTCTCGATTCGTATCCAGGATTGAGGTTGGCCGCCACTGCCGCGAGCAAGCCGCCATCGACAGGAACCCCAGCCGCGCGCAGCATCGCTGCGCCGCCACCTGCGACTGCGGGATTCGGATCGCGTCGCGCATAGACCACGCGCGCCACGCCGGCCGCGAGCAGCGCCTCGGTACAGGGCGGAGTGCGGCCGTGATGACAACAGGGTTCCAGGGTCACGTAACAGGTTGCGCCACGTGCCGCGGCCCCGGCGCGCGCGAGCGCATGCCGTTCGGCGTGCGCCTCGCCGGCGCGCAGGTGCGAGCCCTCGGCGACAATCTCGCCGTCACGAACCAGCACGCAGCCGACCCGAGGATTCGGCCGACACGAATACCAGCCCGTACGCGCGAGTGCCAAAGCCCGCGCCATGAAACGGTAATCACCGGCCGTGAAACGGGCGGGTTCGGGTATCGTCACCACCGGGCGCGCTCAGTCCTTGCGCGGTTCGGGTTCGAGCAGGTCGAGCTGCTGTTCTCGCAGATCCGGCGGCAGATCGTGCTCCAGGCTCTGGATTTCCTCGAGAAAGGCACGGACGTCCTCGAAACTGCGATAGACCGACGCGAAGCGCACATAGGCGACCTGGTCGAGTCCGCGCAGGACATCCATCACGATGTCGCCGATATCGCGCGACTTGATTTCGCGTTCGCCGGTCTCACGGATACGGCGCTTGATGGTGTTGATCGCGGCTTCGATACGGGACATCGGCACAGGCCGCTTTTCCAGCGCGCGCAGCACGCCACGCCGCAGCTTGTCATCGCTGAAGGATTCGCGCCGGCCGTCATTCTTGACGATGCGTGGCAGGCTCAGTTCGGCGGTTTCGTAGGTGGTGAAGCGCGCCTTGCAACTGAGGCATTCGCGCCGCCGCCGTACCTGGTCACCATCACCAAGCAACCGCGAGTCGATGACCCGTGTGTCCTGGTGGCCACAGAACGGACAGCGCATCGGTCAAGCTTGATAGACCGGATGGCGCGCACACACGGCGCCAACCTGCTCGCGGACGTGTGCGATGACGGTCTCGTTCGTTGCGTCGTCCATCACGTCGCACATCCAGCCAACCAGTTCGTGGACCTCGGCTGCAGTCAAGCCGCGCGTCGTGATCGCGGGAGTGCCGACGCGAATCCCGCTGGTGATCGCCGGCGGCCGCGGATCCCGCGGCACGGCATTCTTGTTGACGGTGAGGTGGGCGCGGCCAAGCGCCGCCTCCGCATCCTTGCCGGTCAGCGCCTTGGTGCTCAGATCGACCAGACACAGATGGTTGTCGGTGCCGCCGGAGACGATCGGATAGCCACGTGCCAGAAACGTCTCCGCCATCACCCGGGCGTTGGCAACGACACGGTGCTGATATTCGATGAACTCCGGTTGCGCCGCTTCGAGGAAGGCGACCGCCTTGGCGGCGATGATGTGCAACAGTGGTCCGCCC
>JADLEV010000084.1 GCA_020845935.1 Gammaproteobacteria bacterium
CATCACCGCGCCGGAGTTGTCCGATGTGTTCGCCCGCGGCATCGCGCACCAATGCGCCGAGGTGTTGCGCCAGGTCGGTGGCGGTATCGTCGAGTTTGGCGCGGGCTCGGGCAAACTTGCTCGCGACGTCCTGCGTTGTCTTGATGAGCTTGGCCAACTGCCAACGTGTTACACCATCATCGAACCGAGCCCGGCCCTGCGTGCTCAACAGCAACAGCTACTGACCGATTCAACGCCGCAACTGCGCGATCTGATCACCTGGTCGCTGGAGTTGTCCGCGCAGCCGATGGACGGCGTCATCCTTGGCAATGAAGTCATCGACGCTTTCCCGGTCAAACGGTTCGTTGCCTCCGAGCGCGGCGTCAACGAGCTGTTTGTCGGCAGCCATGGCGCGGAACTGATCGAGTTCGAGGAGGCTCCGACCGCGGCGCTTCGAGACGCGGTAACGAACTTGTTCAACTTGCTCGACGAAGATCTGCCGCGACCTTATCAGTCCGAGATCAACTTGCGTCAGGGACCTTGGTTGCACACGCTGGGGCAGTTGTTGCGACGCGGCATGGTGCTGTTGGTGGACTACGGCTATGCGCGCCATGAGTACTACCATCCGCAGCGCGACCACGGTACGCTGATTTGCCATTATCGCCATCACGCGCACGACCAGGCGCTGTTGTGGCCTGGTTTGCAGGACCTCAGTGCGTTCGTCGATTTCACCAGTCTCGCCGAGGCCGCCGAAGGCACGCAGCTGACGCTGACCGGCTACGCGACCCAGGCCGGCTTTCTGTTATCGACCCTCGCGGGGCAGGAACACGCCGGTCTGGCGCCGCGCCACCGCCTGCATCTCGCCAATGCGCTGAAGACGCTGACGCTCCCGGGCGTAATGGGCGAAAAGTTCAAGGTGATTGCCTTCAGCCGCGACTGCGATGTGCCGCTGCACTGCCTGCCCCGGCTCGATCAGCGCCATCGTTTACTGCCGCCGCGCCGGCCCATAGCTTGATTAACGGAGGGGCCACTCATCGTGCAAGTAACCGTTCGGCGGGCCGCTATAATCCCGCAGGAGCCTGTACCGAAGCGAGTTGTAACTTGCAATGAACGTCAACAGAAGAAGTGACGAGCGCGTATTGCTGTTTGCCGATGTCGTCGGCAGCACTCGCCTCTATGATTCCCTGGGCGACGACACGGCCAGTTCGCTGATCCGGGATCGACTGCGGCTGTTGGGCGAAGTCGTGCAGACTCAACACGGCCGCGTCGTCACGGAAATCGGCGACGAGCTGATGTGCAGTTTCGACGCGGTTGCTGATGCCGCGGCCGCGGCTTGCGAAATGAATGCGACGCTTGCCGAGGCCGCCGAACTCGCGCCATCGGGAACACCACCGATCAAGGTACGAATCGGTCTGAATGCCGGACGTGCACTCGGCAAAACCGAAGACCTGCTCGGCGACACAGCGAAGACTGCGCAATGGGCAGCGAAGAATGCCAAGCCAGAACAGATTCTGATCACGCAGCAGGTCTACGATGCCTTGCCGCGGATCTATCGTGCGGTGTCGCGCTTTGTCGATGACGAGACCTGGGACTTCGTCGCGCTACAACACATCGAGCTGTATGAATTGGTATGGGACGTCGAGAGCGTTACCGCCTGCAAGGACGAGCAACCGGCTGCGGTGCCGGCACGACATGCGGCGGTGACATTTTCGCTCGGTGACGAGGATGTCGTGCTGAATGAAAAGCGTCCGGTCGTCTCGGTCGGCCGCGCGCCGGGCAATGACCTGATGATCCCGTTCGATTTCATGTCGCGCCAGCACTTCCGCGCACAGTTCAGCCGCGGCCGCTGCACCATCACCGACAACAGCACCAACGGTACCTATGTGCTGCTGGCCAGCAATGAGGTCCTCGCGGTACGCCGCGAGACCGTGCCGTTACGCGGGTCCGGTCGCATCTATCCCGGCGAACCGACACCCGCCAAGGAGCCCTACGCTATCCACTTCGTCTGCCGGTAGCGGCCACCAATATTTCCAGGCGCCGCTCGCGCATGGCCGCAGCAATGCGCTCCCCCGAAGTACCGGCCGCGACCAGATCCGAGATATCAACCTTCGCTATCAGTTCCCGCAATTCGCTTAGATAACGCGCCTGAGGATATTCCGATCGCTGGGACCAGCCCCGGCCCCGATAGTCGAGTTCACAGACCTCAAGGAATTGCAGGAACCGCTCTGGGCGCCGCAATGCATCGAGTTGTTCGAACAAATCGAGGATCGTTCCGGGACGCAGTTCCAAGGCACGATGACAGACGCCGTGCAGCCGTGCCGCAAGCAATGCGAGTTCGAGATAAGCGCGCGGCGGTTCATAACGTGCCGCAAGCTCGCGGATCAGTGCGACACCACGTTCCTCGTGGCCGACGTGTCTCGGCCACTGCTCGCGCGGTGTCGTTCCCTTGCCTAAGTCATGCACCAGCGCGGCGAAACGAACCGGCGTCGCGGCGCCCGCCGCTGCCGCCTCACGCAGTACCAGCAGGATGTGCTCCCCGGTATCGATTTCCGGGTGATAGGCAGCGGGCTGCGGCACTCCAAACAAGCAATCGAGCCAGGGCAGCAGGACCCGCAGCGCACCGCAATCACGCAGCACCATGATGAAGTGTTCGGGATGAGGTTCTGCCAACGCGCGCTGCAACTCACTCCAGACCCGCTCCGGCACCAGCGTATCGAGTTCGCCGCCATCGCTCATCCGCCGCATCAACGCCATCGTCTCAGGTGCGACGGTGAAGGCAAACCGCGCGGCGAAACGCGCGACGCGCAACACCCGTAGCGGATCTTCGACAAAAGCAGGCGAGACATGCCGCAGGACGCGGGCCGCCAGATCCCGCTGGCCGCCGTAAGGATCGATGATGGCCCCCTGCTCATCCTCGGCCATCGCATTGATGGTCAGGTCACGGCGCAACAGATCCTCTTCCAGCGTGACGTCGGGCGAGGCATGCGCCGTGAAGCCCTTGTAGCCGCTGCCGGACTTGCGCTCGGTTCGTGCCAGGGCGTATTCCTCGCGTGTTCGCGGGTGGAGAAACACCGGAAAATCGGCCCCAACGCGCTTGAAGCCCAGCGCCAGCATCTCTTGCTCGGTGGCGCCGACCACGACCCAGTCGCAATCCTGCAGTGAGCAGCCGAGCAATCGATCGCGGACTGCGCCGCCGACGCGATAGCAGCGCATCGTGCCCGCTAGCACGTGCCCGCGGTGATCAATCGCGGCTGGATCGTACTCAGCCGATCCGCCAGCGGCGTGACCCGGCGTTGCAGCCGGGCTTCATACACCGCGGCATAGAACAGCGTTTGTTTGACGTACCGCCGGGTCTCCCGAAACGGGACCGCCTCGACCCACAGGTCCGGTGCGGCGCAGGAACTGGCTGGCCGCCATCTTTGCACCCGGTGTGGACCGGCATTGTAGGCGGCGGCGGCCATCGGAAAGCTACCATCGAACCGATCGAGCATCTGCTTCAGATAGGCGCTACCTAGCATGATGTTGACCTGCGCATCGTACAACTGCTGTTGATCGCGGAGCTTGAAGCCGATGCTGCTGGCGGTTTCGCGGCCGGTCGCCGGCAGCAGTTGCATCAGGCCCAGTGCGCCGGCACTGGAGCGAGCATCGTCCATGAACGCGCTTTCGGCACGGATGATGCTGAAGATCAACGCCGGATCAATGCCGCGCTTGCCGGCGTGTTCCTCGACCAGTTCCCGATAAACGGTCGGAAAGCGGACATCGAGGTCATCATAGCGGCGCGTATAGCCCATCGTGATGATGGCGCGATCGTGCCAGCCCCAATCGTGGGCGACGAGCGCGAGCATCGCCTGCCGCCGTGGTTCAGCGCGCGCGGCTTCGAAATGCCACTCGCGCCGGGCAAAGTAATCATTGCCGAGTTGCAGCCATTCACGCGCACGCTGGACGCCGGCCAATGACTCGACCCCAGCCCGCTCCTCGGCGGTCATCGGCGTCGGCACCTGATTCAGCGAATACGGCACGCCGAGTCGATCGGCGGCGAGGAAACCGTAATAGTCACGCTCGCGCGCCAGCTCCGTATAGACCGCGCGTGCCGCGTCCCCCGCACCGGCCTGCTCCAGCGCGCGGGCACGCCAATAGCTCCAGGCGAGCACGTTGTCACTGGCACCATCGATCGGATCGGTGTGCGTTACGATCCAGGCCCAATCCTGCCGCAGCACCGCCGCGCGCAAACGCAGTTCGTCGGCCTTGGCGTCGAGTTGCGCGGCCGGCACTACGGCAAACAGATCGAGTGCCCGGGGATCGTCCGCGCGTGCGGCGATGACCGCGAGTTCGCGATCGACCGCGATCTGTTCCTCGGTGCTGAACGCGAAACGTCCGCGCTGTTCCGACCAGACCCGCAAGGCCTCGTCGAACTTCTGTTTGGCGAGGAGACGGATCCCGTGCGCCAACACGGCTCGCAGCCGCGGCTGATCCGGGTCTCGGGCCAACAGTTCGGTCTGCCGGGGCTGTTGCTGGATTCGCAGCCAGCGTTCCACCAGCGCGCGATCGGCCGCGGTCGTGAGCCGGCGCGCGAGGTACCCGGCGAGCCCAGTTTCGCCTGCTTCCATGGCCAGCGTTATCCGGCGCCATACGACGTCATCGGTCAACGCCGGGCTGTGGTACAGAACCGCGAATGCGGGATCGCAGTCCGGTGGTTGCGACGTGCCGACCAACCACAGTTCGAGCGCAGCTTCGGCGAGTCCCTCCGTTTCGCCAAGCTGCGCCCGCGCCGACAGATAGCGGCAGCGCAGTTGGATGTCCTCCTGCGGTTGCCAATCATCGACCAGTTGCCGCCAACGCTTCGCCTGCCCAAGCCAAGTCAACCAATTCGTGCGCAGGCGGTCGGCGAGCATCGTCCCTTGCTGCTCGTCGAGAAAGCGATGAATCTCGGCTGCCGCGACCGTGTGCACGCGTGGCCGCAGATACTCATAGGTCAGATACGGATAAAGCGGATGGCTTTCCAGCCCTTCCGCCAATTTGAAACCTTGCTTGACCTGTCCCGCCGCCACCGCGTCGTAGGCCTTCTTGATGCGCTGCAGATCGGCGTTTGCGGTACCCGCGGCGGCGCCGGATCGACTGAACAGTATGAGCAGCAATGCCCACCACGCGAGTGGCAACGGGAGGTACCTGGTCTGGCGCGGCAGGAACATCGCATGCATTCGTGTGGCGAGACTCATAAGGTTTATGGTAGCGCAGCCGTTTCCATCACGCGCCAACCGGCAACCCGATCACGGATCAGCCCGGCAAGTGCCTTGGCATGAGCCGGGGCATCATTCAACGCGGGGATATAGCGCAATTCTTCGCCACCAGCATCGCGCAGAACCTCGGTACCGCGCAACGCTACCTCTTCGAGCGTTTCCAGACAATCGACCGCGAAACCCGGACACAATACGTCCACCTGCCGCTTGCCCTCCCGCGGCAGCGCGTTTAACCGATCCTCGAGTTGCGGTCCGAGCCAGCGGACCGGCCCGAACCGGGACTGATAGGTCAGTTCCCATTGCCCATCGGCCAGGCCGAGCCGTGCCACCAGTGCACGCGCGGTCGCCTCGCAGTGTCGCTGGTAGGGGTCGCCCTGCGCGATGCAGGATTGCGGCAGGCCGTGAAATGACAGCAACAGGTGGCGCGCGCCGTCACGCTCTGTCTTGCATTGCCGGACCGAATCGGCGAGCGCATCGATGTAGCCCGACAGCAGGTGGTACGCCGTGATGAAGTGCACCTCGGGTACCCAGCGCTGGCGGCGCAGCGCAGCGCCGACGCCATCGAACACCGACCCGGAGGTTGCCGCCGAATACTGTGGATAAAGCGGCAACACCAGAATCCGGTCGGCGCCGGTGCGCCGCAAGCGATCGAGCCCTGCTTCGATCGACGGCTCGCCATAGCGCATTGCGAGGGCAAACGAGAAAGCCGGTATGCCCTCGAACTCGGCCGCGATCGCCGCCAGCAACCGTTCCGAACCAACCGCCAGCGGCGAGCCTTCATTCAACCAGATGCGTTGATAGGCACGTGCCGCGCGCGCCGGCCGTACACGCAGCACGATGCCGTGCAGGATCGGCCACCAGAGCCAGCGTGGCCATTCGACGACACGCGGATCGGCAAGGAATTCGGCGAGGTAGCGGCGTACCGCGGTTGTCGTTGGTGCGGCGGGCGTACCGAGATTCACCACCAGCACGCCGATCCGGCTCTGCCGTTCGCCGCGTTCCAGATAATTGCCCTGATAACGCATGGTCTGTTCCGCCTCAACCACCCAAACGCAGCAGGCTGACCGGCGGCTGCAGCAACGCGCGACGCAAGGCAAGATAGCCGCCGGCAACGATGAAGATCGCGCTGACCGCGATGCCATACCCAAGCAACTGCCAGCTTGCGGTGTATTCAATCTCGAACGCCCGCCGTGCAAGTAGTCCGGCAATAAGGATGGCGCCGAATGCGGCGATGGCGCCGGCCACCGCCCCGAGCGTCGCCAACTCGATGATCGCGGCCCACCGCAACAAACCGTGCGAGGCCCCGAGTGATTTCAGTATCGCCGCGTCATAGCAACGCTCATCCTGCGTCGTCGCGATCGCCGCCCAAAGCACCAGCAGTCCGGCGAGCAGCGTGAACGAGAATACCAGTTCAATCGCCAGCGATACCCGATCCATGATGGTCCGGACCTGCCGCAACAATGCGTCGATGTCGATTACGGTCACGCTGGGGAAGTGATCCACCAGTTCGGTAAGCCAGCGCCGCTCTCCCGCCGAGACATGGAAGCTGGTGATGTAGGTTGCCGGCAAATCCGTCAAGAGGCCTGGTGCGCCGATGACGAAGAAGTTGACATTGAAACTGTCCCAGGCAACTTCGCGCAGGCTGGTCACCCGGCCGCGATAGCGTTGCTCGGCGACCTGAAAGCCGAGCTCGTCGCCGACGCCAACGCCGAGATTGTGTGCGATACCGGCTTCGAGCGAGAACTGTTCGGCGCGTCCGGGATCGGCATCCAGCCATTGGCCGGCGATGACGCGGTTGTCGGCGCCAAGTTCGGTGGTGAAGCTGAGATTGAACTCCCGCTGCACCATGCGTCGCGATTCCGGATCGGGAAAACTGCCCGGGTCAACCGGAGTTCCGTTGATTTCGACGAGCCGCGCCCGAATCATCGGATACACCACCGGCCGTGTGACGCCACGGGCGTGCAGAAATGCCTCGATATTTGGAACATCGTCGGGCTGAATGTTGACCAAGAACTGGTTCGGTGCGTCGGCCGGCAAGCTGCGCAGCCAGCTCTCCAGCAATTCATTGCGCACGACCAGCAACAGCAGCAACACCATCATGCCGAGTCCGATCGCAGTGGTCTGCACCACGCTTGCGCCGACGTGCCGCGCGATCGAGGCCAAGCCGTAGCGCCAGGTGATACCGAGGCCATGTCGCACGTGGCGCAGCAGCCAAACCAGCAATGCCGCCGCCAGCGCCAGTGCGACGCTGCTCGCCAGAGCCCCGCCCAGCGCCAACAGCGTGACCAGATCGTTGCCGCGGCCCCACGGCGCCAGTGCGACGATCGCGGCGATGGCGGCGAGATAGATGATTTGATGGCCACGAATGCCGGGGTTCATATCGCGCCGCAGAACCCGGGCCGGCGGAATCGAGAACAGCCCGAGCAACGGCGGCAACGCAAAGCCAAGGATCGCCACGAGCCCCGTCGCCAGGGACTGGCCCAAGGGCGCCAGCGTCGGCGCCTCGAGGTTACCGGAAACGAAACCACTCATCACGCCCAGCAGCAAACCATGCACGCCATAGCCAAGCGCCGCACCGATGAGACTGCTGCCAAGGCCGAGCAACAGGATCTCGAGGCCGAAGATCGCCGCTATCTGTCTCTGGCTGGCACCGAACGAACGCATGATGGCGCAGGTATCGAAATGCCGCGCCGCGAACCGCCGAGCCGACAGTGCGATGGCGATTCCGGCAACCAGCACGCTCGTCAGCGCGGCCAACGACAGGAATTGCTCGGCGCGTTGCAATGCACGATTCACCTCCGGGCGCGTGTCGTCGACGCCGCGTAGCCGCTGTCCCGGCAGCAACTGCACGCGTTGCTGGAAGACATCCGATTGCTCCTTGCTCCCGGCCAGCAGCAGCGCGTACTGCACGCGGCTGCCGGGCAGGATCAGGTTGGTCGCGGCGAGATCGGCATACGGCATGATGATGCGCGGCGCGAGCGAGAACAGGGACCCGGCGCGATCCGGTTCCAGCACGATGACGCCACCAATCGTGAACTCGCTTGCACCGAGCGCGATGCGATCCCCGACTGTTACGTGCAACGCGTGCAGCAGCCGGTCATCAACCCAGACCGTTGCCGTGGGCGGCCCGGCAACGATAGCAATGTCATCACTGGCCGGTGCTGGAGCGATTTCCAGTTGGCCACGCAACGGATAACCGGTGTCGACCGCCTTGACGTCGGCGAGTTCGAGACTGTCTCCGGCGACCGCCACCGAGTTGAATGATGCGATCCGCGCCTGCCTGAGCTTCAATTCATTTGCCAGTGCGAATTGCTCCGGCGTAATCGGCTCATTCGACACCAGCGCCAGATCCGCGGCGAGCAGCTGATGCGCTTCCTGGTCCAACGTGGCACGAACGCGATCGATGAAGAACGCGACCGAACTCATGCTCGCGACCGCGATCACGAGCGCCGCGGCGAGCAGGCGGAGTTCGCCGGCCGCGGCATCGCGCCGCAACGCGAGCAAGGCAAGCTTCAGGAGGCGCCAGAATCCGTCCATCTCAGGAGTTGGTGCGCTCGGTCATACGCCCGCCGCTCATCTCCATGATCCGCTGGCAGCGCTGCGCCAACCGTTCATCGTGCGTGACCAGCACCAGCGTCGTGCCCGCTTCGCGATTCAACTCGAACATCAGCGCGGCGACCTGGGCAGCACTGGCCGCATCCAGATTGCCGGTGGGTTCGTCGGCAAACAGGATGGTCGGCCGGATCGCGAATGCGCGCGCCAGAGCCACGCGCTGCTGCTCACCACCGGACAGATGCCGGGGATAATGCGCCGCGCGTGCCGCAAGCCCAACGCGACTCAAGGTATCGAGCGCTAGATTGCGTGCCGCCGCGACGCCGGTCATTTCCAGCGGCAGCATCACGTTTTCCAGCGCGGTCAGACTCGGTACGAGGTGGAATGCCTGAAACACGAAACCGACCCGCCGCGCGCGCCAGCGTGCGCGTTCATCCTCGCCAAGGCCGGTGATCTCCCGGTCATCGATCAGGATCCGACCCGAGGTCGGTACGTCCAGTCCGGCCAACAGCCCAAGCAGTGTCGATTTGCCGGATCCGGAGACGCCAAGGATCGCGACGCTGTCGCCGGCCGCAACTTCGAAATTGATATCATCGACAATCGTGAGCGCGCCGGCCGGTCCAACTACTGTCTTGCAGACATGCTCCGCGACGATGGGGCGCGGTCGCTTGCCGCCGTGCGCGACAGGGCTGGTACTCATTCTCGCAATCGTCTCCTGTCCAGCGTTCGCGGCGAACATCCTGCTGCTGGGTGACAGTTTGAGCGCGGGATACGGCATTGCCATTCAGGAAACCTGGGTGGAACTGCTGCGCGCGCGCCTGCGCACTGAAGGTTATCGTCACGACCTGGTAAATGCCAGCATCAGCGGCGAGACCACGAGCGGCGGCCGCGTTCGCCTGCCCGCGTTACTCGAACGGCATCGGCCGGCACTGGTGCTCATCGAACTCGGCGGTAACGACGGACTCAGGGGTGTTGCGTTGAGCGAACTGCGCGACAATCTGCGCGCGATGATCGCGATGGCGCAACAGCACAACGCGCGCGTATTGCTGGTGCAGATGGAATTGCCGCCGAACTACGGCGCCTCCTACACCGATCGATTTCGCGCCGTCTATCGCGAGGTAAGCCGTGATGCCGGCATCGCCCTGGCACCGTTTCTGCTTGACGGCATCGCTTTGCGGCCCGAACTGATGCAACCGGATGGAATCCACCCGCGCTCCGCGGCGGCACCAGGCATGGTCGCCAATATCTGGCCGACGCTCGTCGCGGAACTGGCACGCCTCAAATAGGCGCGCACGCCGCCAACGAAAGTTACGCTATGTAACTTGGTTTCCACCGGCACCACGGGTAAAGTGGCGCGCCTTCGATACACCAAGCACATTCATTCCGCAGACCGGGAGTACCCAGACATGATTGAACCGCACGGCTCGACCACACTCGACGCGCGCTATGTGAAAGACGAACAGGCCCGCAAGGCACTTGCCGCCGAAGCCGACCGGCTGCCAAGCCTGCTGCTCAATTCCGCGGCCGCCGCGAATGCGGTAATGCTTGGTGCCGGGTATTTCAATCCGCTCAAGGGCTATCAGGATCTCGCTGATGCGTTGGCGATTGCCGAGCGCATGTCCACCGCCGATGGCCTGTTCTGGCCGGTGCCAATCCTGAACCTGACACAGGACATTAGTGGCATTGAACCGGGCGAACGCGTGGCGCTGCGGGACCCGAACCTGCCGGGCAATCCGGTAATCGCGGTGCAGACCGTCGACAAGATAGAACGTGTCGATTCCGCCGCACTCGCCAAGATCGTGCAGGGTGTATTCGGTACCAGCGACCCGGCTCACCCCGGCGTTGCAACATTTAATTCGCATGGCCGTGTTCTGTTGTCCGGTCCGATCGAGGTACTGCACTTCTCATACTTCGAGAAGGAGTTTCCGGACACCTTTCGCACCGCCTGGCAGATCCGCGAGGCGATCGCCGCGCGCAACTGGAAGACCGTGGTGGCCTTCCAGACCCGCAACCCGATGCACCGCGCACACGAGGAACTGTGCAAGATGGCGAAGGCTGCGGTCAATGCCGACGGCGTGCTGATCCACATGCTGCTCGGCAAACTGAAAACGGGAGACATTCCAGCGCCGGTTCGCGACGCCGCAATCCGCAAGATGGTCGAGCTGTATTTCGAACCGAACACCGTGATGATTACGGGCTACGGCTTCGACATGCTTTACGCCGGTCCCAGGGAAGCGGTGCTGCATGCCGTGTTTCGCCAGAACTCCGGCTGCACGCACTTCATCGTCGGCCGTGATCACGCCGGCGTTGGCAGCTACTACGGTCCGTTCGATGCCCAGGCGATCTTTCACGACAAGGTTCCGGCTGGCGTGCTCAAGATCAAGATCTTTGAGGCGGACAACACCGCTTATTCGCGCAAGCTACAGCGTGTCGTGATGATGCGCGATGCGCCGGACCATACCGCCGAGGATTTCGTGCAGTTGTCAGGCACCAAGGTTCGCGACATGCTCGCGGCGGGCCAGGATCTGCCGGTCGAGTTCGCGCGGCCGGAAGTGGCCGCGATCCTGCGGGAGTACTATCAGTCGCAGGATAACTGAGCGACTGAGGAGGAGGCATGACCACGAAGACGCTGTTCAGCCGGATCATCGACCGCGAGTTGCCGGCCGATATCGTTTATGAAGATGAGTTATGCCTCGCCTTCCGTGACATCAATCCGCAGGCGCCATTGCACGTGTTGGTCGTGCCGCGCAAACCCATTGGCAAACTGAGCGAGGCGACCGAGACTGATCAGTCAGTATTGGGTCATTTGTTGCTCAAGGCCGCGGAAATAGCGAAAACATTCGGTCATGGCGAGTCATTCCGTTTGACCGTGAACAATGGCGCGGGTGCCGGTCAGACGGTATTTCACCTGCATGTACATCTACTGGCAGGCCGGCATCTGGGCTGGCCTCCGGGATAACACGCCAAAGGAATTGCGGGCGGTCATGACCGCTTCATCGAGTCGAAGAACTCGGCGGTGTTCTTCGTCGCCGTGAGCCGTTCCAGCAGGAATTCCATTGCCGCAAGCTCATCCATCGGATGCAGCAGCTTGCGCAGAATCCAGACCTTTTGCAGTTCGTCCGGGGGTATCAGCAACTCTTCACGCCGCGTGCCGGATCGATTGATGTTGATCGCGGGGAAAACTCTTTTTTCACCGATCTTCCGGTCGAGATGGATTTCCATGTTGCCGGTGCCCTTGAATTCCTCGTAAATCACATCGTCCATGCGGGACCCAGTCTCGACCAGGGCGGTGGCCATGATGGTCAGGCTCCCGCCCTCTTCAATGTTGCGCGCCGCACCGAAGAACCGTTTCGGCCGTTGCAGCGCATTGGCATCGACACCACCAGTCAACACCTTGCCCGATGACGGCACCACCGTGTTGTAAGCGCGAGCCAACCGCGTGATCGAATCGAGCAGAATGACGACGTCCCGATTGTGCTCAACCAGACTCTTGGCCTTTTCGATGACCATCTCCGCTACTTGCACATGGCGCTGTGCCGGCTCGTCGAAGGTGCTGGAAATGACTTCGCCGCGAACCGAGCGCTGCATCTCAGTCACTTCCTCCGGACGCTCATCGACCAGCAACACAATCAAATAACACTCCGGGTGATTGTGCTCGATCGAGCGCGCGATGCTTTGCAGCATCATCGTCTTGCCGGCCTTCGGCGGGGACACAATCAGGCCTCGCTGGCCTTTTCCGATGGGGGCTATCAGATCGATGACCCGAGGTGTCAGGTCCTCAGTACTGCCGTTGCCAAGCTCCAGATTTAAGCGCTCCTGCGGAAAGAGCGGCGTCAAGTTCTCGAACAGGACCTTGTGTTTCGCCTTCTCCGGCGGCTCGAAATTGATCTCATTGACCTTGAGCAGCGCGAAATAGCGTTCGCCGTCCTTGGGTGGTCGGATCTTGCCATGAATGGTGTCCCCGGTGCGCAGACTGAAGCGCCGAATCTGGCTTGGGGAGACATAGATATCATCGGGACCGGCGAGGTAGGAGCAATCGGCCGAACGCAGAAAGCCGAATCCATCCTGCAGGATCTCGAGCACACCATCGCCGGAGATATCTTCGCCCTTCTTCGCGTGCGCTTTCAGGATGCCGAATATGACGTCCTGCTTGCGCGACCGATTGACGTTCTCGAGACCAAGGCTTTCGGCCAGTTCGACCAGCTCGGAAGCGGGTTTTTGCTTCAATTCAGTCAGGTTCATCGTTGTCTTGTTCCCGGGGATAACGGCTGCGCACGCGCGCGGCAACGCTTGGGATACAGCTTGGTAAAGGGTACTTGGAGATAAGTGCGGACTGGCTACAGATGCCTACCGCTGGAAACCATAGCACGCGGTATTTACCGCGTCCAGCCGCCTTTCCGGACTGAGCCGGAACACCGCGGGATGCTGGACGCGGGGTGCGTAGGGATCAGATGTTGCCGTCGATAAACGCCGTCAGCTGAGACTTCGACAATGCACCGATATGACGCGCAACCTCGGCGCCCTCTTTGAACAGCATCAGGGTCGGAACTCCACGGATGTCGTACTTCACCGATGTCGTACGGTTCTTGTCGACATCAAGCTTCACGATCCTGATGCGGTCGGTATATGCGGTCGATACCTCGTCTAGAATAGGTGCTATCATTTTGCAGGGGCCGCACCATTCGGCCCAATAATCTACCAGTACTGGTTTGTCCGACCGCAATACGTCGGTATCGAAAGAATCATCAGTCACGTGAGCAATATTGGCCATGGGAAGCGTGTCCTTAGGGGTTTCAACGCGCGCATTTTCGGCCGAACCCAGGTGTTAATGCAAGTCTGCGAACCCTTGCATTCTTCTAAGCGATATCCGCGTCACGATACTTTTCGCAGCCATCCACTAAGGTGTGATATCTGATCATGGAAGGCTCTCTGCTTTCGGCTGTCCGCTTTGAATCGCTGCCACTCGACCCGACGCTGCTCGATGGTCTACGTGATGCCGGCATGACCCTTTGCACCAGGATTCAAGCCAGCACGCTGCCGCTGCTGCTAGAGGGCAAGGATGTTCTTGGTCAAGCGCAAACAGGCACGGGTAAGACGGCGGCGTTTTTGCTCGCTACCGGCAATTATTTGTTGCGCAACGCCCGTCAGATGAACTCATCGACCACTGATCCGCGGGCAGTCATTTTGGCACCGACCCGTGAGCTCGCCATCCAGATACACCATGATGCGACGATCCTCTTGCGCCATACGGGCCTTCGGCTTGGTCTGGTTTACGGCGGCGTCGATTATGAGAAGCAGCGGATGCAACTCACAGCGGGCATCGACATTCTGATCGGTACGCCGGGACGGATGATCGATTACTACAAGCAACACATCTTTTCTTTAACCACCGTTGCAGTCGCCGTGGTCGACGAAGCCGACCGTATGTTTGACCTTGGCTTCATCAAAGACATTCGCTATCTGCTGCGCCGCATGCCACCGCCCGAGCAACGCTTGAGCATGCTGTTCTCGGCGACGCTTGGCCTGCGCGTCGCCGAACTGGCATACGAGCACATGAACAATCCGCAGACTTTTACGGTGGACCCGGATCGGCGC
>JADLEV010000085.1 GCA_020845935.1 Gammaproteobacteria bacterium
AGCAGGTACAGCGCGGTATCGACTTCGAGATCAGTCATTACCTCAACCTCGAAACCCTGCTGGGCTGGCGCGGCACGCTGAACTTCCGGGTCAGCGCAACGCATACGCTGGATGTTCTCGCGCCAACTGGCGCGACGGTCGGCGCGTCGACGGTGCAACGGCGAGGCGTGATTGGCGGCGGCGGCTTCCTGCCGAACTACCAATCCGGACCGCGCTGGCGCGGTACCCTGATGGTGGGGTACAACACCGGGCCGCTGAATGTCACGGCCAACTTCCGCTACACGCACAAGTCGTTGATCTCGGCGACCCGCATTGATCCGAGCGACCCGGGATACCTCGATGCGCTCAATGCCGATGCGGGTCTCTTCAGCGCGTATGCGAACACCGTCGATGACAACCACACGCCAAACTACGTGCAGACGGACCTCAACCTGAGCTACAACGTACGGGTGCCGAAACTGGAACGTGCCAATCTGTTCCTCAACGTGACCAATCTGTTCGACCTCACACCGCCGTGGACCGGTGGCAGCTTTGGCGGTTCGGGAGTCGGTGGCACCAATGCGATGTACTTCGACACGATGGGCCGAACCTACCGGTTCGGTATCCGCACGCAGTTCTAGACGGTTCGCCCCCCGACATGCGCCACGACGGCGCATGTCGGGCGGTCAGCTCACCCCGTGTTCCGGAGCCCGGTTTCCTGACCGGGCTTTTTTCTGCAACTCACCGGGCGCGGGGCCAGGGGCAATCATTGGTCAGCATTGACCCAGAGTCAGGCAGCGCTCGTAAATTCGCTGCAACTCTTTCTGGCGTTCCTCATATTGTTCCTGCTGTTCCCGGATTTCACTCCAGCGCTCGATTTCCTCTCGAGTCAACAGGCTGGTCAGGCCGTCATCCACCCACTCCGCGCTATCTTTGCCGGTGTATTTCACGTAGCAGCGCTGCGAAATGATGCGCGAGGGAAGTTGCGACCAACGCTCGCAGACGATTTCCCTGCGAGGGTCCGGGGCCGGGGCTTGGACGTCGACCACCGTGCCGGTCGCCACAGCATTCGCCGGCTCAGCCGTGACTCCGTCAGTCGCGGCCGCGGCGGACTGCCCGAACAGGCAGACAAAAGCGATGTTGAGGAGCGGGATCCGATATCCAATCCGGTCAGTGAAGGAAACAAACATGGCGTTTACCTCCGCCCTTTGCTGCCTGCCTAACCTATCATAGAGATTGGTCCGCGCCGCACCCCGCGCGGCCACCGGAATCGCCGGCACGCGTGGTCCCCGCATGCATCAGAATCAGCCGTGTCCGATGTGCCCAAGCCGATTCCATGGCCTGCTGGGTGATAATCATCATCCTGATAAACTGCCGCACGGAAGCTCCGACACAGCAGGACTTCCTCAACAAGGACGCGGTCATCCTTGGCAAGCCATTGATCAACCCCTGGTACGGTAACAGCGGACACAGATGAAACGGGATTTCCGATGCAGCGGCAGTGGCGGTGTGCGCCTGGCTGCCAGCGAATACGGCGTCGCAGGCGCTCCGGCGCTCGTTTTCGTCCATGGCTTTTCCCAGAGCAGGTTGTGCTGGAAGCGACAGCTTTGCGGCGATCTGGCGCGACGCTTTCATCTGATCGCCTATGACCTGCGAGGACACGGTCTGTCCGACAAACCGGCCGACCTGGCGGGATATGCATCGCGGCGAATCTGGGCCGACGACCTGCGGGCCATGCTCGAGCAGAGCGCGCTGGCGCGACCCGTGCTAATCGCATGGTCGTTTGGCGTCGAGGTCGTCCGCGACTACCTCCATTTTCATGGCGATCGCGGCCTGGCCGCGATCGTGTTCGTCGCCGGCCGGGCCACGCCGGCCGATGTCGGCCCCGGCCTTGCGGACGAAGTGGCCGGCCTGTGCTCGGAAGATATCGAAGCCAACATCGCCGCCACCGTGCGTTTTGTCCGCAATTGCTCGGCAACGCCACTGGCGCCGGCAGACCTGATCGAATTCGTGGCATTCAACTGCATGGCCAGCCTGAGCGCGCGCATCGGCATCCGCCAACGGGCGGCGGTGCCGCCCGATGAGTTGGCGGCGGTATCGGTACCGGTGTTGATCATCCACGGTGACGAGGATCGGATCATCAATCCGGCGGCGACCGATCGGCTCGCGACGCACCTGACGGACGTGCGCGTCGAGCGCTATGCCGGTTGCGGCCACCTGCCGTTCATCGAACAGCAGCAGCGATTCGATGCGGATCTCGTGGCATTCTGCGACCGTGTGTTTGAGCAACAGGCATGAGCGTCCAGGACGAACAACTCGCAGCCATTCGTTTCCAGCTTGCCGCCATCGGCCGGATCGATGAGCTGCTCGGGACGGAACTGTACGCCCACGTCGATCGAACCTCGATTGATCAGGTGCTGGAACAGGCAGCGGCCTTTGCCGAACAGGAGCTCACACCGCTGGCGCGCTTCGGCGACTACGCCGGCTGCGTCCTGCAGGATGGCCTGGTCAAACTGCCGCGCGGCACCGATCGCGCCTTTCGCATCTGGCAGGAATCCGGCGCCGTGCTGCTCGATCTTCCCACCACGCAGGGTGGACTTGGCTTTCCGCGCGTGGTTCTGAACGGGTATCAGGAACTGTGCGATGGCGCCAACCTCAGCTTCGGCATGTTGCAGACCGGCCAACGCGGTGCTGCGCGGTTGCTGCTGGCCCATGGCGCTGGCCGCCTGCCGCCGACCTGCATCGACAATGTCGTCAATGGGGCATGGGCCTCGACCATATCCATCAGCGAACCGCAAGCCGGCTCCGACGTTGGGCGGATCCGAACGCGCGCGGAACCGGCCGGTGCCGGGCGCTGGAGAATCTTCGGTAGCAAGTGCTGGATTTCCTACGGCGGTCATGACCTGACCGAGCAGATTATCCACATGGTGCTCGCGCGCATGCCCGGCGGCGAGCCCGGAACCCGGGGACTCGGCTTGTTCGCGATGGGTTCACAACGCATGGATGACCAGGGCCGTCTGCTCGGTCCGAACGGCGTCACCGTTGCCGGCCTCGAACACAAGATGGGCTTGCATGCATCGCCAACCTGCGTGATGCAGTACGACGGCGCCGAGGCAGTCCTGCTGGGAGAACCGGGACGCGGTCTCGCCGCGATGTTCACGATGGTCAACTCGATGCGGCTCGGCGTTGCCGTGCAAGGCGTCGCCACCGCAGCCGCGGCCACGGCCTGGGCACGCGCCTATGCCACCGAACGATTGCAGGGCGGCCCGCCCGAGCAAGCACCGCTCGCAATCATCGAACATATCGATGTGAAGCGGATGCTGCTGGAAATGTATGCCCGCACGGAAACGACGCGTGCCCTGGTGTTTCGGATCGCCTGGCTGCTCGATCGCCACCAGGTCGCGAGCAACGATGCCGCCGCCCGCTATCACCAGCTCGCCGATTTCCTGTTGCCAGTGGCAAAGACCTGGGCTGCGGAGACAGGATTCGCGGTCGCGAGCCAGGCGATTCAGGTGTTGGGCGGCGCCGGATACACACGCGATCACCCAGTTGAACGGATCGCGCGCGACATCCGTATCGCCGCAATCTTCGAAGGCACGAGCGGTATCCAGTCGCTTGACCTCGTGATGCGCAAGCTGGCCGCCGGGAATGGTTCCGCCGCCGCGTCGCTTATCGAGGAGATCGGCCGGAGCATCGCCGCCGCCGGCACGGATCACCCGTATGCCGAAGTGTTGCCCAAGCTGATCGACGAATTCCGGAAGCTCAGTGACGAACTGCTGCGCGCGGTTCGCGAACGACCTGCCGATGCACAGGCAGGAGCCTACGCCTACCTGCAGTTCACCGGCATCCTGGTTACCAGCTGGTGCGGCATGGATCTCTACCTGCATGCGACCGATACGTCGACGCTGCAATGCCGCCTGCGCGCCGCGCTGTCGTGGCACGCCGCCCGAGTCGCTATGGACGCCTGCTGCTGGGCCGAACAGGTTCGTGCCGGCGCGCGCCACGTTGAAATCGCGACGGATCTGTTCCTTTGATACCACAGACCAGCAGAATGATGATGCCCGACGGCACGGCAGGAGCGCTTCATCTGTGCCGGAACATTTTCGATTGACACGGATTGAGCTATGCTGCCGCCGCCCATAACCCCCGTTTTCAGCGGCGATCGAATGCAGGGGGGCGGTCGTGACGTTCGGCATCAGCGCAACTGGAACAGGCCGTCGTTTCAACGGGTTACCAGCCATTTTTGGCCCCGGCCCGGCGATCGGAGACAGCAGGATGCGGCGATCCTGTTTCAGTCTTCGGCAGTCCGCGGATGGTGTTGGTAACCGGTCGGCTTGCTGCCCGCTTCGGCTCGCCGAGGATACCGCGCTGAAGACGCAACAGCACGCTACGGCCAGATATTAATTTCTAGCGTAAGTGTATGAATTGTGTATAATTTGCCAGCCGTCAGGCCCGGGGACTTAAAAAAAGATAGTGTCATGGCGACCGCAGCGCGAGGTGCGCGGCGTGCAACTGGCGAGAAATATCAGACAGTAAAGGAATAGTTGGGCAGCCTGCGAGCAACGCCGCCAACGGGCACGTGCAGCTATTCCCCGAGACGTAGATGACTGAACCTTTTTGTGCGGGACGAAAACAGATCGTTATGATTAAACCAACCGGACTTAATCATGAGTTGCCGCCGCGGATCGAAGAATTTTCCAATCTGATCGAAGCCCTGGAATATGCAGCGAATGGGGCGACCGGATACAACTTCTATGATGGCCGTGGCGAGCTTTCTGCCGTATTGAGTTACCGGCAACTGCGTGACGAGGCGCAGAAACTCGCGCGGCAGTTGCTCGGCCTGGGTTGCGAGCGCGGTGATCGAGTCGCAATCATTGCGGAGACGGAACCGATGTTTCACCGGTTCTTCTTCGCCTGCCAATACGCCGGACTGATTCCCGTCGCACTGCCAGCCAGCTATCAGATTGGCGCCCGCAATGCCTATGTCGAACAGTTGCGCCGGATGCTGTCGAGTTGCACCGCGACGATCGCCGTGGCGCCGGAATCCCACAGCAGTTTTCTCAAGGAAGCTGCGGCACCGTTGCGCCTGCTGAAGGTTGGCGGTCCCGAGGATTTCGATTCGCTCGCCGAACCGGATCTCGCACTGCATCCGCTGACTACCGAAGAACCGGCTTACCTCCAGTACACGTCGGGCAGTACCCGATTCCCGCGTGGCGTAGTCATAACGCAACGCTCGGTGTTGACCAACCTGGCGGAAATTGCCCAGCACCTGCGCATCACTCACAACGATCGCGTCGTTGGCTGGTTGCCGCTGTATCACGACATGGGTCTCGTCGGCTTCGTCCTGCTGCCGGTCGCGAGTCAACTCTCGGCGGATTACATCAGCCCCCGGACCTTCGCGATGCGGCCGCGGCTGTGGCTGAAGGTCATGTCGGAAAACAAGGGCACGATCTCGACCAGTCCACCCTTCGGCTATGCCCTCTGCGCCAAGCGCTTGCGCGTTTCCGATAACGATCGCTTCGATCTGAGCTCCTGGCGCGTCGCCTGCGTCGGGGCGGAACGTATCAACCCGGAGCCGCTGCGGCAGTTCGCGCATGTACTTGCCTCTGCCAACTTCAATCCACAGGCCTTCGTTGCCTGCTATGGCATGGCGGAATGTGCGCTCGCGATCAGCTTCGCGCCGATCGATACCGGCCTCCACGTTGAATTCGTGGACAAGCAGCAGATGGCGGAGCATGGTCGGGCGGTGATACTGGATGACGAAGCCAAGGGCAGCAGCAACGAACTGGCGTTCGTCGATTGCGGCACGATCATGCCGAGCTACGAACTTTCGATCCGCGACGAGAATGGCATGGTGCTGCCCGATCGGCAGTGCGGCCGGATACTGCTGCGCGGCCCGAGCATCATGCGCGAGTACTTCAACGATCCCGAGGCGACCCGCGAGGTCCTGTCGGCAGATGGCTGGCTCGACACCGGAGACATCGGCTACCGCGTCGGCGACAACGTCGTCGTCACCTCGCGCAGCAAGGACGTCATCATCATCAAGGGCCGCAACATCTGGCCGCACGATCTCGAATACATCGCCGAGCAATTGCCGGGCGTGCGCTTCGGCAATGTATCCGCGTTCGCCGTCAGTGATGACCATGGTGAAGATCAGGTCGTGCTCGTGGTCGAATCCAAGGAGCGGAGCCCGGCCAAGAGCAAGGAGTTGGTTGAGGAACTGACCGCCAAGGTGCGCGAGTATTTCGGCGTCAACTGCTTCGTCGATCTGGTGCAGTCACGCACGCTGCCGCGAACCTCATCCGGCAAGCTGTCGCGTTCGAAGGCGAAACAGGATTTCCTGGATCGGTTGTCGGCGACCGGTGGCGACTGGGCCGAAGTATTAGCCGGATAGTCGCACCACCCGGTCAGTCCCCGGTCATCGTCCTGACCGGAGGTACTGGGTTCGTCGGCCAACACCTGCAACAGCGGTTGCTGGCCGCCAACTTCAAGGTACGCGTCCTGGTTCGTCCGGGCTCGGCCAATGCGCATCGAATCGATCCCCGCTGTGACGCTGTATCAATCGGGCTTGCCGACCACGGGCACCTGGCGCAGGTCTGCGGCGATGCGACCGCCATCGTCTATTGCGCCGGCAGCGTTCGAGGTGCCCGTCTCGCCGACTTCCTTGAAGCGAACGTCCATGGCGTCGAGCGGATGTTGCAAGCGGCATCGAGCCAACCGCAGCCGCCCGCCTTCCTGTTGCTGTCCTCACTCGCGGCATCGCGCCCGGAGCTGTCGTGGTATGCGCAGAGCAAGCACCAGGGCGAGCGCACGCTCGAACGATTTCCCCGGCTGCCCTGGACGATCCTGCGCCCGCCCGCGATCTATGGCCCGGGAGATCGCGAGCTGCTGCCGCTGCTGCGCGCGATCCGACGCGGCCTTGCGCCGCTGGTCGGCCCGGTGACGCAGCGCCTGTCACTGCTGCATGTCAGCGACCTCGCCGATGCCGTACTCGCCTGGCTCGGGCATTGCGATGCCTGTCGCAGCCAGACCTTCGCCATCGACGACGGTACCCCGGCCGGATACGACTGGCCGGCGATCATCGGGGCGGTGACGAGCCGAGCCGCAACCACGATCCGTGTCCCGCCCGGGTTGTTGCACCTGGCGGCGGCGGCCAATCTCGCCGGCGCGCGAATCTTTCGCTATCGCCCGATGTTGACCCCAGGCAAGGTTCGGGAGCTTTGTCAGCCGTCCTGGCTTTGCGATAATGCGTCGTTTTCGGCAATCACCGGCTGGTCCGCGACGATCGATCTGCGGAGCGGCGCAAGACAATTGTTTGAACCGGGACCGGGAGACCATCGGACGCATGTCGGCACACACAGCGATTGAACAGCAACTGCTCGCAATCCTGCGGCATTACGCCAACGCCGATGCGAACCTGACTGCGACAACCAATTTCATCAAGGATCTGACGCTCGAATCGGTACGCGTCCTGGAGTTTGTCGTTGAAGTCGAGGACGCCTTCGACATCGCCATCGACATCGATTCCCTGTCCGATATCCACACCGTTGCCGAACTGGCCGCGGTCGTCGCTCGACTGACACAGGATCGCCCCGCATGAAGCTGCTCGACAAGTTCACCGCCACCACCGCGATCCGCGATGCCTTGCAGCGTGACGGTGTCAGCCCGACGGCCATCGTCATCGACCAGATCCTGTCACCGACCGAAGCGCTGATTAACGGCCGACGGACGCTGCTGGTCGGCACCAACAATTATCTTGGCCTGACCTTCGACCCGGACTGCATCGAGGCCGGCCGCACCGCGCTGACCCGTTCCGGCACCGGCACCACCGGCTCGCGGATGGCGAATGGCACCTATCTCGAACATTGCCTGCTGGAGCAGGAACTGGCGGCATTCTTCGGTTATCCGCACGGCATGGTGTTCTCGACCGGCTATGCGGCGAACCTCGGCTGTCTCGCGGCATTGCTCGGCCCGGGCGATGCCGTGCTGCTCGACGGCGACGCGCACGCGAGCCTGTACGACGGCTGCCGGATGACCGGCGCCGAAATCTATCGTTTCAAACACAACGATGCCGACAGTCTGCGCAAGCGGATGCGGCGGCTCGGTGCCCAGGCGAATCGCACGCTGATCGTCGTCGAGGGGCTTTACAGCGTGCTCGGTGACATTGCGCCGCTGGCGGATTTTGCCTCTGTCCGCGACGAATTCGGCGCCTGCCTGTTCGTCGATGAGGCGCATTCCTTTGGTGTGTTCGGCAACAAGGGGGGTGGCCTCGCCGAGCAGCTCGGCTTGCTCGATCGGGTCGATTTCATCGTCGGCACATTCAGCAAGAGCCTTGGCTCGATCGGCGGCTTCTGCGTCAGTCGCCACGATGAGCTGCCGTTGTTCCGCTATGCCAGCCGGCCGTACATCTTCACCGCTTCACCCTGCCCGTCGGTCATCGCCACCACGCGCGCTGCGCTGCGCCAGATCGGCGCGCGGCCGCAATTGCGCACGCAACTGTGGCGCAACGCCCAGCGCCTGCACGAAGGGCTGACTGCCCAGGGGTTCACCCTGGGTGCCGCCGCGAGTCCGGTCATCGCGGTAAGGATGGGGGAACGCGATGCCGCGCTGCACTTCTGGCAACGGCTGCTCGCGGCCGGCGTCTATACAAATTTGATGCTGCCTCCGGCGACGCCCGACGGCGGCAGCCTGGTGCGTTGCAGCGTCACCGCTGCGCATACCGATGCTCAGATCGATACCGTGCTGCAGGCGTTTCGCGCAGCAGCGGCGCAGTCGGTTACCGCGACTTCATGACCCCGGCGGGTATTGGCGCAGCCGCGCATTGACTGCCGCGCCGACGACACGCGCGGTGCCGGCGAACCCGAGCACCGTAGCCACGCAGGCGGCGACCCCGGGACCCTCGAGACCGAGCAGCGGCGTCACGCTGAGAAACAGCGCGACATACAGTGCCATCGCAAATACCTGGATCCACAGCATCTCGATCGCCTTGTTGACCGCATAACCCGCCGGGCGCATCGTCGCCGCCATCAGTTCGATCGCCGATGCCAACATGAGCAGCGTCATCAGGTCGGCGGCGACTTCGTAGTCGGGCCCGAGCAAATGGCGCAAGCCGACACCGGCCAGGAGCCAGGTCACCACGACCAGAAGCAAGGCCGGGATCCCCAGCAGTGCCGTGAGCCGCAGATACAGGCGGCGGAAACCGTGTTCATCGCGTTGCCACAGCCGCGTCAGATCCGGAAACACGGCCTGGCGCAGCATCACCACCGGCTTCGCCAGCACATTCGCGAACTCCCGCGCGATCTGAAACAGCGCTGCGCCGGCCGGGCCGAGCAACACCCCGGCGAGCAAGGTCGAAACCTGCTTCGGCAACATGTCGAGCGTGTTCTGGGCATAGACCACGGCGACGAAGCGCGGCAGATCCGGAAACTGCTCGCGCACCGACGGCGGCGTCTCCGGCTCGTCCGCCGATACCGCCGCAAGCCGCCGCCGTCGGACATGGCCGCCGAACACGTTGGTGATCACGAACTCGGTCGTCAGGCCAAAGACCATTGCCAGCGCGAACGCGTCGATGCTCGGTGCCAGGAAGAAGGCGACGGCCGAACCAAGCAACCGCACCAGCGGCCCGAGCGTCATCGACCAGCCGAGCAGATCGAACCGATCGCAGATGCGCAACATGCCGTGACTTGCGTTGTTCGCGGAGAACAGCAGGGTCGCGCTGTACAACATCGCCAGGTGATTGTGCTGCGGTTGCCAACCCAGCGTCGGCCCGAGCACCGGAGCCAGCGCAACCCCGAGCACGGTCGCGATCAGCGAGGTCAGCCGATCCGTGCGCTCGGTGAAGCGCAGCAGGCGCCGCAGCGCCGGCAGGTCGCCGTTATCGAGCAGCAACACGCCGTAGTGGACGATGCTTTCCACCAGCCGCAGGTTCAGCAACCCGCGCAGCGTGATGACGTAGGCGTGCAGCAAGGCGAGCACGCCCAGGCCGGCCGGGTCGAGCGCCCGCGCCATCAGCGCGATTGCAGCGGCGGTCATCAGCCCCGCCGCCGCCTTGCCGCTGAGCAGCAGCGCGACGTTGCCGACGACGCGTTTCAGCATCGCGCCACGATCAGCGAAAGCCGCCGCGCCGGCGGATCCGCCACAGCAGGATCCAGCCGAACAACAACGGGAAGCGACGCTGCAATGGGGTCGGTTCCGCGGCGACGCCGCTGTGCCGCTCGATTTTCCACAGCACGTACTCGAGCGGCTGATGAAAGGTCAAGGCACCCTTGATGAGCCGCGCGACCGACAGCACTTTGCCAAGCACCTGCCGCGCGCTCCAGCCAAGCTTTGCCGCGGCGCGTCGTGTCGCCGGCAACGTCAGCTGGTAGCTACCAGCCACCAGCGGCACGACCTGCGGCGCCAGCGCCGGCAGCAGCGCCGCGGTCAGCGCATCGAAGTGCGCCGCCTGCGCGCGATAGAGCTGCTGCGGCCGGTTCGCCTGCTCCGCCCGCAACTCGCTGGCATAGGTGTGCCGCAACCCGGCAATCCACAAGGCCGCGGCGTCGAACTGCTCCGGCACCAGCGGCAACGCCCGGCGGATGAAACGTGCGACTGCCGCGTGGACGCAATCGATGACCTGCTCGCGAACACCTTCATCGCGTACATACAGCAGCCGGCACGGCTGCGCGAAGCGCGCCCAGAAATACGGGTGAAAGCCGCGTTCGATGCCACGCCGAAACTGATCCAGCCGCACGGTCGCGCATTTCGCCATGCCTGCCGCCGGATCGCCGTCCCCAGTGCCGCTGCGCAGATGGTAGACGTTCGGCGGCAGCAACCAGTTGCCCGCCGCCTGCCAGCGACTCGGCAGCGCGCCGGTGTAGCGATCGAGCAGTACATAGAAATCGAGCATGGCATCGTGCTGCCCACGCAGGTACGAGCCGTACAGCAGGATCGCCGCGATCGCCTCGCCGTGGCGGCGATGCAGCAGATCCAGCATCGCCTGCAGCCGCGGATCGTCGGTCAGAGCGGCGCTCAGCGCTTGCGCCACGATCTGGCGACTGGTCGAAGGCATCAACGCGCTCCGCGCGGCGTCGCGATGCGCCACAGACCGAACAAGGCCAGCAGCAGCGCCAGGCCTTCCGGCGCCAGCGCGGACGGGATCACCGGCAACGACACGATCAATGCCAGGTGACCGGTGATCTGCTCGGCCAGATAGAACACGATGCCGATCCCGGCGCCGATCGTGATCCGCAAGCCGGCGGTGAAACCACGCACGGAGCCCATCACGAACGGTAAACCGAGCAATGCCATCGCAATCACCGCCAGCGGCGCGCCGAGTTGCTGCCACAGGGCGATTCGGTAACGCTGGGTATTGAGGCCATTTTCCTCGAGTTTGCGGATGTACCGTGCCAAATCGATGATCGACAGCGATTCCGATGGCACCAGAAAGGCACCGAGCTGCTTCGGCGACAGCGAGCTGCGCCATTCCAACGCCGCGCGCTCGCTTTGCCGGACCTCGGTATCCGAGAACTCGCTTTCCAACACGTCGTGCAGCAGCCAGCGCGTATCATCAAGAATATCGGCGCTTTCGGCGCGCGTGATGCGCCGCACCAGGCCGTCATCACCGAGTTCGTAGATTTCGATGTCCTGCGGTTCGCGGCCGTGATCCACCGCGCCCACACGCACCATCTGACGTTCGGTCCGGGTCCAGAATTCCTGCCGCGCCACGCCAACTGCGGTGCTGGCAAGCGTGCGCGAACGCAGCGCCGCGGCGCGCTGTTCCAGGCTCGAGACGACCAGATGCTGCGCCGCGAGCAGCAGCCCCACGAGGATCGCGGCGACGCGCAGCGTTGCCAGGGCAATCCGCCACGGGGACCAGCCAACCGCCCGCAACGCGATGATCTCGCGGTGCCCCGCCATCGTCCCGAGCCCCATCACGGTGCCGAGCAGGGTTGCGACCGGCAACAGGTCGATGGCGCGCTTCAGCGTCGTCAGGGCGACGACCGCAATCGCGTTGACCGTGGTGAAGCTGCCCTTGCCGACATTTTCCAGTTCGTCGACCAGCGTCACGAACGAAAACAGCGCGAGCAAAATGATCATCATCGCCGCAGTCGCCTGCCACAGGTGCCTGGCCAGATAGCGCTCGGCGATACCGGCCTTCATGCCCATCGCCGCGCCACGCGCCATTCCGGAACGGCCCGGTACAACAGGATCACTGCCAGCAGTGCCGGCACCCACCAGAGGTAAGCCACCGTCTGCTGCTCGATCCAGTTCCGCGCGATGCCGAGCAGGTTGTAGTAAACGGCATAGACCGCCAACGCCTGTGGCAACCGCGCAAATCGTCCGGCGCGCGGCTGGTTGCGGCTCAGTTGCAACGCCAGCATCGCCAACAGCAAGGTTGACACCGGCGTCGACAACCGCCACTGAAACTCGGCGCGGTCGGCGGCCAGGTTCGAATGCGCCAGGTCGAGCGTGCTTCTGGCCTTGCTGTGATAACCGGAGTCTTCCGGTTTGCCAACGCCGAGTGCCAGCGTCAAGGTGTTGAACATGCCGGTAAAATCCGGGCCGCCGTCGATCTGCTTGAGGATATGGGCGTCGCTCAAGGTGAGACGATGCGTCTCCGGCGTGTGGTACAGCTCGATTCGCCCGTTCGCGGCCGACACCACCTGGATATCGGTGCCCGTACGGGTGCGAATGAACACACCGCGCAATTGGTCACCATCCACCTCGTTGACGAACACGACGCGGTTCTCGCCCTCGTACAAATAGAATTCGCCGGCCTTGATTCGGTTGATCTCGGACGATGCCTCCGCCGCCGCGATCACGCCGTAGGTCCGCGCATAGGCCCACGGTCGCACCTGCGTCGACAGTAGCGCGACCAGCGCCGCCAGCAACATCGCGACGCGCAGCGCCGGGCGATGAAAGCGCCGCTCGCCAATGCCGCAGGCCTGCAGCGCGATCAGTTCGGAATGTCCGTGCAACGCGCCGAGCGTGATGATGAGGCCGAAGTACAGCCCGATGGGCAGCAATACCTCGAGCGCGATCAAGGCCTTCAGCGCGGTCAGTTCGGCCACCTCGATTGGCCGCAGCAGACCACTCGCGGCATCGGTCAGGAACCGGCCCATGCTGAACGTGGCGAAGATGATCACCAGCACGGCGCTGACGGCGATGAAGGTCGACGCCACCTCCCGGGTCAGATAGCGATCGATGATCATGCCGCGGCGACCGGGCCCGGCGGGCATTCGCGAGGAAGCGGGAGAAACTGGGTGGCGCGGCGCATCGCTTGTTATGATCGGTGGCCTGTCCGGCCAAATCAACCATTTGCCGATGCGCCCGCTATCGCTGCTCTCCCCCCTGCTGCTCGTTGCCATGGCCGCCACCGGTGCCGACGATCGGCTGCGGCTCGCCGATCGCGACACGGTCGTGATTCACGCCGCCGAAGCCTGGGAAGGCGAGCATGCCAACACGTTTCATATC
The DNA here is from genome assembly GCA_020845935.1 of Gammaproteobacteria bacterium. Classification (GTDB taxonomy): domain Bacteria; phylum Pseudomonadota; class Gammaproteobacteria; genus JADLEV01. The sequence goes on from JADLEV010000085.1 coordinate 13,435, forward strand.
CGCGGCAATATCGAAATCAGCGCCCCGGACTGGGCGGTGCTGGCCGATGCCGCGACGCTCGAAGGGTCGCTCGACAATCCGGACCGCATCGTTATCGAAGGGGCTCCGGCCCGGATCCGGATTCAACTCAAGAACGACGACCCGATCGAGGGCAGCAGTTCGCGCATCGAATACGATCGTGCCCGCGACCGCCTGAACCTCGCCGGCGACGCGCAGCTGCTGCAGGGTGGGCAATCGATCTCGAGCGCGGACATCGAATATCTGCTGGATCGCCGCACCTACCGCACCAGCGGCGGCAAACGGGTCCGGACCGTCGTCGATCCGGATGCCATCGACTAGTTCACCTCTGCACAAGTCCTTGCCGGACCTGTTCCGAGTCGCTCAGAGTCGCTGGACCTCTTCCCGATCCCCGGCGCGCTGCGCCAGGATCCGCTCGACGCGGTGATACGAGGCGACGTCATCGACGTCGATCGGTGCGTCGGCAAAGGGCATCACGACGATACCAAGGTGCACACCAAACCGGCGTGACAGTCCCCTTTCGAGGCCACGCAACGTGACCAGCCGCGCCAGATAGCGCAAGCCGAGCCATGGCCCGACCGCGCCAAGCACGCGGCGCGGCTTCTTGCCGAACTGACCGCCGCCGCGAAACAGTTCCACGCCGGCGAGTGCCTGCGCCGAACCGAGACCGAACAGATTGCAGTTGGAATAGCCGCCGTCGCGCAGCCGGTAGGACGATCGATCCTTGCTGCCGGGATGCGCCGCGCGCACCAGTTCGAACGGCGCCAGCGCCACCGCCGCGTCGATCCCTCGCGTCGTCACCTGCGTGCAGAAGTGATCGATCATCGCCGGCGTCAGCAGCGCGTTGTCCGCGGTCGTGACCAGCACCGGATAGGCATCGCCGCGATCGCGCAAGGCGGTGACGACGCTATCGCCGAGGTGCCCGGCGCTCGGTACGACCAGCAGCCGCCCGGCGGCACGCTGCTGCAAGATTTCCGGGATCCCGGCAAGCAGTTCCGGCACCTCGATCGAGATGATCACCCGGTCGATCCAGGAGGATTCGAACAGCGCGCTCAGCACCCAGCCGATCATCGGCCGCCCGCGCAAGGGTATGACGCATTTGTGCGTCGTCCCGCCGAACGCCGCCACCGGATTGCGCTCGCCGGCGCGCTGTCCGGCGAGCACCAGTGCGGTGAATCGCGGCGCCGTCATTCGAACGTGGCCTGCTGTGCCTCGCGCCGCAGGCGCCGGTTCCACAACGCCAGGTTGCGGATCGGATCCTTGAAGTAATGGCTGGCACGGATGAGCCGCAGCAGCACCCGGTTGAACCAGGTGCCGATCGCATCCATCGGCCGATCGAAATCGAGGAACAGCACGACCCGAACCTCGTCGGTATCGTTGCGCACCTCGTGTTCATAGGTATCGTCGAACAGCAGGCAGCGGCCTTCGTCCCAGTGCCGGATCTGATCGGCGACGCGTAGCCAGCACTGTTCGCGATCCCTGGGGACGACGAGGCCGAGGTGACAGCGCACGAATGCCCGCGTCGGGCCATGATGAGGTGGAATGTGGTAGCGCGGTGCCAGGATCGAGAACCAGGCGTTTTGCAGATGCGGCAGCGTATCGAGCAGCCGCGCGGTGGCCGGACAGGCGGCGCAGTTCTCGTCGACGCGATGGGTCATCACGTAAAACGCATAGGTCTTCCAGTTGTCGCCGCGCGAGATCCGCTGTTGGTCCGGCGACAACTGGTGGAAGCTCGGAATGTCCTCGGGCCGGCGCAGCAAGGGTTCGAGTTCGGCGCGGATCACGCGCCAGTCGGCCTCGATGCGGCCGATCCAGGGAAACGTGTCGTTGCCAAGGAAGGGCGTCGTCGGGATCTTCGAATGCCGTGCCTGAAAGGCGCCGGCGGCGCGCAGCAGGCGCTTGCCGACGTCGTGCACCAGACGGCGCCGTATCGCGCGCAGGCGATCGAGCACGGTCACGCCAGCGGCCCCTGATACATGCGATAGCGCTTCGAGACCACGCCGCCGATCGATTCGATGATGCTGCGCATGCCCTTGTTGTCCTCGAGGATCCACGACATCTCGGCGGTCCGGATGCCGGCCCCGGAAACCGGCGCGCGGCTGGCATTGATGACCGCGAACGCCAGCGCCGCGCCGGTGCGGGAGTTCTGGAATGGTTGGCGCACACCCATCAGCGCGACCCGCCCGCTGCTCGGATAGCGCACCTTGAGGCGCCACAGCAACTTCAGCCAACCGAACGGCAACAGCCGGCCGTCCAGATCGGCAATCGCTTCGTTCAGATTCGGCAGCGTCACCATGAAGGCGGCCGGAGTCCCGTCCAGGTCGGCGATCTGCACCATGTCCGGCGGAATCAACAGCAGCATCTCGTGACCCGCCGCGCGAAATTCCTTCTCGGTGAACGGCACGAACCCCCAGTTGTTCGACCAGGCGTCGTTGAAGATATCGCGCATGATCTCGAGCTCGGCATCGAGCCGGCGCTTCTGCAACGGCCGCACGCGGATGCGATTGCGGTAGCGCTCCAGCACCGCATTCATCGCCTTCGAAATCGGAAACAGCGTTTCGATCTCGTAGGCCAGCACATCGACCGCCTTGCTCAGGCCGCAGCCTTGCAGCAAGGCGTCGTAATAGGGTCGCGCATGGCCCATCATCACTTTCGGTGGCGTGTCGAAGCCTTCGACCAGCACACCGATCTCCTGATTGATGCCGAGATTGAACGGCCCGGTGACACGGCGCATGCCACGCTCGCGCAGCCAGCCGCACGCGGCAGCGAACAACGCCTGGGCCACCGCTGGCTCATCGCCACACTCGAACAGGCCGAAGTAGCCGGTTGCGTCGCCATAGCGTTGCTGGTGCAGCTCGTCGATCTGCGCGCTGATGCGGCCGATCGGCTTGCCATCGCGCCAGGCGATCCATCCCTGCCAGCGGGCGTGTTCGAAAAATGGATTGCCAGGCGCAAGCGCCTGCGCGCGTTCGAGCAGCAGCGGAGGTACCCAGCAGGGATCGCCGGCATAGATCGGCCAGGGCACTCGCAAGAATGCACGCAGGTCGCGCCGGCCCTGAATGGGTCGGACGGCAACGTTCATCGTCATTGACAAGAAATCAGCAGCAGGAACCCGGGCCGGAATTATACGCGGGCGAGATCGATATACTGCGCCGCACGCCATGCGCGACACGAGCCCGCATCTCTCCCCAGCATTCCTCACGTGGCGGTCGCCGCGGCTCGGCCTGATGCTGCTGCTCGGCTTCTCCTCCGGCCTGCCGCTGGTGCTCACCGAAACGACGCTGCAAGCCTGGTTGACCACGACCGGAATTTCGATCGAGACGATCGGCTGGTTCGGGCTGGTCGGCTGGCCGTATCTGCTCAAGCCGTTGTGGGCGCCGCTGCTCGATCGCTATGCGCCGCCCTGGCTCGGTCGGCGCCGTGGCTGGATGCTGCTGACGCAACTCGGCGTGATGCTGCTGCTGGTGCTGTTGGCGCTGTTGCGCCTGCCGCAGCAATTGCTCGAGATCGGCATCATCGCGCTGCTGCTCGCCGCCATGTCCGCGACCCAGGACATCGCCGCCGATGCCTATCGCGCCGATCAATTGTCGCCCCGTGAACGTGGTCTCGGCGCCGCGCTGTGGACCGGTGGTTATCGCCTGGCCATGCTGGTTGCCGGTCCGCTCGCGCTGATCCTCGCCGACCAGGGCGGCTTCCCGCTCGCTTATCTGTGCATGGCGGCGGCGATGACCATCGGGCTTGCCGGGACGCTGCTGGCCCGCGAGCCCGCCGTTGCCGTGGCGCCGCTGGCGCTGCGCGCGGCGGTGCTCGAACCCTGGCATGAATTTCTGCGCCGGCCCCGGGCCGGTGCGGTGCTGATCGCGATCGTGTTGTTCAAGCTTGGCGATGCGATGACGGTGTCGTTCCAGACCACATTCCTGCTGCGTGGGCTCGGCTTCAGCCTGACCGAAGTCGGTGCCATCTCGAAGACGGTCGGTCTCGCCGCGCTGCTCGCCGGAGCCTTGCTGGGCGGGGCGCTGATGGTGCGGCTGCGGCTGTATCGTGCCTTGCTGTTGTTCGGCGTGCTGCAGGCGCTGAGCAATCTCGGCTTTGCCCTGCTCGCGGCGCTCGGCAAATCCTACGGTGCGATGTTTGCCGTGATCGCGTTCGAGTACTGCACCAGCGGCATGGGCATCGCCGCCTTCCTCGCCTGGCTGATGGCTCTGTGTGACAAGCGCTACAGCGCCACGCAGTTCGCTTTGCTGTCGGCGCTGGCATCGGTCGGCCGGGTCCTGATCGGCCCCGTTGCCGGCTATCTCATCGCTGCCGTGGATTGGGTCGTGTTCTATGTCATCGCGTTCGCGGTGGCGCTGCCCGGCCTGTGGGCCATCGCCCGGCTCCGTGAGGTCATCGACCGCAGGGATGACTGACGTACCGCGCTTTTGCGCCTAAACACAGCCGTGCTCGCGCTCGAAGGTGCGGCCGAGATGTACCGCGAGCGCCGTCCAGACGGCCGCGATGCCGGCACCGATCGCCGCCACCGGACCGAGCGCGAGGCCGATGAATTCGGTCAACGCGGCGAAACCGGCACCACTCAGGGCATCACTGCCGCGATAGACGACGACGTCGATCACCGGCTTCGCCTTGAACCTCGTTTCCCGATCGACCACGGTGAACATCGCCTCGCGGCCAGGTCGCAGCACCGCGTACTCGCCGACGCGCCGCACCACCTGCAACGCCAGCAGCAGCGGCAACAGGGGCAGGAACGCGAGCAGCAAAAGGCCGGCGAGGACGCACACCGGAATCAACGCCAGCGCCGCCGGCATGCCGAACCGGTGCGTGAACCGGCCCGTCACGAACAGGCCGACCAGAATCGACAGGATGTTGGTCACCCAATCGAGCGCGCCGAGGATCCTCGTACGCACGTCGAGCGGGTACGGCTCGAGCAGATTCTTCTGCTCGAAATAGACGAACGCGCCAATCGCCGTGTGCAGCATGATGAACACGCCGATGCCGAGCAGAAACGGATTGGTCAGCAACAGGCGAAAGCCGGCGAACGGATGACCACCGAGCGCGGCCGCTCGATTCGCTGCCGCGGCGTGGTTGCCGGTGCTGGCGCGAAACCGGTCGAGCGCGAGGATGGCCGGCAGCGGCAGCACCAGCAACAGCGATGCCAGCAGCAGCAACTGCTCCGGTGCCAGCGCGGATCCGAGCAAGGCCGGGATCGCGGGACCGGTGATGGCACCGGCGCTGGCACCGGCGGCGATGAAGCCGAACAGACGCCTGGCCTGCTCCTTGGCAAACACCTCGGCCATGTAACTCCAGAACACGGAGACGTGAAACAGGCCGAACACGCTGACCCAGACGTAGAACGCGCGATACACCAGGTCGCGGTTGCCGACCAGTTGGACACCAGCAAAGAAGGCGAGGAAGCTCAGCGCGAACGTGCCGTAGACCGCGGGCACCAGCCAGCGGAACGGGATCCTTCCGACCGCCCAGCCATAGGCCGCCACCAGCACGGTGCTGGCGACAAAGTTGATGTTCCACAGCGCCGCGACCTCGAGATCGGTCCAGTCGCTGGCGAGCGCATCGCGCACCGGACGCAGCACGTAATACGCGGCCATCAGCGTGAAGATGAACAGGAATGCCGCGATGGCCGGCCAGACTTCGCGCGGTTCGATCCGTGTCGCCGCGCCCAGCCAATACAGCATGCGACTGGAATTCGGGTCGGGCATCGGCGGCGAATCTGATCGGGTTCGGGTCGGGTTCAGGTCGCTGTGGACCAGGCGGCGCCATGCAGTATGACACCGCCGGCAGATCCGCGACAGCGCGCCACCATGCTCCGGAAACTGAGACGGATCACGGGGCAATCACCGGCCGGGGATCGATGATACGCTGCACCCGTCAATGCGAAGGAGTGAGTGCCATGATCACCATCAAGCGTGTGTTGCATCCCACCGATTTCAGCGACGCGAGTTCGGCCGCGCTTGCCGCCGCCTGCGGCATGACCGAGAAGTTCGGCGCCGAGCTGCATCTGCTGCACGTGATTCAGGACATGACCGCAATCGCGCCCTACGGTGCCGCCGAAGCGTATCTGCCGGTCGAATGGCATGCGGAAGCGCGCCAGCTCGCCGAGAAGACCCTTTCCGCGCTGCCCGGGCCCAGCTGCCAGGCGGCGAAGATCGTCCGGACGATCACCGAAGGCTCTCCGTATTTCGAGATCCTTGAATACTGCAAGACCAACGCGATCGACCTCACTGTGATGGGCACTCACGGTCGCAGTGGCCTGCCGCATCTGCTGCTTGGCAGCGTTGCGGAAAAAGTGATCCGCGCCGCACCCGCGATTTGCATGACTGTACGCCCAACGCCGAAATAACTGTCGCACGACGCCGGTCGACCGAGCGACCCAGCGGACGCAGCGGCGCGTGGCAAGGATCCTGATCGCCTGGGAGCAGGGCGACAACTACGGGCATCTGCTGCGGTTCCGCGATCTGATCCAGACCTTGCTCGCCGCTGGCGATGAGGTCGTCTTCTATGCCAAGCGGCTCGACCTTGCCGAGCGCATCTACGGCGCCAGCGCGGTGCGACTGGAGCCGATCCCGCGCCTCGACCCACCACGATCGCCGCCTCGGCCCGGGTTCGAATCGCTGGTCGATATCCTGCTCGGTACCGCGTTTCACGATGTCGCGGCGGCCAGTTTGCGCGTGCGGCAATGGCAACGGATCCTCGCCGCGGAGCGGCCGGACACGATCCTGTTCGATTTCAGTCCGACCGCGATGCTGGCGAACCGCAGCTGCCGCATCCCGGCCATCGCCTGCGGCAACAGCTTCTACAATCCGCCGCAGCTGAGTCCGCTGCCACCGTACCGCGCCTGGCTGCCGCACGATGCCGCCGCATTGCAGCGGCGCGAGACGGAACTGCTCGGTCGCCTCAATCAGTCCCGACCGAGTGATACACCGGCCCTCGACACCGTGGCTGATCTGTTCCTGACCGAGCGCATGCTGCTGCACACCTTCCCGGAATTCGACTAGTTCCGTGGCAGCACCGAGCGCGAGTTCATTGGCGCCTTTCCGCCTGACGAATTCGGAAGCGAGCCGTCATGGCCCGAGGTCCCCGGCCCGAGGGTGTTTGCCTACCTGCAACCATCACCAGATTCCCGGCGCCTGCTCCAGGTGCTGACCGAGCGCGAACTGGCCGCGGTGATCTATTGCCCGGGGATGGCGGGCCAGGGGGCGCCGCTACCGACCGCGCCAAAGCTGCATTACTCGACCGAGCCGATCGCCATCGGCAGCGTGGCCCGGCAGTGCGATCTCGCCATCACGAATGGCAATCTGACGACCGTGGCCGGTTTGCTGCGTGCCGGGAAACCGCAGCTGCTGTTGCCGTACACGCTCGAAAAATATCTGACGGCGCGTTGCGTGGAACTGCTCGGTGCCGGTCTGGCGACGGTCGTTCGCGATCCGCTGCTGGAAACCAAGCTCGATGCCGTGCTGCGCCAGCGCGACTACAGCCGCAACGCCGAAGCGTTCGCCGCGCGATACGCGCACCTGTCCCCGGCAACGCAGGTGCATACGCTGCAGCAGGCCATCATCGATCTCGCGACGTAGGAAACGTTGCCAAGGAAGAAACGGCGGGCCATCAGGCCCGCCGCCAAAAGGCCGCTTTCCTCCGGGGGTGGACAGGAAGCGACGACCCATGACGCAACCGCGTTGCGGTGACGATCCCTATCGCTGTCGAACCGTCGTCGTGTCAAGGGGTTCACAGGCACGCGCGACCGCGATGGTACCGGGGCGCGCGCACGGTAGGCAGCGGGCCGAAACTGCCAGGATTCTCGTTTCGATCAGTGCGACTGCTACCCATCGCCCCGCTCGCCGTCGCTTGCTTCAGCATCTGCGGTCCACCGATTGCCGTCGGCCGGAGTCGGACCGCCCGGAGGCATGCTCGCGTCGGGATGCTGCAGCGCTGCATGCCGGAACCGCTCGCGGGTTTTCGCCAGCCGCAACAGGCGGTGAAAGGCATACATCCAGCTCATCGTGATCCCGTCGACGCCGTAGAGGAACGCGCGCCGCACGACATACGCCTTGAGGAATGCCAACGGTACCGTCAGCAGCAACGCCGGAACGGACGGTCTTCTTCCGGCGCGAAAGCGATCCTCGGCCTGGGCGTCGGAATAGTCGTTCATCTTGGCCACGCGATGGCGACAGGAACGAAACGATCGATGCAGGATCAAGCCATCGATGCGACCGGTGCTCCCCTCCCGAACGACGACCGAATCATGCACGGCGCTGGCGCGAAAGCCGGCCCGATCCTTGCGGTAGAGCCGCAGCCGCAGCACCTTGGGCAACCAGGGCCGATCCCGCGCCTCCGGACCGTACAGTTCCACCAGGCGAATCAGATATCCGGAGCACGGCGGCTCGCCACGCTCGAACAGCCTGACGATCGCCGCGCCCAGTTCCGGCGTCGCTTCCTCATCGGCGTCCAGATTGAGCACCCAGGCGTTGCGACACAGGCTTTCGGCATAGACCTTCTGCGGCCCGTAACCGGCCCAGGCATGGTAATGAGTCGTCGCGCCCAGATCTCGGCTGACGGTGACGGTCTGGTCGTGACTGCCGCTGTCGACCACCACCACTTCGTCGGCCCAGTCCCGGACGCTGCGGATGGTCGTGCCGATCCGATCCGCCTCATCCCGCGCAATGATGAACACCGAGACCGGGACCTTGGCCATCGCCCTGCTCGCGGCACGCGCTGGCGCCTTGCGGCCAGAGCCGACGGTCAAAGCGCGAGCGATGCGATCAGCATGCCGGCACTCGGTTTGTTCATCGGGATCCCTCGCGAAGATTAGCTCGACCGGACGACAGTATAGGCCGCCGCACCCGGCCATCGTCCAGCGCGTCAACGACGATGAATCGACACGGCACGGCGCGGGAACGTATGATGCGGCGGCATATCAAACTCAGTGAAAACCTGCCGAGGACACCCCATGCGCCCGATGCTTTCCCCCCTGTTGCTCGTGTTGACGGCGCTGTTGCCGGCGGGCCCGACAGCCGCCGCCGACTGGGTCGAAGGAAGGCACTATTTCGTGATCAGTCCGGTACAGCCGACCCAGGTGGCGCCGGGCAAGATCGAGGTCGTCGAAGTGTTCTCCTACGGCTGCCCGGCCTGCAACACGTTTTATCCGACGATGGAGAAGATCAAGGCGGCGCTGCCCGCCAACGCCGAGGTCCGATTCTTGCCCGCGTCATGGATTGCCGCGGAATCCTGGCCGCTGTTTCAGCGCGCGTATCTCACGGCCGAGGCCCTCGGCGTCGCCGACAAGGCGCACGGCGCGATGTTCCAGGCGATCTGGTCGAACGGCGAGCTGACGATTGTCGAGCGCGGCACCGATCGCCTCAAGCAACCACCGCCGACCCTGGAACAGGTCGCGGCGTTCTATCAGCGCACGACCGGCGTTGCCGCCGACAAGTTCATCCAGGCCGCGAAGTCGTTCGCGGTCGAGTCGCGCATCAAGAATGCCGACAAGCTGATCAAGGCCTACCGCGTCGAAAGCACGCCGACGCTGGTCATCAATGGCAAGTATCGCGTCACCGGCCGCTCCGCGGGTGGCGTCGATGAGTTTGTCGAATTGACGCGCTGGCTGGTCGAGCGCGAGAGTTCTCCGGACAAGGCGCCGTAGCAATCCACCGAGCGCCGGCCGCGTGCCGAAACGTGACCCGGTGCACAGAGTCACAATCGCTGCGTAATTCATTCACGAAGGATTCACGCTTCGTTCCATTTCCTTACGCAATACCCACCTAAAGTTGCTCCCGAAGCGGCCGAATACGCCGACCAACCGCAGAAAAGGAGCCCATGCCATGAACCGTAAAGCGCTGATGACGACGCTGGCGCTGATCGCCGGCAGCCCGATAGCCAACGCCGCCGACACGTCGGCGGCCACCGCGTACGAACTCAACAACGCCCCATTGATCATCGCCGAGCCACGAACGGACGCACTGTGGCAAGGACTGAATGCGGCGCAGGATACGCGGCTCGATGCGACCATCGCGCAAACCGCGACCGAGACCATCGCGCAGGGATTCGCCAACGAAGTCCACACGATTCTGGCGGCCACGCACGCGACGAACCGGACGGTTCAGAGCCAGATGCGCCGCAACCTGCTGGATGAGATCCGCCTGGAAATCATCGCCGGCGTCATGACCGACAGCGGCGAGATGCTGCTTCGGGTCCGGCGCAGCATCGCGGCCGCGAATCCGCGCCAGGAGACCGAACGCAGCCTGTAACGGTGTCGGGGCCGGCCGCATCACGGCGGCCGGCGCCCTCAATCCGCGTTGCGCCGGGACCTCGACGCTGGAATCCGACGCGACGCTTCGCTGCGGATCAGCCGCCGACTTCCACCGACAGCACCACCGCCATCGCGCCATCACCGGCGGCGCAGCCGACGAAAAGACCCCGCCCGCCGCCGCGCAAGGCCAGTTCCTCGATCAACTCGATCACCGCGCGCGTGCCCATCGGCGCCTGCGGGTGACCGTAGATCAGGGAGCAGCCATAGTTGTTCATCGCGTTGACGTCGAAGCCGGTCTCGCGGGCGAAGTAGATGTCGTTCACCGCGAACGGATTGTGGGTCTTCACCGCGTCGATCTGTTGCATCGACAGACCGGCGACTTCCAGCGCGCGCCGTGCCGCCGGCACGGTCGCCATGGGCATGTGCGCGAGTTCGGTGCGCGCCTGACCGAAACCCAGCAAGCGGATGCGCACCGCGCGATCGGCGCTCAACGCCGCGGCCTGTTCCGGCCGCGCCAGGATCAGTCCGGCATTGGCATCGGCCGGATGCGTCTGGCCGCCAAAGGTCACCGTGCCATCCGGCAGCACCGGCTTCAGCCGCGCCAGACCGTCCGCGGTACTCGCGGTGATCCCCTGATCGCCATCGATGGTCTGCGCGACCTTGTCGAACTTCGGCCGGGGCACGTCGAACGGCAGGCGCATGTAGTTCTTCTGGAACGCCTTATCGTTGGCGAGCGCGTCGAGGTACTGCTGATGGCGGCGTAACACGATTTCGTGCTGTTCCGCGGTGGTGATGCCATACCGGCGCGCGACGTTCTCCGCCGTCTGGATCATGCTGTTGCCGCCGGCGGGGTCGAACGAGAAGTTGTCCATCACCCAGTCTTCATGGGTGCCGGTGCCACCGGGCGCGCCCGGTTCCGGGTAGTAGATGTGCGGACCGTTCGAGATGCGATCGGTGGTGAAGATCAGCGAAGCATTCGCCATCCCCGACTGGATTTCCGATGCCGCGACATGCAGGCAGCGTGCGCCGGTGGCGCAGGCCTGCAGGATGGTCGGACCGGTGACATGGCCGAGGCCCGCCAGCGAGGCGACCCAGGGCAGCCCGAAAAACGCATGATGCGAAATGACCGTGGTACCGAGCACGGCGTGGTCGATCTGCTCCGGCGCAATGTGGCGCGCCGCCAGTTCCTGCTTCGCGATATAGGCGCTGAAGCGCAACGGATGCAGATGCTGCAACGCGCCCTGCCACTTGCAGAACGGCGTGGACCAGTAAGCGCGAAAAGGAATCTCGGCGATGAAGCTCATGGAATATTTTCCTCCGATCGAAGCGATGGCTTGTGCCGGCGCGGACTGTAGCACGATGCCGCACGGTGGTTGCTGCGCTGGCCGCGGGCACGCCACAGCCCAGCGAAGAACTGACGGGCATGGACGCCGAGCGTGCGCGTTTTGACCGCGCTCGTCAGGTCTCCGCCTCGATGGTGCCGCGCTCGGACCCTCCGGCTGCCGGACCCGCGCAGAGCTGCACCTCGACGGTCGAGTGAACGATCTCCTCGTGCGCCGCGAGCTGGCGGCGAACGTCATTGGGCGTCAACGTGGCGTCATGCGTCACCACGGTCAGCGCGCAGGAGTAGGCTCGCGGCCCGACCCGCCAGACGTGCAGGTCGGCAATGCGGGTATCGCCCGCTTCCGGCCCGGTCTCGACCGCCGCGCGGATCTCGGCGACGACCGGATGGTCCATTTCGCGATCGAGCAACACCTTGCCGGTATCGAGGAGCAGACCCTTGGCCCAGAACCCGATCAGCAGCGCGCCGGCCATGCCCATCACGGGATCGAGCCAGGACCAGCCGTACAGCCAGCCGCCGGCGAGCGCGACGATCGCCAGCAGCGAGGTCGCGGCATCGGCGAGCACATGCAGATAGGCGGAGCGCAGATTCAGATCGTCATGCCCGGCATGACCATGGCCATGGCCGTGGGCAGACGCCTGCGGCTCGGCATGACCTTCGGCGCGGGCGCGATCGAGCAGCAGTGCGCAAAGGACATTGACCGCCAACCCGAGCGCCGCCACGGCCATCGCCGCCTGGTACTGAATCGGGCGCGGCGCCAGCAGTCGCTCGATTGACCCGGCAATCATCAGCAACGCGACGCCCACCAGCAGCACCGCGCCGGCGAAACCGCCCAGCACCTCGACCTTCCAGGTGCCGAACGCAAACCGCGGGTCACTCGCATAATTGCGCGCCGTCGCATACGCCAGCGCCGACAACCCGATCGCTAGCACATGCGACCCCATGTGCCAGCCATCCGCCAGCAACGCCATCGAGTTGAACCACCAGCCGGTCGCAATCTCCAGCACCATCGTCACCGCGGTGACCAGGGCGACGATGCGCGTACCGCGCTCCGCGGCCAAGCGATCCGCATGGAAACGATGATCGTGACGCCAACTCGAAAGGTCTGTGTTATGCATGCTGCGACCACCCCGGCAGCGGCAAGGATAACCCGGATCGCGGAGGCACCCTCCCGGCAGACACCTTAGGCTAGTGTGTCGCGTGACAGCACCTTCGGCCAAGGGACGGCCAGAACATCCGGGGCCCGCCATTCCACCGTCGCACATGCGCGGCATCACAAAACCGCAGCCGAGTTGGTCCAAACCCGATGAATGCAGCGCGGCGCCAGTGTCACACCAAAGGCTTACCGCACGGATCAAGCAGCGCAAGTCAGGCAATGGGCTGATCGAGGCAAGATCCTGATACGCGCACCAGTCCATGACGGACACGATTCCGGCCCCCTCTAGTAGTACTGCCGGATGTAGCTGTAGGCCTTCTCGAACAGTTCCTCATCCGCATGCAGCTTGTACTTGAAAAGGGCTTTGCGCAGGGCCTTCTTGACCTCGCGTTCGCCGGCCTGAGTGCCTTGCCAGCCCGGGAAACGAACGAGGCGCACGATCTCGTCGATGTCCGCCACGACACGTTCGACCATGATCGGCGTCTCAGCGGTCTTCACCTCATTGAACAGTTCCGTCAGCGCCGCTTTGCCACGATCTTCGTCCTCCTCAGGCGGCACCTCTTTTTCAGCTTGAAGCGTCTCCTTGGCAATCTCCAGCAGTTGCTTCAGGAACTCGACGCTATTGATCTGCCCGGACTCAAAGCGGTCCTTCAGCGCATCCAGACGCTCGGATAACTGCTTGAACTTCGGATGGCCAGCGTGCCCACGCAGCCGGCGCTTGAGCTTGATCTCGATCTCCTTGGCCTTCTTTGGATCGGGGTTCGAGAGCACGGCCTCCAGCAGATCGGCATCTAGCACCAAGGTGTCGAGATCGTCCCGCACGGCGTCGACATGCACGTTCTGATGAATGAGCTCGATGGTCTTGGCGCCGAGGGAATGCCAAATCAGCTTGCCGTGACCGCTTGAGGGCTGTACCGATTGGTACACCTGCGACAACCATTTGTAGTCCTTCTCGAAGGGGCCTAGAACCGTGTCGGGGGATAGCGCCTCCCAGATCTTGTTGAGCACGCTGTACTCGGCGGCAAAGCTGTCTCGGACCTCGTTGTTGGGCAGGCACTGCTGCGCGGCAATCAGGCCCTCGTAGCCGTGCAAGCGGCGGTCGCAGCCGGCGAAGAATGCCAGGCACTTCTGCATGGCTTCGGGCAGCTTGTCCTTCAACTCCTGGATGTTGCTGACCACCTGCTTGACGCTCTGGTCGTCGAATTCCAGCGCTGATGCCACATCATCGAAGATGCCGAGGTAGTCGACGATCAGTCCGTGGGTCTTCTGCTCGGAGTAGGTTCGGTTCACCCGGCAGATGGCCTGCAGCAGCGTGTGGTCGCGCAGCGGCTTGTCCAGGTACATGGCCTGCAGGATGGGCGCATCGAAGCCGGTCAGCAGCTTGGCCGTGACGATGATCAGCTTCAGCGGATCGGCCGGGTCGCGGAAGCGATCGAGCAGCCGTTCCTCTTCGTCACGCGTACGGTCGTACTTCGTGTACTCAGGGTGATCTTTCTTGTCCGATGCCTGCACCGACATCACGATGTCCGTGGCCTCGGGCGGCAGCAGCTTGTCCAGCTCGGCCTTGAACAGCAGGCAGGACTCCCGGTCGAAGGTGACGATCTGTCCCTTGAAGCCATTGGGCTCCACCTTGGTCTGGAAG
>JADLEV010000086.1 GCA_020845935.1 Gammaproteobacteria bacterium
GAAGGCACCGAAGGCATGGCGGTGACGTTCCCGAAATGCTGTTTTCCGATTCCGGGCGACCGCATCGTTGGCTTCCTGTCCGCCGGACGCGGTCTGGTGGTACACCGTGAAGCCTGTGCCAATGTCGCGGAGTTCCGCAACAGCCCGGACAAGTGGATTGATGTGAACTGGGCGGACGGTGTTTCCGGCGAGTTTCGAGTCGAGCTGATGCTGGAGATTCTCAACCAGCGCGGCGTTCTCGCAACCGTCGCCGCGGCGGTCGCTGACCAGGGCGCCAACATCGAGGAAGTCGAGACCGGCGAGCGCGATGATCGCTACTCCTACATGCGGCTGGTCATCAGCGTCAATGACCGCAAACAGCTCGCGGATGTCCTGCGTACCGTCCGTGCGATTCGCTCGGTCGCGCGCGTCACCAGAAAATGATGGAAGTGAAATCATGCCCAAGACACCCATAGCAACCAACCAAGCACCGGCCGCGATCGGCACCTATTCGCAGGCGATCCGGCACGGCAACACCGTGTACCTGTCGGGCCAGATACCCTTGCAGCCACAGACGATGGAACTCGTCAGCGGCGACATGCGCACCCATATCGAGCAAGTCTTCGCGAATCTGCAAGCAGTCGCCGCAGCGGCTGGCGGCAGCCTGCGTGATGCCGTCAAGCTGAATGTCTATCTGGTCGATCTCGCGCATTTCGCGTTGGTCAACGAGGTCATGGCGAAGCATTGCGTGCCACCGTATCCGGCACGCGCCGCCATCGGCGTTGCCGCACTGCCGCGCGGCGCCCAGGTCGAGATCGACGCGGTATTGATGCTCGACGCGTGAGGCCATCGCGCCGCACCGCGCACGGATGCCCATGGCCGGGAATCCTCTGACCGAACCGATCGAGCGCTTGACCGGCGTCGGTCCCCGAACCGCGGAACGCCTGCGACGGCTGCGGATAAAGACCATTGGCGATCTGCTGTTCCATCTGCCAAGCCGTTACCAGGACCGAACCCAGGTCACGCCGATCGGTACGGTGCGCGCCGGCAATGAAGCCGTCATCGAAGGCACGATAGAGCTCACGCAAATCAAGCATGGCCGGCGCCGTTCGTTACTGGTGCAGGTCGACGATGGCACCGGTTCCCTGCTGTTGCGGTTCTTTCATTTCGCCGCGCTGCAACAGCGGCAATTGATCACCGGCGCGCGGATCCGCTGTTTCGGCGAGGCACGGTACGGTCCGCAAGCGCTCGAACTGGTGCATCCCGAATACGAAATCCTCGCGGCGGACGCGGTGCGCGGTGCCAGCGCGACGCTGACGCCGATCTATCCGAGTACTGAAGGATTGCACCAGGGCCTGCTGCGCAAACTGACCGAGGCGGCACTGGTGACGATGGCTGCCGACCTCACGCTGCGTGATGACCCGCTCGATCGCCTGCTGGCGGTGGCGCACCACGATGCGGATCCGCTGCCGATGCTCGCCACTGCGTTGCGTTATGTGCATCGGCCACCGGCGGACGCGGACACCAGGTTGCTGGGCGAACGCCGTCACCCCACGCAACAACGGCTCTGCCTCGATGAACTGCTCGCGCACCATCTGTCGCTGCGCCGGGTCCGCGCCGCGGTGAAACAGGAGAGTGCTCCGGCGATTGCGGTCGATGACACGCTGCGTGACCGCCTGTTGGCAGGACTACCCTTCGCACTCACCCGAGCGCAGCGGCGCGCGCTCGCCGAGATCGATGCCGACCTGATGCAGCCGCGGCCAATGTTGCGGTTGTTGCAGGGCGATGTCGGTTCCGGCAAGACCATTGTTGCCGCGGCCGTCGCGGCCCGCGTCCTCGCCGCCGGGCGCAGCGTCGCGCTGATGGCGCCGACCGAATTGCTCGCCGAACAGCATTACGCGACGCTGTCGCGCTGGTTCGCACCGCTCGCTCGCGCCGTGGTCCTGCTCGCCGGCAAAGTGCCGGCCAAACAGCGTGCCGAGGCGCTGGCTGCGCTCAATGCTGGCGGCGGTATCGCGGTCGGCACGCATGTGCTGTTTCAGGGAGAGGCCGCCTATCGCGGTCTCGGTCTGGTGATCATCGATGAGCAACACCGTTTCGGTGTCGATCAAAGGTTGGCCCTGCGCGACAAGGGCCGAGGCGTCGATGGTCTACCGCATCAGCTCATCATGACCGCGACGCCGATCCCGCGCTCGCTGGCGATGACCGCCTATGCCGACCTCGATCTGTCGGTGATCGACGAATTGCCGCCCGGCCGGACGCCGGTCAACACCGCCATCGTGCCGGATGCACGGCGGGATGAAGTGGTCGCGCGCATTGCCCACGCCGGCCGTGCCGGCCGCCAGATCTACTGGGTATGCCCACTGGTCGAGGAATCCGAACTGATCGATTGTCAGGCCGCGAGCGTGACCGCGACGCAGCTTGCCGAGGCGTTGCCCGAACTGCGAATCGGGCTGGTGCACGGCCAGATGAAGGCCAGTGACAAGGAACGTGTGATGCAGGACTTTGCCGGGCACCGGCTTGATCTGTTGGTCGCGACGACCGTCATCGAGGTTGGCGTGGACGTGCCCAACGCCAGCCTGATGATCATCGACAATGCCGAACGCCTCGGCCTGTCGCAACTGCACCAGTTGCGCGGCCGGGTTGGCCGCGGCGCGACCAGCAGCGATTGCGTGCTGCTGTATCGACCGCCACTCAGCCTGATGGCGCGCGAACGCTTGCGAATCATGCGCGAGACCAACGACGGCTTCGTCATCGCCCAGCGCGATCTGGAATTGCGAGGGCCTGGCGAACTGCTCGGCACGCGCCAGACCGGGGTTGCCGAATATCGCATCGCCGATCTGGCCACCGACGGCGGGCTGCTGCCGCTGGTCGCGGCGTTGGGCCGGCAACTCGATGCCGATCGGGCGGCCGGTGATCGCATCATCAAGCGTTGGCTCGGCGGAGTGCTCGACTATGGTTCCGTCTGAACAACCGCCGGTCACGTTGTGGACCCGCCTGTCGCGCTATGCGCGGCTGATGCGTCTGCATCGACCGATCGGCATCCTGTTGCTGCTGTGGCCGATGCTCTGGGCCCTGTGGATCGCCGCGGCCGGCTGGCCGGAGCCGAAGGTTCTGGTCGTGTTTCTGCTTGGCACGATCGTGATGCGCTCGGCGGGTTGCGTCATCAACGACTA
>JADLEV010000087.1 GCA_020845935.1 Gammaproteobacteria bacterium
CGGCTCCATGGGCCGCGTCCATGGCGAGAAGATTCATTACATGCTGCGCCTCGCACGCGAGATGCTGGCGCCGGTGATTGGGTTGTATGCCTCCGGCGGTGCGCGCATCCAGGAAGGCATGGATAACGTCTACGGCGTCACCGGCATGTTCTATCAGAACGCGCTGAACTCCGGCGTCGTGCCGCAGATCGCCGCGATCATGGGCACCGCCTCCGGCGGCGGGGCCTATTCGCCGGCGCTGTGCGACTTCATCCTGCAAATCAAGGGCACGGCGATGTTCCTGACCGGGCCGGCGGTGATCAAGGAAGTGACCGGCGAGGAAGTGTCGTTCGAGGACCTTGGCGGCACCCGCGTTCATGCCGGCAAGTCCGGCGTGGTGCACCTCACCGCCAATGACGATCGGCATTGCCTTGCCACCATCCGCGAGTTGCTCGGCTATCTGCCGCAGAGCAACCGTGAACAGCCGCCGCGCAGCACGACCGCTGATCCGGTCGAACGCCAGCTCACCGAGCTGACCAGCATCGTGCCGATCGAGCCGAACAAGCCCTACGACATGCGCAAGGTGATCCGTGCGATCGCCGACGATGGTGCGTTCTTCGAGATCCACGGCGCCTTCGCGCGCAACATGGTGGTCGGTTATCTGCGCATCGGCGGCCGTGCCGTCGGCGTCGTCGCCAACAACCCGCAGTTCATCGGTGGCTGTCTCGACCTGGATGCCGCGGACAAGGCGGCGCGCTTCATCCGCACCTGTGATGCGTTCAATGTTCCGTTGTTGACGCTCGCCGATACCCCGGGCTTCCGTCCCGGCGTCAAACAGGAACATGCCGGCATCATCCGCCATGGCGCGAAGATGCTGTACGCCTGGACCGAGGCGAGCGTGCCGAAGGTCATCGTCATCCTGCGCAAGCTCTACGGCGGATCCATTCCGGCGATGGGCGTGCATGAGATCGGCTTCGATCAGGTGCTCGCCTGGCCGGCGGCCGAGATGCAGATGGTCGGCGCCGAAGCCGCGGTCCGCATCCTGTACCGGCGCGAGATCGCGAAGGCCGCGGATGCCGATGCCTTCTTCGCCGCCAAGGTCAAGGAATATCAGGACTTCTATCTCACCCCATACCACTCGGCCAGCCGCAAGGTGGTCGATGCGGTGATCGCACCCGCGGACACGCGCCGGCAGGTGCATGCCGCGTTGGCGATGCTGGAGGGCAAGTGCGAACCAGGCCGTGCCTTCCGCAAGCACGGCAACATCCCGTTGTAACGACACAGGCAACTCTTGGAGCAAGCCACGATGGATGATTTGACCGCCGCGCTGGCGCGATGGGAGAACGAGGTGCTCGGACCGGCGCTCGCCGATTCGCCCGAGACGCAGGCCGAGTTCACGACCGGCAGCGGCCTTCCGGTGAAGCGGCTGTACACCCCGCTCGACCTTGCCGGCATCGATTACCGGAACGAGATCGGTTTTCCCGGAGAACATCCGTACACGCGCGGTGTGTACCCGTCGATGTACCGAGGCCGGCCGTGGACGATGCGCATCTACGCCGGCTTCGGCACCGCCGAGGACACCAACCAGCGCTTCCGCCATCTGCTCGACCAGGGCATGCGCGGTCTGTCGATCGCGTTCGACCTGCCGACCCAGACCGGTTACGACTCCGATCACCCGATGGCCGAAGGCGCGGTGGGCCGGGTCGGCGTCGCAGTCGACACGCTGGCCGACATGGAGACGATCTTCCGTGGCATTCCGCTCGATCAGGTCTCGACCTCGATGACGATCAATGCCCCGGCGACGATCCTGCTGGCGATGTACGTCGCAGTCGGCGAGCGCCAGGGCGTGCCGATCAGGAAATTGTCCGGCACGACACAGAACGACATCCTCAAGGAATTCATCGCTCGCGGCAGCTTCATCTTCCCGCTCGAACCGAGCATGAAGCTGACGATGGACGTGGTCGAGTACTGCGCGCGCAACCTGCCGAAGTGGAACACGATGAGCATCGCCGGCTATCACATCCGCGAAGCCGGTGCCGACGCGGTTCAGGAACTGGCGTTCACGCTGGCCGATGCGATTGCCTACATCGAGGCGGCGCGGGCGCGTGGCCTCGATGTCGATGAATTCGCCTCACGCATGTCCTACAGCCTCGGCTGCCACCGCGATCTGTTCGAGGAAGTCGCCAAATTCCGCGCCGCGCGCAAGGTGTTCGCCCGCATCATGCGCGATCGCTTCCAGGCCAAGGACCCGCGCAGCTGTCTGTTCCGCACCTTCAGCGGTTCCTGTGGCTCGACGCTGGTGGCGCAACAGCCGCTGAACAACACCGTGCGCATCGCGCTGCATGCCTTGATGGCGGTGCTCGGCGGCCATCAGGCGATCCACACCGCGAGCTGGGACGAGGGTCATGCCATTCCCACCGAGGAAGCCGCGACGCTGGCGCTGCGCACGCAGCAGATCCTGGCGCACGAGACCAACCTCTGTAACACCATCGATCCGCTTGCCGGTTCGTACTACGTCGAATCGCTGACCGACGAGATCGCGCGCCGCACCACCGAATACCTCGACAAGATCGATGCGATGGGCGGCATGCTGCGCGCGATCGAGAGTGGCTATATCGCCGCCGAGTTGCAGAAGGCCAGCATCCGCCTGCAACAGCGCATCGACAGCGGCGAACAGGTGATCGTCGGCCAGAACCGATTCAGCGAAGAAGAGTCGGATAAGGAACAGCAGGAATATTTCGCCCTCGACGAGCGCGTCGAGCAGCAGCAGCGGCAACGCCTCGCCGAGGTCAAGGCCCAGCGCGATGCCACGGCGGTGCAGGCCGCACTGCGGGACGTCGGCGAAGTCATCCGACATGGTGACAACGTCATGCCGTGCCTGATCCGCGCGGTACAGAGTTATGCCACGCTCGGCGAAATATGCGCGGTGATGCGCGAGCACTGGGGAGAGTTCAATGTGTCCACCCAATTCTGATTCCTGCGGCTGTGGTTCGGCGCGCATGCCGCGTGTGGTGATCGCCAAGGTCGGACTCGACGGGCACGATCGCGGCGCGCGCCTGGTCGCGAACACACTGCGCGAATCCGGCATGGCAGTCGTCTATACCGGCCTCAGGCGCACCATCGATCAGGTGGTCGATGCCGTGGTCGCGCACCGCGCCGATTATGTCGGCCTCAGCCTGCTGGCGGGCGATCACATGGTACAGGTGCCGAAGGTCATCGCCGCGCTGCGCCAGCGCGGTGCCGCGCGAACCAGAGTCGTGGTCGGTGGCATCATCGCGAAACAGCAGGTGCCGGAATTGATGGCGCAGGGTGTGCGGCAGGTGTTCCTGCCCGGCACGCCGCTGGCTGCGGTACAGCAATTCATCCACGACGATTTTCAACGTCATCCAATCGAGGAGAGCAGTCCATGATCATCGACGCACACGTCCACCTCACCCGGCCCGGCTTCGTTCGCAGCCGCTTCCTGGGCAACAACTCGCGGATGGCGGCTTCGCTGTACAACCGCGCGCACAAGAGCAACATCAAGCCGGAAGACTATGTGGAGATGGTCCGCAAGCGGGTCGATCCGGACGGCTCCAAGCAGATCGCCTACATGAACGATGTCGGCATCGACAAGGCGGTAATCTTCCAGGTCGACTGGGCCTACGGCGTCACTGGCGAGCCGCGCATGACCAACCGCCAGCAGAACAAGTTGCTGGCCGATTATGCAAAGGAGCATCCGGGCCGTTTCATCCCACTGTGCGCGATCGATCCGCGCCGTCCGGACGCGCTGGAACAGGCGACCGAGGCGATCGAGGAGTGGGGCATGAAGGGCTTCAAGCTGATGCCGGCGGCCGGGTTCAAGCCGAGTGATCGGCTGTGCTATCCGCTTTACGAGAAGTGCGCCGAATGGGGCGTGCCGATCCTGTTCCACAGTGGCGGTCTCGAGTTCAACTGGGAACTCAGCTCGCCGAACTTCATCGCCACCGCGGCCGAGGATTTCCCCGAGGTCAAGATGATCATGGCGCACGCCGGCCTCGAATCCTGGGAGCAGTGCCGGCTGGCCTGCGCCGCGCTGCCGAACTGCTACATGGATCTGTCGATCCGTCAGCTCGACTACAAGATCAATCCGCACAAGTTCTACGACTGGTTGCGCGACATGATCGACTGGGCCGGCGCGCACAAGATCCTGTTCGCAACCGATGCACCGCTGCCGACGTTCTATCTGCCGACCAAGGACTGGATCGAAGTGTTTCGCAACCCGCAGACCAACATCAAGTTCACCAAGGAAGAGATGGACATGATCCTTGGCGGCGCCGCTCAGGCGGTGTTCAACTGCTAGGTCGGGGGAGGCCGCCGTGGCCGAATTGCGTTACTTCGACCTCGGCGGCCGTGTCGCGATCGTGACGGGAGCCGCGGCCGGCATTGGCCGCGGCATCGCCGAGGGACTGGCGGAAGCGGGCGCGAGCGTCGTCATCGCGTCGCGGCGGCAAAGTGACTGCGAAGCCACCGCGCGTGCGATCGCCGAGCGCACCGGCGCACGCACCGAAGGCATCGGTTGCGATCTGCGCGACGCGACCAGCATCCAGGCGCTGGTCGATGCAACGCTGGCCAGCTTTGGCCGGATCGACATTCTGGTCAACAACGCCGGTGTCATCGAAGAGCAGTTCATTGTCGAGCTCGATACCGATGCCTGGGACAACATGCTCGACACCAACCTCAAGGCGGTATTCCTGCTGGCGCGCGCGGTGGTCAAGGTGATGATCGCGCAGGGTGGCGGTGGCCGTATCATCAATGTCTCGTCGATTGCCGCGCATGTCGCCTGGCCGAAGATGGCGGCGTACTGCGCCAGCAAGGCCGGCAACGCGCAACTGACCAAGGTGATGGCGCTGGAATGGGCGCGCCACGGCATTCGCGTCAACGCCATCCTGCCCGGCTACTTCCGCACGCCGATGAGCACCGGCTTCGTCGACACCGATGTCGGCAAGAAGGTGATCGAACGCGACATCCCGCTGCGCCGTGTCGCCGAGCCGGACGAGGTCAAGGGCCTGGCGGTCTTGCTCGCCTCGGACGCGGCGAGCTTCATCACCGGCGCGGAATTCACGATCGACGGCGGTCAGAGTTGCAGGTAGGCGGCGATGGAACCGAAGACGACGCTGATCGAGGACGCCTATCAGAAGATCAAGGACATGATCTTCGAGCAGAAGCTGATGCCTGGCCAAAAGCTCGTCTACGGCGATCTCAGCGAATCGTTCCGCATGTCGCAGACGCCGGTGATCAACGCCTTGTTCCGGCTGGAGCACGAAGGCTTCGTCGTCTCGGCGCCGTTTCGCGGCTTCTCGGTCAAGAAGATGGATCTGCAAGAGGCCTGGGATCTGTTTGGCGTGCGCGAGGCGCTGGAAGCCTATCTGGTCGAGCAGGTCGTGTTGCGCGCCGGGCCGAGCGATCTGGAAGCGCTGGAGCAACGCCTCGCCGAACACGCCGCCTATCAGCCGAGAAGCTACGATCGGCGGCGCTTCAAGCTCGACAGCGAATTCCATCTGCAACTCGCCGCGCTCAGCGGTAATCGCATGTTGATCCAGCAATTGCGCACCTGTTTCGAACATTTCTATGTCCGCTTCCGTTTCGAGGCGATGGACCTGAGCCGGCTGCAACTCGCGGTCGATGAGCATCGGCAGATTCTCGATCGGATCCGGCGCAAGGACATCCCCGGCGTGCGCGACGCGATCCGGACCCACGTCCAGCACGGCCGCGATTACGTCATTCGCTGTCTCGACGACGAGAGCACTTCCCGGGTCCGCCGGGATCGGAACTGATGCGCCGCGCGCCGGGTGGCGTTCCTTCGTCGCATCGCGATGGCTATGCCCGGGCCATGTTGCCCGCGGCGCAGGAACTGCCGGACTTCGATTTCAGCGCGGACAATCTTGCGGCCTATCCCGATCACCTGAATGCGGCGGTGGTCTTGCTGGAGGGCATCGACGCCGATGGCAGCGCCGCGCGTCCGGCTTATCACTTCGGGCACACGACCTGGAGTTTTCAGCAGCTCGCCGAACGAGTCGATCGCATCGCGCGTGTGCTGGTCGAGGACTTTGGTCTCGTGCCGGGCAATCGCGTGCTGCTGCGCTCCGGCAACAATCCGATGTTCGTCGCCTGCTGGCTTGCTGTGCTGAAGGCGGGCGGGATCTGCGTCGCGACGATGCCACTGCTGACCGCCGACGAATTGACGTTCATCTGCAATCGCGTCGCGGTCCGGTTCGCGCTGGCCGGCGCCGAACTGGCTGAGAATCTGGAAGCGGCGAAGGATCGCGCCCCGAGCCTGGAACGAATCGCGTACTTCACGCCGTGTGGCGATGGCCAGGCTTTGGCCAGCATCGTTCCCGACCTCGATCGCCTCAGCGCCGCCAAGGCCGGTGGTTTTGCAGCGGTCGCAACCGCGGCCGACGACATCGCGCTGATTGCGTTCACTTCCGGCACCACCGGCCGGCCGAAAGCCGTCGCGCACTATCACCGTGATCTGCTGGCGATCGCCGATTGCTATCCGCGCGTGGTGCCGGTGCGGCAGGGTGACGTCGTCAGCGGCATGTCATCGATGGCCTTCCTGTTCGGCCTCGCGGTGTTGCTGATCTACCCGCTGCGTTTTCGCGCCAGCGTCGTGTTGCCGGCCCGGACCGATCCGGATTTTCTGCTCGATGCCATCACACGGCGGCGTGTGACGAGTCTGTACGGTGTGCCGACCGTGTATCACCACCTGCTCGATCGCATCGATCGCTACGACCTCGGCAGCCTGCGGCAATGCGCCTCTTCGGGTGAACATCTGCCCGCATCGATCTGGGAACACTGGCACGAGCGCACCGGTCTGCACATCGCGAACGGCTACGGTGCGACCGAAATCCTGAGCACGTTCGTCTCGACCTCCCCCAATAATGGCCAACCCGGAGTGACTGGTTTGCCGGTACCCGGCTACACGGTGCGACTGATCGATGAAGATGGCGTGCCGGTCGCGGCGGACACGCCCGGTCGGCTGGCCGTGCGCGGCCCGACTGGCTGTCGTTATCTCGACGATTCCGGGCAGCAACGCAAGTACGTGCACGACGGCTGGAACGTCACCAGCGATCTCTTCGTCCAGGATGGCGAAGGCCGTTTGCGCTTCATCGATCGAGTCGATGACATCATCGTCTCGTCCGGCTACAAGATCTCGCCGCAGGAAGTCGAGCAGGTCCTGCTGGAACATGCCAAGGTTCGCGAGTGCGCGGTGATCGGCGTCGATGACGCGACGCGCGGCAAGCGCGTCTGCGCCTGCGTCGTGCTGCACGATGCCGCCATCGCCACCGCCGCGACCGCGCGCGAGTTGCAGGACTTCGTCAAGCTGCGCATCACGCCGTACAAGTATCCACGCGAGATCCGCTTCCTCGAGGTGTTGCCGCGCACCGCAACCGGCAAGCTGCAACGCGCCCGGCTGCGTTGAGATGTCGGGCCCCGGCGCCGCCTCGGATCGTTCTCCCAGCATGCCTGCGCGCGTCAGTATGATCCTGACGTTGCTGCTGGCGATGGCGCTCGGCATCGCCCTCACGATCTGGCTGTATGGGACGCGCCAGCTGGTGTACGAGGAAGTCACCGCCGCGCGGCGCGTCGCCGAGCAGTGGCTTGAGGCATTGGTCGCCAATGCCACACGGGACGGCACCGCCGCCATCGATACGGTACTGCCGCAACTGGTCGCGGTTGGCCGGTTGCGTGCGAACAGTCTGAACGTCTACGACGCGAGCGGCGCCTTGCGTTACCGTTCCCCGGAATCGACCTGGAAGGCCGGCCGCGTCGCGCCGCGCTGGTTCGCCGCGCTGACCGATCCGCGGGTGCCGAGTCTGCCATTCGCGCTCGCCGATGGCCGGATCGAATTGGTACCGGACACATCGCGCGCGGTGCTCGACGCCTGGGATCAGTTGCGCGCCGCGCTCGGCTGGAGCGTTGCGTTGCTCGTGCTGGTTTGGTTCGGCACACACAGCGCGCTGCGCCGCGCGTTCGCGCCACTCACCGCGATCGATGCGGCATTGCGGCGCGGCGCGGATGGTCGCTTCGATCAGCGGTTGCCGCGCTATCGCTTCGGCGAGATCGATCGGATTGCGGCCAGCTACAATCGGCTCGCCGAGACGCTCGACGAAAGCCGCGTGCGCAATCGACAACTCGAACAGGACCAGGCCGTCGCACAAACGGTGCAGGCCAGACTCGAGGAAGAGCGGCGAACGATGGCGGGCGAATTGCACGATGAACTCGGTCAGGCGATCACCGCGGTGCGGGCGATTGCCGGCGCGATCCGCCAGCGCGCGGACGATCGTCCGGAACTCGCGCAAAGCGCGGAAGCGATCCTGGCGACGACACGGCAGATGCAGGATGGCGTCGATGCCATCCTGCGCCGCTTGCGGACACCGGGCGGCACGGCCTGCGAGCATCTCGAACGGATGGTCGAGGATTACTGCACGCAATGGGCCGAGCGTCATCCCGATATCGCGCTCGGTTGCAATGCGGCCGCGCCGGGCCGCGTCGATGACATGCTCGCGCTTGCCGTGTTGCGGCTGTTGCAGGAGAGCCTGACCAACGTCGCGCGCCACGCCGGCGCCCGCCGCGTCGAAGTCCGCCTCGTGGTCGCCGCCGCTACTCTCGAACTGAGCGTCCGGGATGATGGTCGCGGCTTGCCCGACGTGAGCGGTTCGGCGCGCTATGGCTTGCTCGGTATGGAAGAGCGTGTCGCTCGCCATGGCGGCACGCTACGGTTTGAATCGATGGCCGGCGGCGGCTTGTCGGTGTGTGCGCGGTTGCCGCTGCGAGCGGCTGTGGGAGCAAACGATGCAACGAACGCTTGAACGGGTCACCGTCGTGCTGGCCGATGATCACGCCGTCGTCCGGTATGGTTTTCGCCTGCTGCTCGAAGGGGCGGGCGCGACGGTGTTGGCGGAAGCGGCGACCGGCGAGGAGGCACTGCTCGCCTGGGAGCGCCTCCGTCCGGATGTGCTGGTGATGGACGTCTCGATGCCGGGTGCCGGCGGCCTGGCCGCACTGGAACGGCTGCTTGCACGAGCGCCCGAGGCGCGGGTGCTGGTGCTATCGGTGCATGACGATATCCAGATTCCGGCGCGGGCACTGCGTGCCGGCGCGCGTGGCTACCTGTCGAAACGCAGCGACCCGAGCGAACTCGTCCGTGCCGTAGAAACCGTTGCGCAAGGTCGCCGCTACCTCGATCCCGACCTTGCGCCGCGGCTGGCGCTGGCGCAACTCGACGGCGCCACCGACCCGGTCACGACGCTGACCGAAAAGGAACTGGAAGTGTTCCTTCTGCTCGCCCGCGGTCAATCGGTCACCGAAGTCGCCGAGCGTTACCACTTGAGCCCCAGCACCGTCGGCACGCACCTCTATCACATCAAGCAAAAACTGAATGCCCGCAACGCCGCGGAGCTTGCGCTCATCGCGATGCGCGCGGGGCTGATCGAGGCGTGACGGCGGAATAAGCTACCCGAGCACTTCCCCGCCGGCTCGAGATTCGTCGCCTCGGCCAGCAACTCTGCCGGGTTGCTTTAGGCACTCCAGGTTGATCCATGCTCCTTGGGCAATGGCCGTCCATCGTGCGGCTGCCGAACGTACCTGTCGCCGAAGCATTGTCAGGGCCTCGTCGGCACAGGGTCCAGAGGACGCGTGCAGCGGTCGGCGCGTCATGGCTCCGGTTCGCAACGACCTACAGCCACTGATCGATCGAAATGCTTCGTACATGGCGCAGATTGCCGGCCTGGAAGAAGGCGTTGGTCTGGCCGCCGGTGACGACGACGTGAATGAAGTCCTTGCTTGGCCAGTAGGGGACCAGCGCATCGTCAGGCAGTTTCGACCAACTGACGAACGGCTCGATGCCGTTCAATGCGCGCGGCAGATCGAAGCCGTCGTAGAAATGCCGGCCCTTGTAGTCGGCCACGGTCTGCCTGGTATTTTCGAACAGCCAATCGATCAACTGTTCCTTGGTGTCGAAGCCATTCTTTTTCAGATCCTGCGCGACCAGCGGATCGAGCACGGCGAAGGCGCCGAACAGTCCGGTGAAGATCTTGAAGATATCGCTGATCTGTTTCTCGTGATGCCCATCCCAGAGCGCGCCGCCCTTGGCGCCTTGACCGGGCACCATGCCCAGGCCCTGAAACAGCGTGACGACATTGTCGCCGGCCTTGAAACCCTTCTGCACCGACAGCGGCGACCACGGACTCGCTTCCTCATTCTCGGCGATGATGAGGTTGTTGTAATTGAGGTTGTTGCCGAGCGAGCCGAGATAGGTGTCGCCCGGGATGCCGCCGTTGCCGAGGTTTTTCGAGATCAGAGTCCAGGCGCGGCCGATGGTCGCGTTCGCCTGCGCGAACGGGCCGAGTGCGCCGATGCCGTAGTTCATCTCCAGCCGATCGCGGATCGGCCCGTTGATCACGGCCGCGTAGGCGAACGAATTGGTCGAGCTCATCAGCGACGGCGTGCCGGATGAGGCGATCGCGAGCAGCACCGGCAGATACTCCGGCCGGCAGCCGGCCATCACGGCGTTGATCGCCACCTGCCGGACCGTGTATTCCCAAGGCTCGTAGGCGCCGGCTGCCATGCGGCCGACGATCTCGTCCGGCTTGCGGCGCGTGCCGGCCAGCATCGCCGTGACCTGTTCCTCGGTCGGAATGATGACCGGCAGATAGTCGGTCATGCCGTTGTCGAGATAGAACTGCTGGAGATGGTCCGGCGTATCCGGCCCATACCGCTCCGGTCCCGAGGCAACCTTCATGGGACCAGTCGCCCGCTCCTCGGCGGTCAATGGCTTGGTCAAGGCGCCGACTATCGTTGCCATGAAGGGCTCGCCGGTGAACGGCTCCTTGCCTTCGACGTACGCCCGGAGTTCCTCCGGGGTCTTGCTGGCAACGGGGTGCGGCGTGAATGTGATCCGCGCATGCGGCATGCCACGCTTGGTGGCGTTGCCGATCGCCAGTTCATGAAACGCCCGCGTCACGAGCGGGGTGGTCGGGATGCCGAGCTTTTCAACGGTGATGCAGTGACCCACGGTCGCTGGCGTGCAGGTGCTTCAATGCCCGATCGCCATGATCGCCGCATGGCCGTTCGCCTTGATCTCCTGCCACAGCGTCGGATCGTCTTCCATGTAAGGGCCAGCCTTGCGCTTGAAGATGGCTTTCACGGTCGGCATGTTGCGCTCGAACCAATGCTGGATCTCCTGCAGCAGCAAACCGCCGCCGGCGAAACCGGTGTCGATCAGATAAATGGTCTTGCCGTCGAGGCTCGCCGGCCGTGGCGCCAGCGGTACGAGCTGAATCGGCGGCGGATTGCCCTTCGGATTCAGGCCTTCGATGAGATTGCCGCCCGAGGCAGGCGGTTGCTGCGCCGCGACCTTGCCGCCGGCCAGCAGCGCCGGCGACAGCCCGAGCATCGACAGAATCTTGCGACGATTGAGTTTCATGGTGATCCCCCCGGGTACCTGTGTTGCCGAACGCCCGCTGGCGCCCGGCCTGTAACCATTGTAGTGGGTAAGCATCCGAGACGGTTCAGTCGCGGAGTTTTCGCGCCAGGCTACCAAGCGCGAAGAATCATTCCTCGTCCTGGCGCGGTCACGTCGGTGACGCGCAGACCTACCCCTGGCGGAATCAGGCGGCTAAGCTCCTATAATTCCCAGGCCCTGCGGTGTCTTACTGGCTTGGACCTGCAAGGAAAGTTCGTTTAACGGAGAAAAACCATGAAAGCGAAACTCGTCTGTTCGGTGATCGGAGCGCTGTGCCTCAGTCTTGTGACGGGCTATTCGGCGCAGGCTGCACAACGCGAAGCCCAAGCCGGGGGAACGGCGAAGGTAACGGGGCTGAACCCTCGGGGTACGCCCCCGCCGATTCCGCTGCATGCCATGGCGCCGCGCCTGGAATCGCTGGACGGCAAGACGGTGTACTTCGTCGACGATGGCTTTCAGGGCGGCGATCTGCTGCTGCAGGAAATGATCGGCTGGTTCAACCGGAACATGCCCAACGTCAAAACGGTGTTCCGCAAGAAGGCCGGCGGCTTTGACGGTCCTGACCCGGCGCTCTACGCGGAGATCAAGGAGCAGGGCGACGCCATGATCATGGCGACCGGGCATTGAAGCATCTGCACGCCAGCGGTCGTTGGCCAGTCCTTGATGGTGGAAGCACAACTCGGAAAACCCGCGGTACCGATCATCACCACGGCGTTCGAGTCCTTGGCAAGAACCAATGCCTTCAAGCGGGGAATGCCGCATCAACGTTTTACCTTCGTGCCGCACCCGGTTTGGGGCAAGAGCCCGCAGCAGTTGCGCGCCGACATCGAGGGCAATGACCCGGTTTCCGGAGAGCCGATGATGCAGCAGATCGTTGCTTCCCTGACCCGGCCGTTGAATGCGGAAGAGAGCAAGACGGGGGCGATCGAGCAGTCCGCCGGACCGGCCGCTTTTCCGGCCGATGCGGAGGACAAGCTGCAACAGTATTATCACGATAACGGCATGACGGACTATCTGCCGATTGTCATTCCGACCGAGGAAAGAGTCGCCGCCATGCTCAAGGGGACGAGCCATAAGCCGGACGAAGTCGTCGGCAAAATGGCTGCCGGATCCTATGAGCCGTGGTCGTTCACGGTGAAGCAGGTGGCAATCAATGCGGTGATGGCTGGCGCCAAGCCGGAGTACTTCCCGGTCATTCTCGCGATCGCGGAAACGGGCTCGGCTTCGATCTTCAGCTCGACCAATTCGTTCGTCAAAATGGTCGTGATCAACGGGCCCATCCGCGATCAGATCGGCCTGAACTATTCGGTCGGCGCCCAGGGTCCGTTTGCACCGGCCAACAGCACGATTGGCAGGGCCTGGACGCTGCTTTCCAAGAATCTCGCCAACGGCGGCGTGGTTGGCGAAACCTATCTCGGCTCTCTTGGAAACTACGGCAACTGGGTCAACATCGTCGTCCCGGAAAATGAAGAAGCCAGCCCGTACGATTCATTCCATGTGCAAAAGGGGTTCAAGAACAGCGACAGCACGGTGAGCACCTTTACCGGCTGGGGCATCGTCTCCGGCCAAGGAACCGCCATTGCCGGCTTGTCCACTCCGAAATTTGACCACTTCAAGGCGGTGCTGGGCACTCTGGGCCCGACGTTCAGTGGCACTGTGGTCATGGATCCGCTGGTCGCCAACCTGCTGAAGGACGAAGGCTACGACACGATGGCGAAGCTGCTCGATGCGCTGAAGACACGCCCGAGTGAACCGGCGCAGCGCATGCCGCGGCCACAGGACATCAACATCATCGTCAGCGGCGGGTCGACCAATCCGTACTGGCAGTACGGCGGCATGCGGTACGAAAGGACGGCTTCGGTCGACAAGTGGCGGTAGGCTCGCGCACAGCCTGCGCGACCTACGACCTAAGATGAAGGGGCCGGTGACAAATGAGTAGCATTTGGCACCGGCCCCTTCATCGTTTTATCGCCTTTATCGCTTCATCCCTTGGCTCTGCACCTGTCCAGGCCTCGCTCCGCCAGCGCACGGCACACAGGCATGACCAACGGCGGGTGGGGACTACGCGTCGCTATAGGCTGGGATGAGGTAAGCGGGGGTTCACAACACGGTGTCATGGCGGTTGCGGCATTCGCCCCTGGGCGCTATGGTGCGGCGCGAGTCAGGGTGGCCGGGTCGGGACAGGACTGGTTCGATTCCAACCTGAAGATCTGTTCTCAATCGCTGGGGCGAAGCCGATGTCGAAAACGAAACTGCTGTGGGCTTGTGCGCTGCTGTTGGTCGCCGTGACGGCGGATGCGGACACGGATAAGCCAGAGGCGACCTACGATCGAGGCACCATCCTCAAGGAGACGACCGGGTTCTTCGGCGAGGCCGCGGAGAGCGTCGGCAAGGTCGTCGAGAAGGTGTTCGCCGATCTCGGTGCGCCGAACGGCTATATCAAGGGCAACGAAGCGAGCGGCGCGGTCGTCATCGGCGTGCGCTATGGCGATGGGCAACTGTCGCTGAAGGGCGGCGGCGGGCGCCAGGTGCACTGGTCCGGTCCGTCGATCGGGTTCGATGCCGGTGGCAATGTCTCGAAGACGTTCGTGCTGGTCTATCACCTGCCGAATACCGAAGCGCTGTTCAAGCGCTTCCCGGCGATCGATGGCAGCCTCTATATCGTCGGTGGCGTCAGCGCGAACTATCACCAGCGTGACGGCATCATCCTCGTGCCAATCCGGCTCGGCGCCGGTCTGCGGTCTGGCGTCAACATCGGCTACATGCACTACACGAAGAAGAAGACCTGGAATCCATTCTGATGCGAACGATTATCGAGCGGTGCCTCGTTGGACTGGCGCTGATCGTTGTGGCGCCGGCACGGGCGGCGGAAGTCGAAGTGCTGCACTGGTGGACCGCTGGCGGTGAGGCGGCCGCGTTGAAGGTGTTGAAGCAGAATCTCGAACGGCAGGGCGTCACCTGGCGCGACATGCCGGTTGCAGGGGGCGGTGGTACGCAGGCGATGACGGTGCTGCGTGCTCGGGTCACCTCCGGCAATCCGCCGACCGCGGTGCAGATGCTCGGTTTCGACATTCGCGACTGGGCGCAGCTTGGCGCCGTGGCGGATCTGAATGCGCTGGCCGAGCGGAACCATTGGAACGACGTCATCCCGGCGGCGATCCGTGAGTTCTCGCAGTATCGGGGCCGCTGGATTGCGGCGCCGGCGAACGTGCATTCGGTGAACTGGATCTGGGCCAACAAGCCGTTGCTCGATCAGTTCGGCATCGGCGTGCCCAAGACCTGGACGGAGTTCGTCGCGGCGCTCGACAAGGTCAAGGCCGCGGGCAAGATCCCGCTCGCGCATGGTGGCCAGCCGTGGCAGGAGGCGACCATCTTCGACAGCGTAGTGATGCTGACCGGCGGTCCGGAGTTCTATCGCGATGCGCTGATCAAACTCGAACCGAAGGCGCTCCAATCGGCGATGATGCGCGCAGTGTTCGAACGGATGAAGGTGTTGCGCCGCTATGTCGACGCCAATTTCTCCGGGCGCGACTGGAACCTCGCGACCGCGCTGGTGATCAAGGGCGACGCCGCGTTCCAGATCATGGGCGACTGGGCCAAGGGCGAATTCCTGAATGCCGGCAAGCAACCGAACATCGATTTTCTCTGCTTCCGTTTTCCCGGCACGCAGGACGCGGTGATCTTCAATTCCGATCAGTTCGTGATGTTCAACGTCGCGCGGGATGCGCGCCCGGCGCAGGAGCAACTGGCGCACGCGATCATGGATCCGCAATTCCAGATTGCGTTCAACCGGGTCAAGGGTTCGGTGCCGGCGCGGCTCGACATTCCGGTCGAGGGTTTCGACGCCTGTGGCCAGCAGGGGATGCGCGACCTCGCCCACGCAGCACGGGCGGGCACGCTGATCGGCTCGCTGTCGCAGGGCCACGGTGCGCCGGCCGCGGTGAAGAACGCGTTCTATGACGTCATCACCGCGCACTTCAACGGCGAGTATGACAGCGACGAAGCGATCGAGGAATTGTTGTCCGCCGTGGCGGCGGCGAAATAACAGCGAACGATGCGCGAGGGCAGGGCGCTGATGTCCGCCGCGGCGGGCGCACTGCGCGCGGCGCTGCCGAAGATCGTGCTGTCACCGAGCCTGCTGCTGCTCGCGGTGTTCGTCTATGGCTTTATCCTGGTCACCGGTTATCTGTCGTTCACCGCCTCGAAGATCCTGCCGGTGCCGGATCTGGTCGGCATCGACAATTACGTCAAGCTGTTCCAGACGCGCGCCTGGACCATCGCGCTGCATAACCTGGCAGTGTTCGGTACTCTCTACATCGGCATTGGCATCGCGCTGGGTCTCGGCCTCGCCATCCTGCTCGATCAGCGCATCCGAGCCGAAGGCTGGTTGCGGCCGATCTATCTCTATCCGATGGCGCTGTCGTTCATCGTTACCGGGACCTTCTGGAAATGGTTTTTCGATCCCGGCATCGGCCTGGAACGCGCGCTGCGGCTGCTCGGCTGGAACGACTTCAGCTTTGGCTGGATCAAGGATCCGGAGCGCGCGATCTATACGCTGATCATCGGCGCAGTCTGGCATACCTCTGGCTTCGTGATGGCGCTGTTTCTCGCGGGATTGCGTGGCCTCGACGCCAGCGTGCTGCGCGCCGCGCGTATTGATGGTGCGTCCGGTGTGCGGC
This sequence comes from Gammaproteobacteria bacterium, assembly GCA_020845935.1. GTDB lineage: Bacteria > Pseudomonadota > Gammaproteobacteria > JADLEV01. The sequence continues at coordinate 16,147 of JADLEV010000087.1, forward strand.
TCTATTGGTATATCGTGTTGCCGCAGCTCAAGCCCGTATTCGCCGCGGCGTTCGTGATCCTGCTGCACATGGCAATCAAGTCCTACGACCTGGTGATCGCTCTGACCGCCGGTGGTCCCGGCCGCGCCACCGAGCTGCCGGCGACCTTCATGTACAGCTATACCTTCACACGCAATCAGATGGCGATGGGCGCGAGCGCGGCGGTGATCATGCTGATGACGGTGGCGGCGGTGATCGTGCCGTATCTCTACGGCGCCTACCGGGAGCGGCCGCGTGGTTGAGCGGAGCTGGAGGTACGCATTGCATGCCGCACTGCTGCTCGCCGCCGCATGGTATCTGTTGCCGCTCATCGTGCTGCTGCTGAATTCGTTGAAGCCGCTCGATGAGATCCAGGCCGGCAGCGTGCTGGCGCTGCCGCGGGAATGGACGCTGGCGGCGTGGCGCGCGGCGTGGTCGAGTGCGCAGATCGGTGTCGAACCGACCGGTCTGTCGCCGTACTTCGTGAACTCACTCGCGATGACGCTGCCGGCGGTCGCATTCTCGACCGCGCTCGGCGCGGTCAATGGCTATGTGCTGTCACACTGGCGCTTTCGCGGTGATGGCATCGTCTTCGCGCTGATCCTGTTCTCGTGCTTCATCCCGTTTCAGATCGTGCTGATCCCGGCCGCGCGTGTGCTCGGCCTGCTGGGACTTGCCGGCACGATGGCGGGCCTGGTGCTGGTGCACGTCGTCTACGGCATCGGTTTTACGACGCTGTTCTTCCGCAACTACTACGTCACGTTCCCGCGCGAGCTGATCCATGCGGCGCGGATCGATGGCGCCGGCTTCGGCACGATCCTCACGCGTATCCTGCTACCGAATTCGCTGCCGATCATCGCGGTCTCGGTGATCTGGCAGTTCACCAACGTCTGGAACGATTTTCTGTTCGGCGCATCGTTCTCCGATGTCGACAGCCAGCCGATGACGGTCGCACTGAACAACCTGGTGAACTCCTCGACCGGGGCCAAGGAATACAACGTGCACTTCGCCGGCGCGATCCTCGCCGGCCTGCCGACCTTGATCGTCTACGTGCTTGCCGGCCGCCATTTCGTCCGTGGCCTGTTGGCCGGCGCCGTGAAGGGCTGAACTGATGGCGGTGCTCGAACTGCACGGCGTGGGCAAATCGTTCGGTGCGACCGAGGTGTTGCGGCGGCTCGATCTCACGCTCGCTCAGGGCGAACTGCTGGTGCTGGTCGGTCCGTCCGGCTGCGGCAAATCGACCCTGCTGAATCTGATTGCCGGCTTCGAGCCGCCGACCACCGGCACGATCCTGATCGATGGCCAGGACGTGCGCGGCGTCGAGCCGTCACGGCGCAACATCGCGATGGTGTTCCAGAGCTATGCGCTCTATCCGCATCTGACGGTCGCCGACAACCTGGCGTTTGCGCTGCGTCTGGCCGGGGTCGGGCGCGCGGCGCGCGAGCGGGCCGTGGCCGAGGCGGCGGCGCTGTTGCAGATCACCGATCTGCTGCACCGTAAGCCGGCCGCGCTGTCCGGCGGTCAGCGCCAGCGCGTCGCGATGGGCCGGGCGCTGGTACGCCGGCCAAGGCTGTTCCTGTTCGATGAGCCGCTGTCGAATCTGGATGCACGGCTTCGTGTCGAGATGCGGACGCTGATCAAGCGATTGCATCAGGAACTCGGCACGACCACGGTCTACGTGACGCACGATCAGGTCGAGGCGATGACACTGGCGGATCGCGTCGCGGTGATGCGCGCCGGAGTCGTGCAGCAACTCGCGACGCCGGAGGAGATCTATCACCGACCGGCGACACGCTTCGTCGCGGAATTCATCGGTGCCCCGGCGATGAATCTGTTGCCGGCGCGGCTGGTGGCGGTAGCCGGCGGTTGGTCGCTGGTGCTCGCGAACAATGACGAGTTGGTGCGATTGCCGCTGGCCAAGGTTGCACCCGAGGCGATCACTGACGGTGAACGCGATGTGCTGCTCGGTCTGCGGCCGGAAGCGATCCGCGTCGTCGATGTGACCGATCCCGAGCGGCACTTTTGCGGCCGCATCGACCTAATCGAGCCGACCGGCGCCGATACGTATCTCATCAGCCGTGTCGCCGGCACGGACCTGACCATTCGCGCGCCGGCATCCTGCCGTATCGCGGCCGGTGTCACGGTCGGCTTTGCGATTGATGCCGCCGCGCCGCATCTGTTCGACCCGGGGACGGGCGCCCGGTTGACGTATCGTGGCGGTGAATGATGCCGCCGGCACGGGTAAGCTGTGGCCATGAAAAACGACCTGTCCCGCGCGTGACAAGAGAACCCTCGGATGAAGCCTGGATGCGCCGCGCGCTGGCGCTGGCGGCGCGTGGCGCCGCGGCCGGCGAGGTGCCGGTCGGCGCGCTGCTGGTCCAGCACGGCCAAGTGATTGGCCGCGGCTGGAATCGACCGATCGGCAAACACGATCCGAGCGCCCACGCCGAGGTCGTCGCTCTGCGCGCGGCCGGGCGCAAGCTCGGCAACTACCGGCTGCCGGGTACGACGCTGTATGTCACGCTCGAACCGTGCGTGATGTGTTCCGGCGCGCTGATCCAGGCGCGGGTCAAACATGTCGTCTACGGTGCGCCGGATCCGAAGGCTGGTGCGGCCGGCAGCGTGTTCGCAGTGCTCGGCACCGATCGCTTGAACCATCGCATCGAGGTCACGGCGGGTGTGTTGGCCGACGAGTGCGCCGCGCAGTTGCGCCGGTTCTTTGCCAGCCGGCGCTGACGCGAGCGTTCGCATGACCCGGCAATCCGTACTCGATCGCCTGCCCGAAGCGCCGTGGCCACCCGGCAGCGAGCCGGGCCTCGTGCTGTTGCGCGTGACGCCGAGCGAGCGCCCGTCGATCTGGCTCGCGCTGTCCGCGCCGGAGCGGATCCTGTGCACCGATGACATCACGCAAGTGCGGCCGTTGCTTGCCGAAGCCGAAGCCGCGGCGCGGGACGGCTGCATCGTCGCTGGCTTGCTCCGCTATGAAGCGGCACCGGCATTCGATCCGGCACTGTGCGTGCATCACTCTGGCGCAGGCCCATTGCTCTGGTTCGGCGTCTATCGCAAGGCGCATCGCGTCGTGCCGATGCCGGTGGTCAATGGCGACGCCGCGATTGCCGATCTCCGCTGGTCGGCATCGATGCAGGAGCCGGAGTATTGCGCCGCGATCGCGCGCATAAAGGAATACATCGCCGCGGGTGACACCTATCAGGTGAACTACACGTTGCGCCTCAGTGCGGCCTTCCGCGGCGATCCGCTGGCGCTGTTCGGGTGTCTGGTCGCGGCACAACCGAAGTGCTACGGCGCCTATCTCGATTGCGGCGACGAGGTGATTTGTTCGGTATCGCCGGAGTTGTTCTTCCGGCTCGATGGGGACCATCTGACGTTCAAGCCGATGAAGGGCACGGTCCGGCGGGGCCCGTACGCGGTGCCTGACGCGGCGCAGGCGCGGTGGTTGCGCGCCTCGCCGAAGAATCGCGCCGAGAACCTGATGATTGTCGACATGATCCGCAACGACGCTTCGCGCATCGCGGAACCCGGCAGCGTCGCGGTGCCACGCCTGTTCGAGGTCGAGCGCTATCCGACGCTGTGGCAGATGACCTCGACCGTGACCGCACGTACCGATGCGTCGGTCGCGGCGATCCTCGACGCGACGTTTCCGTGTGCGTCGATCACCGGTGCACCGAAGGTGCGGACGATGCAGATCATTCACGAACTGGAAGCGACGCCGCGTGGCATCTATACCGGTGCGATCGGTTACCTGGCACCGGAGCGCGAAGCGCAATTCAACGTTGCCATCCGCACCGTGGCGATCGATCGCGCCCGCGGCGAGGCGTGCTACGGCACCGGCGGCGGCATCGTCGCCGATTCCGAGGCAGTCGCGGAATACAACGAATGCCGCGCCAAGGGTCTGGTGCTGATCGCCGCGGCGCAGCCCTTCGCGTTACTGGAGACCTTGCGTTGGACGCCGAACGAAGGCTTTCACCTGCTGCGCGAACATCTCGATCGCCTGTCCGCATCGGCGGCGTATTTCGATATCTCGCTTGATGCCGCCGCAGTGCCAGCGGCGCTCGCGGCCGCGGTCGCGGGCAGTGACGGCGCGCAGCGGGTCAGGCTGTTGGTCGATCGGAGCGGGCGGATCAGTACGGAGACGCAACCGTTCACGCCGTCGGCCGCGACGAGCGTGCTCCGGGTGGCGCTGGCGCCGGAACCAATTTCGAGTTCGGACGTGTTCCTGTATCACAAGACGACGCGGCGCGCGGTGTACGAAGCGGCGCGCGCGGCCCGACCGGATTGCGATGAGGTGCTGCTGTGGAACGAACGCGGCGAGCTGACCGAATTCACGACCGGCAATCTGCTCGTCCAACGCGGCGCGACCACGATCACGCCACCACACTCGTGCGGACTGCTGGCCGGTACCGAACGCCGCGCATTGCTCGATCGCGGCGAATTGCACGAGGCCGTGATCCACCGCGACGAGTTGCCGGCGTGCGATGCGCTCTATTTCATCAACTCGGTGCGCGGCCGGATCCGCGTTCAGGTGATCACATGATTGACGATGAGGAAATCCTCGCACTCGCGCGCCGACTCGGCGCGGCAATGACTGCGCGCGGCTGGAAACTGGTGACCGCGGAATCCTGCACCGGCGGCTGGGTATCGGCAGCGGTGACCGCAATCCCCGGCAGTTCCGACTGGTTCGACCGCGGTTATGTCGTCTATTCCTACGCCGCCAAGGAAGATCTGCTCGGCGTCGCGGCGGAAAGCATCCGCCGCCACGGCGCGGTCAGCGACATCGTCGTAGGCGAAATGCTCACCGGCGCGCTGCGCGGCAGCGGCGCGCAACTCGGCGTCGCCATCAGCGGCATCGCCGGCCCGACCGGCGGATCGCCGAAGCGTCCTGTCGGCACCGTGTGCTTCGCCTTTGGCGGCAGCGACGGCGAACGTGTTGTCGAAACCTGTTTGTTCGACGGCGATCGCCAGGCAATCCGGCGGCAAGCGGTGATGCACGCCCTGGCGGGATTGCTGGCGAGGTGTTGAGGCCATGCCGCGGCTGTTCTTCGCGTTGTGGCCAGATGATGAGGTTCGCGCGGCGGTCGCCGAGGTCGCAAATGAGGTGCGCCTTGCGTCCGGACGCCGGGTGCCGGCGGCCAACTATCATGTGACGCTCGCGTTTCTCGGCGACGTCGATGACGACATCACGGCCGCGGCGTTGGCGCTTGGCGAGACCATCGCCGGTACACCGTTTACGTTCACACTCGATCGCCTCGGCTGGTGGCGGGGACCGGCGGTCGCCTGGTTTGCACCGGGGGAGCCACCGTCACCGCTTGTCGACCTGGCACGTGTTCTCGGCGCCGCGCTGCGCCGCGTCGGACTGCCGGCCGAGTCCGGGAGCTACCGGCCGCATCTGACCGTGGCGCGCAAGGTCGCAGCACCTCCAAGGTTGGATCATGCGTTCGCGGTGCACTGGCGGGTCGCGGCGATGGCACTGGTTGCATCGCGCGCAGGCCCGGACGGTTCCCGCTACGAGCCGGTCGCAACGTGGCGCTGGCGGGACTGATTCGCGGGGTGTGGCACGAATCATCTGTGCGATAATGCCGCGCGCGGAATTACCGCAATATGGTTCACCAAAATATCGATTCTGCCTCGCAGGCGAGGCCACATCACGAGGACGAGCAAATGGATGACAACAGAAAGAAAGCGCTAGGAGCGGCGCTGGCGCAAATCGAAAAGCAGTTCGGCGCAGGCTCGGTGATGCGCATTGGCGATGCCAATGCGATCAAGGATGTCGAGGCGATTTCCACCGGCTCGCTGTCGCTGGATATCGCGCTCGGGATCGGTGGCTTGCCGCGCGGCCGGGTCGTCGAGATTTTCGGCCCGGAATCTTCGGGCAAGACCACGGTCGCGCTGCACGTCGTCGCCGAAACACAGAAAATGGGCGGGACTGCGGCGTTCATCGACGCCGAGCATGCGTTGGACCTGCAATACGCGGAAAAACTGGGCGTCAAGACTGATGACCTGCTGGTATCCCAACCCGATACCGGCGAGCAGGCGCTTGAAATCGCCGACATGCTGGTGCGTTCCGGCGCGGTCGATTTGATCGTGATCGACTCGGTGGCGGCCCTCACGCCGAAGGCGGAAATCGAAGGTGACATGGGCGACAGCCATGTCGGCCTGCAAGCCCGGCTGATGTCGCAGGCGCTGCGCAAGCTGACCGCGAACATCAAGCGGGCGAATGCGCTCGTCATCTTCATCAACCAGATCCGGATGAAGATCGGCGTGATGTTCGGCAATCCGGAGACGACCACCGGCGGCAACGCGTTGAAATTCTATGCGTCGGCTCGGCTCGACATCCGCCGCATCGGCTCGGTCAAGCGTGGCGACGAGATCGTCGGCAGCGAGACCCGCGTCAAGGTGGTGAAGAACAAGGTGGCGCCACCATTCCGCCAGGCGGAATTCGATATCCTCTACGCCGAAGGCATTTCCCGCGAGGGCGAAATCATCGAACTCGGCGTCCAGCACGGACTGATCGACAAGACCGGCTCCTGGTATACCTATCAGGGCGAGCGGCTGGGGCAGGGCAAGGACAACGCCCGCAACTTTCTCGCCGAGCATCCCGATCTCGCCGCGGGCATCGAAGCGGCCATCCGGGAGCGGGCGCTGCCATCGCGAAGCGGACGCGGCGCATCGGCAACCGAAGCCATGGAGGTGGACGGCTGAACGAGGGCGAGGCGCCGCGCCTGCGTGCGGCGGCGCTGAACCTGCTTGCCCGGCGCGAGCACAGCCGCGACGAGTTGCGGCGTAAATTGCTCGCCAGCGGGTACAGTTCGGCATTCGTCGAAACGGAGCTCCATGCCCTTGCGACCGAAGGCTTGCAAAGCGACCGCCGTTACGGCGAAATCTATCTGGCACAGCGCGCCGCCCGTGGTTTCGGGCCCGAGCGAATTGCGCCCGAACTGCGGCAACGCGGGCTCGATCCGGAACAGGTGGATGAACTGATCGATGGTTGCGGAGTCGATTGGTGTCAGCGGGCGGCGCAGGTTCGCGCCAAGAAGTTTGGCGTGGCAGTGCCCGACGAGTTTCCCGAACGGGCGCGGCAGATACGATTTCTGGCTTATCGCGGCTTTGCCGGCGCGCAGATCGATGCCGCGCTTGAGAGTGGCGAATGATTCCACGACGTTGTCCGCATGAACAGCAACGAAATCCGCAAGCGTTTTCTCGAGTTCTTTAACCGCCAGGGACACGCCATCGTCCCCAGCAGTTCGCTGATCCCGGGCGACGATCCGTCGTTGCTGTTCACCAACGCCGGGATGGTGCAGTTCAAGGATCTGTTCCTTGGGCTGGAACAACGCGACTATCGCCGCGCCGTGTCCAGCCAGCGTTGTGTCCGCGCCGGAGGCAAGCACAACGATCTGGAGAACGTTGGCTATACCGCGCGGCACCATACCTTCTTTGAAATGCTGGGCAACTTCAGCTTTGGCGATTACTTCAAGCGCGAGGCCATCACCTGGGCCTGGGAACTGTTGACCCAGGAGTTCGCGCTGCCGCCGGAGCGCCTGTGGATCACGGTCCACGAAAGCGATAACGAAGCCGAGGCGATCTGGCTGCAAAAGATCGGCGTTGATCCGGCGCGGTTCTCTCGATGTGGCGATGATTCCAATTTCTGGACCATGGGCAACACCGGCCCGTGCGGCCCGTGCACCGAAATCTTCTATGACCACGGCCCGCACATCGCCGGCGGCCCGCCGGGTTCGCCGGATGCCGATGGCGATCGTTACGTCGAAATCTGGAATCTCGTGTTCACGCAGTACGATCGCGATGAAGCCGGTACGCTGAACCCAATCCCGAAACCATCAGTCGACACCGGCATGGGGCTTGAGCGCGTGGCCGCGGTATTGCAGGGGGTCCACAGCAACTACGACATCGACCTGTTTCGCAACCTGATGGGCGCGGTGTACGAGCTGGTGGGCAGTGAACGAATCGATCGGCAATCGGTGCAGGTGATCGCGGACCACATTCGCTCCTGCGCCTTCCTCGTGGCCGATGGTGTCATTCCTTCGAACGAGGGCCGCGGATACGTGCTGCGGCGCATCATCCGCCGAGCCTTGCGCCATGGTCACAAGCTCGGGCTGCACGAACCGTTCTTCTTCCGTCTGGTGGCGACGTTGCAGCGGGAGATGGGAGTGGCTTACCCACTGCTGACCGAACGCCAGGCCGACATCGAGCAGATCTTGCGAGGCGAGGAGGAAAAATTCCGAGACACGCTGGCGCAAGGGTTGGTGCTACTCGAAGAGTCATTGGCGGCGGTGCAGGGCAAGGAGATCCCCGGGGAGGTCGTGTTCCGTCTGTACGATACGTATGGCTTTCCCGTCGACCTGACCGCCGACATCGCGCGGGAGCGTGGGCTCGGCGTCGATCACGCCGGTTTCGAGGCGGCGATGCAGCAGCAGCGGGAGCGGGCGCGTGCCGCAAGCCGGTTTTCTGGCATCGATACCTCGGAGGCGATTCATGCTGACCGTCTCGCGCAACTGGCGGCACAAAGCCGGTTCACCGGATATGACGGCACCTCGGGCGCCGGGCAGGTGCTGGCACTGTTTCAGCATGGTCAGGAGATCGCGGAACTGGAGAGCGATGCTCCAGCAGTACTGATTCTCGACGCGACGCCGTTCTATGCCGCGAGCGGTGGCCAGGTCGGCGACCGCGGGGTCATCAAGGGGACTGCGCTGGAGTTCGAGGTCACCGATACGCAACAGCAGGGCGGCGTGCACCTGCATTTCGGTCGCATGACTCATGGCCGGATACGCTGCGGCGATGGGGTAACGGCGACCGTCGAAGGCCCGCGTCGCGCCGCGATCAGGCGCAATCACTCGGCGACGCATCTGTTACATGCGGCGCTGCGCGCGGTACTTGGCAAGCATGTCACCCAGAAGGGCTCGCTGGTCGAGCCGGAGCGTCTGCGGTTCGATTTCGCGCATACGGCGCCGGTCACTCGCGCGGAGCTGGAGACGATCGAAGTGCTCGTCAATGAGCGGATCCGCGACGACATTGAGGTCGAGTCTCGCACCATGGGGCAACAGGAAGCAATCGCGGCTGGGGCGTTGGCACTGTTCGGAGAGAAATACGGCGAGCAGGTTCGCGTACTGCGCATGGGAACGTTTTCGACCGAGCTGTGCGGCGGTACCCATGTGTCCCGTAGCGGTGAAATTGGTCTGTTCAAGATTGTCAGCGAAAGCGGAATTGCCGCCGGAGTTCGCCGGATCGAGGCGTTAACCGGTGCCGCGGCGCTTGCCTACGTTGTCGCCCTGGAAAACCAGCGGCGTAGTCTCGCGGAGCGGCTGAAGACCTCACCGGAGGACCTCGACAGCCGGATCGACCAGGCGCTGACGCGGCTGCGTGATCAGGAAAAGGAAATAGAGCGACTGCGAGCCCAGCTTGCGCGCGGCGCCAGCGGCGATCTGGCGGCGCAGGCGGTCGAGGTGGCGGCGGGAATCAAGGTGATTGCCAGCGTCATTGATGGTGCGGACGCTGCGGCTTTGCGGACCAGTGTCGATCGCCTGAAAGAGCAACTTGGCACGGGGATCGTCGTGCTCGCCGCAATCGATGGCGGTACGGTTCGTTTGGTCGCCGGAGTGACCAAGAACCTTACCGGTCGGGTTTCAGCCGGGGTTCTGGTCAACTTCGTCGCCGGCCAGGTCGGTGGCAAGGGAGGGGGACGCGCTGATTTGGCACAAGCCGGTGGGGACAACCCGGCCCGGCTTGGCGAGGCGCTCGCCGCAGTTCCTGACTGGATCCGGGAGCAACTGGCAGATCCCTGAGCCGCCAATCGTCGTATCATTTTTCCAAATCGCGCATAATATGGCCGTTTTTGGCTTGTTTACCCCCTGTTTGCGGGGCCTATTTTTCTAAAATGGAATAGAATCCCGAATGGCTCTTGTCGTTCATAAATATGGTGGTACTTCCGTTGGTAGTGTGGAACGTATTAGGCTAGTCGCCGAGCAGGTACGCAAAGCCAAGGAAAACGGCGATCGCTTGGTAGTGGTCGTTTCCGCGATGTCGGGTGAAACCGACCGCCTCCTCGGTTTGGCAAAGGCATTGGTGGAGCGCCCCAGCGGACGGGAACTGGACGTGTTGTTGGCTACCGGTGAACAGGTCACCATCGCGCTGCTCGCGATTGCGTTGCAGGCCATCGGCGTCGACGCGGTGTCATATACGGGAGCCCAGGTTCGGATCCTGACTGATGAAGCTCACAACAAGGCACGCATCCGGGAGATCGATGGCGATCGCGTTCACCGCGATCTGGCCAGCGGCAAAGTCGTTGTCGTTGCTGGCTTTCAGGGAGTGGACGAGAACGGCAACATCACAACCTTGGGCCGCGGCGGATCCGATACGACCGCGGTGGCGATGGCCGCAGCGCTCGCCGCTGATGAATGTCGGATTTATACGGATGTCGATGGCGTGTACACGACGGACCCACGCATCGTGCCGAAGGCACGCCGTCTGGATGTCGTGACCTATGAAGAGATGTTGGAAATGGCGAGCCTTGGCGCCAAGGTGCTGCAAATCCGCTCGGTAGAGTTTGCCAGCAAGTACAACGTGCGCTTGCGCGTGTTGTCGTCGTTTGTGGATGGCCCGGGAACTTTGATAACGGCAGAGGACGAAGTAATGGAAGAAGCGGTGATCTCCGGTGTGACGTTGAATCGAGACGAAGCAAAACTGACCATTCTCGGCGTGTCGGATCGTCCGGGAATCGCGGCGACGATTCTCGGCCCGATTGCCGATGCGAACATTGAAGTCGACATGATCGTCCAGAACGTTGGTTCGGATGGCAATACGGATTTCACCTTTACCGTGCATCGCAACGACTACAAGACGGCAATGGAGATTCTGCAACTTACTGCAGCGGAACTCGGCGCCAGCGGCGTGACCGGTGATAACACGATCGTCAAGGTGTCGATTGTTGGCGTCGGCATGCGATCGCATGCCGGTCTGGCGAGCCGCATGTTTCGGGCGCTTGCCGAGGAAGGGATCAATATCCAGATGATTTCGACGTCGGAGATCAAGGTCTCCGTGGTCGTCAACGAGAAGTACGCGGAACTGAGCGTGCGGACCCTGCACGATGCCTTCGGGTTGCATGACAAGTCTGCGGCGGCCTGACAGCGGCGGATAGAATCATAAAGATAGCCGACTGTTCAGGCATTAGGGGTAAGGACAGGTACAGGAGAAAACTACGATGCTTATTTTGACCCGGAGAGTAGGCGAATCGCTGATGATTGGCGATGACGTCAATGTCACGGTGCTTGGTATCAAAGGCAATCAGGTGCGGATTGGCGTCAATGCCCCGCGCGATGTCGCGGTACATCGGGAAGAGATCTATCAACGGATCCAGCAGGAGGCGGAAGCGAAGGCCTCTGCCGGTACCGAAGTCGAGTGATACCGTCCACCAAATCGATGGGTTTCCCGTTCCCCGAACGAAACTGACCGGCGAAGACTCAGCTTCGCCGGTTGCGCGGCGTCTTGCGTTCCTACCTTGACCTCGCGGCTGCTTGCAGTCGCCGCCCCCACTATCCCTTCAGTTCCGAGCCCACGACCATTGTCGGACCGGGTGCTGGGCGTCTCCGCAATCGTGGTTACAATGGCGGTGGCGTCCAATTTCCTCCCACACTCAAGGAGCCAGTCGATGTCACAGAGTGATGCAAGGCAGATGTACAGCAACGGGACCTGGGTAAATGGTGAAGGTGCCGTTTTTGATGATCTCAATCCCGCCAACGCCGGAATTTTCGCGCGGGTCACCGGTGCGACGCGCGCCGACATGCGGCGGGCGATCGAGGCGGCACATGCGGCGCAACCCGGGTGGGCGGCTTTGCCGCACACGGAACGCGCCCGTTACCTGCTGAAGATCGCGGATCTGATCGAAACCCGACAACAGGACCTGATTGCGCAACTTGTTGACGAAGCGGGATCCTGGGTTGGCAAAGCCGCCTTCGAAGCCGGTTATGCACCGGGCATCTTTCGCGCGGCGGCCGCTTCGGTCTACCAGATGACCGGAGAGATTGTTCCTTCCGAACTCGGCAAGGTCAGCATGCTGATGCGCCAGCCGCTCGGCGTGGTCGGCGTGATTTCGCCGTGGAACTTTCCTTTGCTGCTCACCGGGAGGGGTTTTGCGACCGCGATGGCACTCGGCAATACCATCGTGCTCAAGCCTTCCGAGGAAAGCCCGGTAACCGGTGGTCTCGTCTACGCGGAACTCATGGAACAGGCCGGCCTGCCGCCCGGGGTCTTCAACGTCGTGACCTGCTCGCGGGAGCAGGTGAGCGAAGTGGGTGACGAACTGATCAGCAATCCGCATGTCAAGGCAATCAGTTTTACCGGCTCCACCGCTGTCGGCCGAATTATCGGCGCGCGGGCGGGAGGGTTGCTGAAGAAGTGTTGTCTCGAACTGGGAGGCAAGGATGCATTGCTCGTGCTGGACGATGCCGATCTCGGTCTCGCCGTCAATGCGGCGACGTTCGGTACGTTCATGCACCAGGGCCAGATATGCATGTCGGTGGAACGAATCATCGTCCATGAATCAATTGCCGCCGAATTCACCAGGCGCTTCGTGGCCAACGTCAGCAAGCTGCGTTATGGCGATCCGTGGGACATGGGCAAGGTCATAGGTCCAATCATCAACGCGAAGCAGCTTGCCAAGATTGTTGATCAGGTGGAAGACGCGCGCGCCCGCGGTGCCAGGATCCTGCTTGGCGGTGCCAGCCATGGCCCGTACTTCGAACCTACCGTGATGACCGATGTCACTCGCGACATGAAGATATTCCGCGAGGAAAACTTCGGCCCGGTCGCCCCGATCCTGACTGCTACGAGCGACGACGAGGCGATCGCCATCGCCAATGATTCGGAATATGGGCTGTCGGCCGGCATCATCACACGCAACGAGGTGCGCGGTCTGGCCGTGGCGGCGCGGGTCGAAACCGGCATGGCACATGTCAACGACAGTTCGGTTAATGACGAGCCACACATCCCCTTTGGCGGCATCAAGAACAGCGGCCTGGGTCGTCACGGTGGCCGGCCGGCGATCGAGACGTTCACCGAATTGCGCTGGGTTACGGTTGATCGGGGCAGGCATTACCCGCCACCATTCGTGGAATCGTGATCGTCGACGTCGCGGCCGGATTCAATCGTCCGACTGCAGGATATGGCGCAACAGCATCCTGTTGACCGCTGCGGCGGCTTCGATCTGCGGCATGTGCGCAACGCGCTCGAAGAACACTACAGGGATCCGTGCGGGCAGGTTGGAGAGTAGCTCCGGTGGTGCGATCGTATCGTCCCGGCCCCATAACACCTGTACCGGCATGGTGACCCGGTTCAGGTTGTGAATTGGGTCCTGGCGGATCTCGTCAACGATGCAGCGCGCCACGATATCGCGCAAACATTCGCGAACTCCGTCAATCCGGTTGGTCTGCAGGACACGCTGAACGAGGTCACGCGTCACGAAGTCCGGATTCGCGTACAGCCGGGTGAGTACCGCGGCCAGTTCGCGGCGCTTGTTGGCACCGAGAAAATCGTCAATGAAGCCATGGTCGAACCGAGTGCCGGCACCCAGACCGCTTATCAGGGTCAAGGTGGCTACACGATGCGGGATCGTCAGTGCGAGCTCGACCGCGATGAGGGTGCCGAATGAATGCGCGACCAGATGGGCGTCGGCAATCCCGAGCCGATCGAGCAAGGTCGTGACAATCCTCGAGAGTTCCGCCAGCGATCCGACGGAAAAATCCTTCATTGAAGCACCGTGTCCCGGCAAGTCGATTGCAATGGTTCGGCAATGTGCCGCGAGTAGCGGTTGGTTCAGTGCCCATGACGCGGCACTGCCACCAAGACCATGGAGAAACACAACCGCCGTCTCACCGGATCCCGCATCGAGATAAGCGATCCATTTGCCGTCGAGGAGCATTTCCCGCTGCAGTGCAGTTTCGGCCGTTTCGTACGACACGTGCCCGGCTGCTTCCGGTCGCCGAAAATCGGTAATGAAAACATCGATCGCGGTGTCGTTGATTCCCTCGGCGGCGATGACACCAATCAGGTCGCCGACCGGGGCAACGACTTCAGGTCCGGCAAGCTGCCGCCTAAGTATCCCAGACCCTGGAGCACCGAGAACGTTGACGACCTTCTCGGATTCGATTTCCACCAGATCTTCGTCCGCCGCAACTACGTCGCCCGGTTGTTTCAGCCAGCGCAGCACCTTGCCTTCCACCATCGAAAACCCCCACTTGGGGATGACGACGGGGATCAGGGTTTCTTCATGCGACATCGTGCGGCTGCAACGAGCGATTCAGCAGTGTGGTGAACAGAAGCGGTCGACGAACGATTTGAAATGAATCATGCCGCGGCGCGGCGCCAGGCCACAACAGCCTCGTGACCTGGGCCGCGCGATCGCGGGTGGTATGTATCACTCGACGTACGGGATCAAGCGCCCCAAAACAATCACACCGGTCCACAGCGCGAGTGAAGCCCAGGCGATTGTCTTTGCATTTGATGCAGCAGTCTCCCCATCGGCCAAGCTGGCAAGGCGCCCATGAGCCCCGAACCAGAACCACAGGGCATTGAGGCCCGCCAACAGGATCAGCGTTATCTTGGCCAGGAATACCGGGTTGGCCACGTAGCGCAATGGATCGGAGCAAAACATGAAGATACCGCTGGTGGCGGCGATGGCGAAGCCGGCGACTGCCATTGACGTGAAAGACATGGCCGGTTTCATCGGCAGCTGCCGGGCAAATCCAAGAATGCGGGCATCGATGATCAGCAACCCGCCAAACAGGATACAGAGGCCGATGAAATGCAACGTCTCCAGCAGTGGGAAGCCCCAGGCTACGGCGTATGCCGAACCTAACCACGATTGAGACAGGGATGTGAGGAAGTCATTCATGGTCCGTCGCTCCGGTTACTTGATGTAAGCCGTCAAACGTCCGGCAGTAATCGCACCCAGCCATAGCACCAGCGAGATCATCGCCAGCGCCTTATCGTTTCCGGAGCGATTGGCTTCAAGTCGGCGCACCAACATGACGAAGACGATGGTTGCGGCGACAAGCAGTGCAAGCTTGATCTGGAACGTGGGCATCGTCAGAAACTTCCGGGCATCTGCAATGAACAGCAACAGGCCGGAACAAACATTAAGGCCGACGCCGATCCAGGCAAGCTTAAGTAGGGGATCCATCGAGGAGATAGGAATTCGCCCCCCGAGGCCAAGGGCGCGAAGCGCGAACACCAAACCAATCCCCACCACGATCGCCATTCCGATGGCGTGAACTGAAATGATACCCGGATACGTCCACATCGTTTCGCGGATTAAAACCGCGATTGCACTGCCTTCAAGTGAAGCCAGGAAACTCATTGCGATACCCTCCCATTTAAAGGTAAACGGCAATGCTGCAATACTGCGGTACGGCGTTTTTATATGCGGCAAGCTATCTTCCGGGATTCCCGTATTTGACGCAATACTGATGGCGCCCGTTTCTTACACCCGGTAGGCAGCTTTACGCCATAGGATCGCCCCGCTATGCTACACGGCAGAATTCTGGAGAGATGGCCGAGAGGCTGAAGGCGCTCCCCTGCTAAGGGAGTATGGGCTCAAAAGGTCCATCGAGGGTTCGAATCCCTCTCTCTCCGCCACTCTTTGCCCGGTTCTTGATCCGGCAAGTACAGGTTGGCTGCGATCACTTCACTGCGGATTTTCGATCGAACACGCGCCCCAGATAGACCCCCGCGGCAGTCCAGATTGCGGCGATTACCGCGCCGATCACCGCCATCGCCGCGATTCCAAAGCCGGCAATATCCGTCAGAAAGGCGAACGCGCTTCCGCTCAGTGCGTCGCCGCCGCGATAGACAACCACGTCTATCACCGGCTTGGCCTTGAATCGCGTTTCGCGATCGACATGGGTGTAGAGCATTTCGCGGGCCGGTCGCGTGATGCCATAGTTGGCGCCTTGGCGTACCAATTGCAATGCCAGCAGCACCGTCAGGATGGGGGCGAAGGCGAGGATCAACAGTCCGCCACAGATGACGAATGGGACCATGGCCAATGCGACCGGCATGCCGAACCGCGCCACGATCCTGCTAGTCACGAATAAGCCCAAGATAAAGGTCACGATATTCACGACCGAAGCCAAGCCCCCAAGAATGGCAGCTCGCTCCTCCCTGCTGTAACCGCGCAGCAACTCCGTCTGTTCGAAATACACGAAGCTGCCGATCGCCGTATACAGAAAAATGAACAACGCAATCATCAACAGATAGGGATTGGTCAGGAACAACGCAAATCCCTGAATCGGATTACCGCCGATCCGGGCGGCGGAGAGATCCGCGTGCACATCATCGTTGTGCAGTGCCGTGATCTTCAATCGCTGCAGATAGAAAACCAGCGGGATGGGGGCCAGCAGCATGACCGACGCGACCAGCATCAACCCTTCATTACCGATGTGCCCGGCAAACAGCACGGGAACCAGCGGTCCAAGCGAGGCTCCGGCGCTTGCCCCGGTGGCGATGAACGAAAACAGGCGACGTGATTGATCCGTGTTGTACAGGTCGGCCATGAAGCTCCAGAACACCGACACATGGAACAGACTGAACATGCTGACCCAGACATAGAAACTCTTGTCCAGCAGGACTCGGTCGGTGACCGCAGCCGAACCGAGGTAGAACCCGACGAATGACAATGCGAAAAAGCCGTACACCGTGGGCACCAGCAGGCTGAACCGGATCTTGCTGACCAGCACGCCGTACAAGGCGACCAGGCCCAAACTGACGAAGAACTGGAGATTCCACAACATCGAAATCTCGGTGTTGCTCCAGTCGCTGGCCAAGGCATCCCGCAGCGGTCGCAAGATGTAGTAGGCGGCCATCAGGATGAAGACGAAACCGAAGGAGACGAACACGGCCTTGAGTTCGTGCGCTTCGATCATCGTCGCGGATTTCACCAGCCGGGCTAGCGGGTTCTGTTTCGAATCACTCATGAGGTCTTGGCCTGAATAATCGAGGTAAGTGAATCTCCCTGCACATCAGCGGCAGGGGCCGGCGCATAGTCTACATGTCGTGAGGCAGGATTAAGGGAAAGGCCGGGTTCATTGTGCCAGCGTATCGCCCCTCTCGCTCCGTGAGACGTTGGCGCTGCCGCTAGCCTGGTTTCAGGTAACTCAAGGGCAGTGCCGTCGTGTCGATCGCTTTGCGCAATACAAACGAACTGTGGACGCCAATCACACCTTCGATGCGTGTGATTTTGTTCAGCAGAAATTGATGGTAAGCCTCCATGTCCGGAACCACGGCCTTGAGCTGGTAGTCGGCATCCTGGCCGGTGATGAGATAACACTCGATCACCTCCGGGCATGAGCGGACGACTTTCTCGAAGCGCTCGAATCGCTCCGGGGTGTGTCGATCCATGCGGATATGGATCAGCGCCATCAGGTCGAGCCCCAGCGATGCTGGCGCCAAGCGCACCACACGGCTGGCGATGATGCCTTCCTCCTCAAGGCGACGGACGCGGCGTGAACAGGGCGAGGCGGACAGGCCGACGCGTTCGGCGAGCTGTTGATTGGTGAGACCTCCGTCCTGCTGCAAGGCTTCCAGAAGCTTGATGTCAAAACGATCGATCTGAGCGGCCTGCATGGCTATTCCTCAAGCAGAACGCAATAACTTTGCGCATAGTCATGATATCGAGACCATATATTGCTGGCAACGTCAGCAGAAGAACAAGAAAAGACCAATATGGTCTTAATGATGGATATACACTATCCACGAGTTCAACTGCAACCTGGAGCAGGGCTATGACCCGTTTTGATCACGCCAAGTACCGTCCCAATCCCGTGATCGCGTTGCGCGATCGCACCTGGCCTGACCGTGTGCTGACAAAGGCGCCCGACTGGTGCAGCGTCGACCTGCGCGATGGCAATCAGGCCTTAGTGCGGCCCATGTCGGTGGATCTCAAATTGCGGCTGTTCAATCTGCTCGTCAAGCTCGGCTTCAAGGAGATCGAGATCGGTTTTCCTGCCGCATCGCAGACCGAATATGCCTTCGCACGGCGGCTCATCGAGGACAACATGATCCCGGATGACGTTACGGTACAGGTACTGACGCAGGCACGCCGTGAACTCATAGAGCGAACCTTCGAGTCGTTGCATGGCGTGCGCAGCGCGATCGTGCATGTCTACAATTCCACCTCGACCGTGCAACGCGAACAGGTATTTCGAGCCGGTGAATCCCAGATCCGCCAGATCGCCATCGACGGCGCCAGCTGGGTCCGCGAGCTTGCCGCGCGGCATCGCGATACGACCTGGTCGTTCCAGTATTCGCCCGAGAGTTTCACCGGAACCGAACCCGATTACGCCATCGACGTGTGTAACGCGGTGATTGGCGTCTGGCAACCGGCCGCCGGGCAGCGCGTGATCATCAACTTGCCGGCGACTGTCGAAGTCACCGGGCCGAACGTGTTCGCCGACCAAATCGAATATGTTTGCCGGCGCATCGCCGCGCGCGAGTATATCCGCATCAGTTTGCACACCCACAACGATCGGGGCTGCGCGGTGGCCGCTGCCGAACTTGGTTTGCTCGCCGGTGCCGATCGGGTCGAAGGGACGCTGTTCGGCAATGGTGAACGTACCGGCAACATGGATATCGTGACACTGGCGATGAACCTCTATTCGCAAGGCATCGATCCGCGCCTGGACCTGGCCAACATGGCAACCATCGTTTCCGAGTACGAGGCATGCACCGGGATGACAGTCCCGCCGCGCCAGCCATGGGTTGGCGAATTGGTCTATACAGCTTTTTCCGGCAGCCATCAGGATGCCATTCGCAAGTCGATCGCCTATCACGAAGAGCATCGCTTGCCGACCTGGAACGTGGCCTATCTGCCGATCGACCCACGCGATCTTGGCCGCCATTATCAGGAGGTCGTTCGCATCAACAGCCAATCCGGCAAGGGTGGCGTCGCGTTGATCCTGGAACGGGACTACGGCATCCACGTGCCGAAGTGGCTGCATCCGGAACTCGGCCGCGCCGTGCAGCGCGTTGCCGAGGAATGTGGCGGCGAGGTCCCGTCATTGCAGGTGCGCGCGGTATTCGAAACGGAATTCCTTGCGGTACCCGAGGGTTGGGCCTTGCAGGGCTACGCGCTCAGTTCCGAGGCGGGGCAGACCCATGCGCGGTTCTCGCTTGGCGGCACAGGCCAGGGCCAGACCGAGTTGCACGGCAACGGTCACGGGCTGATCGAAGCGTTGACCGATGGCTTGGCACGCGCATTCGGCGTGCGCATCAACATCGAAGCCTATGACGAGCATGCATTGAGTCCCGGCACCGAAGCACAGGCGTTGGCAAGCGTCGGGTTGCGCGTCGATGGCGTCGCCGGGCATGCCTGTGCCATCGATGAAGACAGCACCCAGGCGACATTGCAGGCCGTGCTGTCTGCGGTCGGGCGGGTCCTGGCGGCGCGTGGGGAGGTGGCGCAAGCGCGGCGACAGGCTTAACGAAGCTCGGTAACAGGCGGAGCTTCCGCAACCCATTAGGTGCGCGCTGCACGCAATCGATCCAGACAACGCAGGCTGCTCGTTTCGGCGATATGCGCCGATGCGATCGGGCGATGCAGCGCACGGCTTTCCGAAGCCACCGGCTCAGCGGCGAGATCGGCAACCGTTCGCGCAACGCGCAGCAATCGGTGGATGGCGCGGTTCGAAAGCCGGTGCTTGTCGGCAACCTGGCGCAACAGTTTTTCCGCCTCGGCCGTGAGGTCCGGATACAGCAGGTCGAATGGGGCACGGGCATTGAGTTGGCCACGGCGTACCTGCAGCGACCTTGCGGCGATAACACGCTCGCGTACCGCTGCGCTGGTTGCCGCTTGGTTCGAGTCGCGCGACCAAAGCGCGTCCGCCTCGCGCGGGACATCGACCTGCAGGTCGAAGCGATCGAGCAGGGGGCCGGAGATGCGGCCGAGATACCGTTGCAGCTGCATCGACGTGCAGCGGCAGCGATCGCCGCGATCTCCGGCATAGCCGCAGGGACAGGGATTCATTGCCGCGATGATCTGGAACCGGGCGGGAAACTCGGTGCGCTGGGCCGCGCGCGAGATGGTGACCAGACCGTCTTCCATCGGTTCGCGCAATGCTTCAAGGGCGTCGCGGCGGAATTCCGGCAGTTCGTCGAGAAACAACACGCCGTGATGCGCGAGAGAGATTTCGCCTGGCCGCGGCAGGCTGCCACCGCCAACCAGGGCGATGGTGGATGCGCTGTGATGCGGCGCGCGAAATGGTCGCTGTCGCCATAGCCGGCGATCGAACCCGGCGCTCGATACGGACCAGGTCGCGGCCGATTGCAGCGCTTCGAGGTCGGTCATGGGTGGCAGCAGCGTAGGGAGCCGGCGCGCCAGCATGGTTTTACCCGTGCCCGGCGGGCCGACCAACAACAGGTTGTGGCCACCGGCCGCCGCGATCTCCAGGGCCCGTTTTGCCTGATGTTGACCGCGGACCTCGCTCAGATCCGCCTCTGGGATTAACGTTTCCGGCAGCACAGGATCCGAGGACGCAGGAACGAGATGGCGGATGCCGCTCAGGTGATCGACCACGTCGATCAATCGGGTCGACCCATAGACCACGAGATCACCGAGCAGCAGTGCTTCAGCCGCGTTCGCCGCAGGCACCAGCAACATCCGCCGTGCCCGCTGCGCCGCGAGGGCCGCCGGCAGCACGCCGGGCACGGGACGCAGCGTACCGTCCAGCGCCAGTTCGCCAACGAATTCGTAGCCATCGAGCGCGTGATCGGGCAACTGCTGTGATGCCGCCAGCAGGCCGAGGGCGATGGGCAGATCGAATCGGGTGCCGAACTTGCGCAGATCAGCGGGTGCGAGATTGACCGTGATGCGGCGTTGCGGAAAATCGTAGCCGGAGCTCAACAACGCGCTGCGCACGCGCTCCTTGCTCTCGCGGATCGCGGTCTCCGGCAGTCCGACGATCGACAGTGCGGGCAGACCGTTGCTGAGGTGGACTTCGACGGTGACTTCCGGCGCATCGATACCGTCAATCGCGCGCGCGGTGGCTGCTGCCCATGCCATGGCTTCCCTGCCTTTGCGCGGCCGGCACGGCCGCGGCATTTCATGGAGCCGGTTACGGCGGAGCGGTCCGCTCCAGCTCCGCCAGTTTCCGTTCCAACACTTCCAGTTTTTCCCGCGTCCGGATTAGCAGCGCCTGCTGTGCATCAAACTCTTCCCGGGTCACGAGATCCATCCGCTCCAGCACGGATTCCGCAATCAGCTTGAGGTTCTTGCGCAACCCTTGATGCAACTGCTCACTCCCTTCCGGGAGCAGTTTGCGCAGGTCGCGCGCAATGGCTTCAAGTTTTGCGACATCAATCATTGGCGGCTCCGCTGCTGAAGATGCTTAAGCGTCTGATTTTTTCGTGCTCGATGCAAGTAGAACGATATCCTGCACCGGAACGGTGCGCACCCAGCTTAAGGAACCATATCCTAGTGCATTCGGAGCAACTCCATCGGGACATGGTTGCTGTCTCCACGTGGCAAAACGCAGCACGCAGGGCATTCCTGCGGCA
Organism: Gammaproteobacteria bacterium; assembly: GCA_020845935.1. Lineage (GTDB taxonomy): Bacteria > Pseudomonadota > Gammaproteobacteria > JADLEV01. The sequence continues at coordinate 37,735 of JADLEV010000087.1, forward strand.
TGGCACGCATCATGCTGTGCCATCCACACAGGCAGTCGGCCTGAACCGTACCACCGGAACTATAGGAGTCGGACGATGAAGTTGGTTACCGCAATCATCAAACCCTTCAAGCTGGACGACGTGCGTGAAGCGCTCGGCGAAATCGGCGTGCAGGGCTTGACCGTTACCGAGATCAAGGGGTTCGGTCGTCAGCGTGGACACACCGAACTGTATCGGGGAGCCGAATACATCGTCGACTTCCTGCCCAAATCGAAGCTCGAGATCGCCGTACGCGACGAACAACTTGACCTGGTCATTGAAACCATCAGCAAGGCTGCGAACAGCGGCAAGATCGGTGATGGCAAGATTTTCGTCTCCGATCTGCTGCAGGCCGTTCGCATTCGTACCGGCGAAACCGGCGATGACGCACTATAACGCTGAACTCGAGGACGGAGACATGAATCTCAATAAAGCATTTTTCTGGTGTAGCGTCGCCGCCGCGATACTGGCGCCGGCGGCGGCATGGGCGGTGGATGAGCCGGCGCTTGATTCTGGCGATACCGCCTGGATGCTGACCTCCACAGCACTCGTGCTGTTCATGACGATACCAGGCCTCGCGTTGTTCTATTCCGGCATGGTACGCAGCAAGAACGTGCTGTCGGTGATGATGCAATGCGTCGCCATCACATCCCTCATCACTTTGCTATGGGTCGTGTTCGGCTACAGCGCCGCCTTCGGCGAGCAGAATCCGTACTGGGGCGGTTTCACCAAGGCGCTGTTGGCGGGGGTGTCGCCGGAATCGCTGTGGGGAACGATTCCGGAACCATTGTTCATGACGTTCCAGATGACATTTGCAATCATCACTCCGGCGCTGATCGTCGGGGCGTTCGCCGAGCGCATGAAGTTCTCGGCATTGCTCTTGTTCATGGCCATCTGGTTCGGCGTGGTCTATGTGCCAGTCTGCCATTGGGTCTGGGCCAGCAACGGCTGGCTGTTCAACAAGGGCATCATCGACTTTGCCGGTGGCACCGTGGTGCATATCAATGCCGGTATCGCCGGACTGGTCGCGGCGCTGGTCGTTGGCAAGCGCCGCGGTTACCCGACGACGCCAATGGCACCACACAACGTCGGCTACACGGTGATCGGCGCGGCGATGCTGTGGGTCGGATGGTTCGGCTTCAATGCTGGCAGTGCGCTGATGGCCAATGGTACCGCCGGCATGGCCATGGCGGTGACGCAGATCGCCGCCGCGTGTGCCGCGCTTGGCTGGATGTTCTGCGAATGGAAGCTGCATGGCAAACCGAGTGTGCTTGGCATCGCTTCGGGTGCGGTCGCCGGGCTGGTCGCGATAACACCGGCGTCGGGCACAGCCGGGCCGCTGGGCGCGATCGCCATCGGCTTCATTGCCGGGGGCTGCTGCTTCATATCCGCAGTCAAGCTGAAGCGGAAACTTGGCTACGACGATTCGTTGGACGTATTCGGCGTACACGCGGTTGGCGGCATCATCGGCGCGCTGTTGTCGGGTGTGTTCTGCGCGGAATCGCTTGGCGGCACTGGCTTCTTGGTGGGCGCCGGCACGATGGGCGGTCAGCTCGCCGCGCAAGCCCTCGGCGGTGGTTCGACGCTGGTCTACAGCGGTGCCGTCAGCTTCGTCATTCTCAAAGCGCTCGATGCGGTGATCGGCCTGCGCGTGAACGAGAGCGACGAAACGGAAGGACTCGACATCGCGTTGCACGACGAGCGCGGCTACAACCTGTAACTGCGAAGTCCGTGCAACAAGGCTTCAAGAAGCAGCCGGGCATCACGCCCGGTTGCTGTTTCTTGGAGTCCATGGGCGGATTCTTGAGAAACACCGTCCGGCGTGGGCAGCCCGGCGACAAAGGCGCGGCAGTATCGATCCGATCAAGACGAACTTGCATGCCTTCGGCGTCGTATCGCGGCACCGACTTTTTTGGCGCCTTCTTACAGGCTATCCTGTCGGCGCGCGGCGTGGCGTGGCGCCGTCCGCGCGACGCGAAACATCCGTTCAACAGGGGGAAAGGCGCGCATGAAGTTGGTAACTGCAGTAATCAAACCATTCAAGCTGGATGATGTCCGCGAAGCCCTTTCCGAGATCGGCGTGCAGGGGATGACCGTGACCGAGGTCAAGGGGTTTGGCCGTCAGAAGGGACACACCGAGCTGTATCGCGGCGCAGAGTACGTCGTCGATTTCTTGCCGAAGATCAAAATCGAAGTCGCGGCGGACGATGGCGTCGTGGATGACATCATCGCCGCAATCAGCAAGGCGGCAAATACCGGCGCAATCGGCGACGGCAAGATATTCGTCCAGGACCTGCTGCAAGCCGTCCGTATCCGTACCGGGGAAACGGGGTCGGAAGCGCTGTAGCACGCCAGGCGGTCCGGCAAGGAAGGACATGACGGAGGGCAATGCCGTGAAACGTACGACTGCATTCGCATGGGTGGTCGCTGCCGGTGTAGCGCCTGCAGTGGCGTTTGCCGAGGTCGACAGTGGCGATACGGCCTGGTTGTTGACCTCGACCGTGCTGGTGCTGTTCATGACCTTGCCCGGGCTCGCGCTGTTCTACGGTGGCTTGGTGCGATCGAAGAACGTTCTGTCGGTATTGATGCAGTGCTTCGCCTTGGCCTGCCTGATGACGCTGGTTTGGGTTGCCATCGGTTACGGCCTTTCGTTCGGCAACGGCGGCAGCTTCAACCGCTTCATTGGTGGCGGAAACCTGCTGTTGTCCGGACTGTCGCTGGCGCAGGTACACAATACCGTTCCGGAAACCGTCTTTCTGATGTTCCAGATGACGTTCGCGATCATCACCCCCGCCTTGATCATCGGTGGCTTTGCGGAACGGATGAAATTTGCCACGGTGCTGGTGTTCAGCGTGATCTGGCTGCTGCTGGTGTATGCCCCGGTGTGTCATTGGGTCTGGGGCGGCGGCTGGTTGGCGGAGCGCGGCTTTTACGATTTTGCCGGTGGTACGGTGGTCCATATCAACGCAGGAGTCGCCTCGATCGTCGCCGCGAAGATGATCGGCCGGCGCCGTGGCTTCCCGGCGACGGCGATGCCGCCGCACAATCTGACGTTGACGATGGCCGGTGCTTCGATGCTGTGGGTCGGCTGGTTTGGTTTCAATGCCGGCAGCGCGGTAGCAGCCGATGCCAATGCGGGCATGGCAATGCTGGTGACTCACATAGCCGCCGCCTCCGGATCGATGGCGTGGATGTCGATGGAATGGGTCAAGCACGGCAAGCCGAGCGTGCTCGGAATCGTGACCGGCATGGTCGCCGGTCTCGGTGCGATTACCCCGGCCTCCGGATACGTTGGACCGATGGGTGCTTTGCTCATCGGTGTGACCGCAGGCATCGTCTGCTACTTTGCAACCCAGTTCATCAAGCGCAGTCTCCGGATAGACGATGCGCTCGATGTGTTTCCCGTGCATGGTGTCGGCGGCATGATGGGTACCTTATTCGCCGGCTTGCTCGCGGTACCAATGCTGGGAGGGGTTGGCATGGGCAGGAACTCCATTACCGGCGTGCAGAATTCACTCGGTGAACAAGTGTTGCTGCAATTCACCGGTGTCGTCGCGACAGTCGCCTGGTGCGGCGTGCTGACCTGGATTCTGCTGCGCATCCTGGATGCAACCATGGGCCTGCGCGTGAGTCCGGAACAGGAAACTCAGGGCCTCGACCTTGCGGAGCACGACGAGCGCGGTTACATCCTGTAGTTGCGCGTTGGCGTCGGGCCTGGTGCGTTTGTCCCTTGCTCCATGCCGGCGGAGCAGCCTTTAATTCACGGGAACCGACGCATACAATAGTTCGCCCGCGCACGCGGGTTGTCCCCCACGTTTTCGAGAGGCACGATGGCTACGCAGCTGGTAGAAAAATCCGTATTGAAGACGCTCGTTCCGCCGAGCGCGCTCAATCCGGAGAATTTTCAGGAACTGGCGGGAAAGGCCTTCGTCGAGGAAGTAGCCGCTGGCAAGCTGATATTCAAGCTCGGCGATACCGATCGCAAAACGGTCTATCTGCTTGAAGGCCAGGTCGCGCTCGAAGACCGCGAGGGCAAGCAGACGGTCCTGACAGGAGGCACCGAACGGACCAAGCATCCCATGGACACGCATCAACCGCGCCAGCACCTGGCGCGCGCATTGACTGCCTGTCGCATTACCCGGTTCGACAGCGACCTGCTGGATATCCTGCTGACCTGGGATCAATTGTCCGGCATTGAGGTCAGCGAGATTCAATCAGACGCAGAGTCTCCTGCTGGCGATTGGATGACCCGAATTCTTCAGTCTCGCGCATTCTTGCAAGTACCTCCGGCGAACATTCAGGCAATGTTCATGCGCATTCAGGAGATCCCCGTCAAAGCCGGTCAGGTGATCATCAATCAGGGTGATGAAGGAGACTACTACTACATCATCAAACACGGCGTTGCCCGCGTCTCGCGCAGTTCGAAAACCGGTACACCATTGACGCTGGCTACGTTGCGCGATGGGGATGCCTTTGGCGAAGAGGCCCTGTTGTCGGAAGCGAAGCGTAACGCGACCGTGACGATGGAGGCCGACGGTGCGCTGATGCGACTGTCCAAGGACGATTTCAATGCCTTGCTGAAAGAACCGATGCTGAACTGGATCGGCATGCCGGAAGCCAAGGAAAAGGTGCGCCAGGGCGCGAAATGGCTCGACGTCCGGCTCGAAAGCGAGCACGCCAATTCCGGTTTGCCGGACAGCCTGAATATCCCCTTGTTCATGCTGCGCTTGAAGGCGGAAACGCTCGACCCGAGAGTGCCATACGTCATCTATTGTGATACCGGGCGGCGCAGTTCGGCGGCAGCATTCCTGCTGGGTGAACGTGGATTGCGCGCGTTCGTGTTGCAAGGCGGATTGACCGCACATGCCGGGAAGTGACTCCTGACGCTACCGACAACCGCGACCGCGGTACCGCCTGATCAGTATTGCGTGATCGGCAATCCGGTCGCGCACAGCAAGTCCCCGCAAATTCACGCGGCATTTGCCGCGCAGACCGGCCAGAACATTTGCTACACCCGTCTGCTGGCTCCGCTCGAAGGTTTCGCGGAGAGTGCTGCCGCCTTTGCCGCATCGGGTGGGCGCGGCATGAACGTAACCGTGCCGTTCAAGGAGCAGGCATTCCAGCTCGCCCAAGAGCACGGCGAATCGGCACGACTTGCAGGTGCGGTGAATACGTTGAGCCGTAGCGGGCAGGGCTGGCGTGGCGACAACACCGATGGCGTTGGCCTGCTGCGCGATTTGCACAACAACCACGGCTACCTGATTGCCGGACGGCGTGTTCTCGTCTGCGGCGCCGGCGGCGCGGCGCGCGGTGTCCTTGCCGACCTGTTGCGGGAGAGGCCCGCTGCGCTGGTGGTCGCCAACCGGACGATTGCCCGGGCCGCGGAACTCGTGGCGCGGTTTGGCCGGCACGGTCCAATCACGGCCGCCAACTACCGGGAACTGGTCGGCCAGTTCGACCTCGTCATCAACGCAACCGCGCTTGGCCTTAGCGATCAGGTTCCGCCACTGGCTGGGAAGCTGCTGGCACCCGGTTGCTGGTGCTACGACATGATGTATGGTGACTCGGTGACGGCGTTCCAGCGCTGGGCCATCGCCAACGGTGCCTCGCGTGCCCTCGACGGCCTTGGCATGCTGGTCGAGCAGGCCGCGGAATCGTTCTACCTCTGGCGCGCCGTGCGCCCGGCAACGGCTCCCGTGATCGCCTCGTTGCGGCATGCCAGTGCATAGCATCCTTTAGCACCGCGGCCCTGGTGCCGATAAAGTCGCCGTGCGTTCCATGATATTTCCTGCTTTGGCCTGGGTTGCCCTGGTCGCGACCGGTGTGGCGCGAGCGGACTTCAGTGCCGGGGTCGCGGCCTACAAGCGCAACGATTTCGCTGCCGCCGCAACGACGTTCCAGACCGCAGCCGCCGCCGGCGATGCGCGCGCCCAGTTCGCGCTCGGTCTGCTGTACGAAAATGGCGAGGGGGTCGGCCGGAGCGATGCCACCGCGGCGGACTGGTATCGGCGCAGCGCCGAGCAGAATTATGCCAAGGCGCAGGTCAATCTGGCGTTGATGTACCAGGCGGGACGCGGCGTCGCCGCCGATCCGAATCAGGCGGCGGTCTGGTTTCTGCGCGCCGCGGAGCAAGGAAATGCCGATGCCGTCGCGCAGTATCGCCAGATCGCCGCGCAGGGTGACAGCGATGCCCAATGCAAGCTCGGCGCGATGCATTTCCATGGCCGTGGCGTGCCGCGGGATATCGCGCAGGCTGCCGAGTGGTTCCGCCGTGCCGCGGCAGCGGGCAACGCCCTGGCGATGTTCAATCTCGGCGTACTGTATGAACGAGGTACCGGTGATCCGCGCGCACCGCAGCAAGCGATATCCTGGTATGAGCAGGCAGCGGCGGCAGGCCACGCACCAGCCAATTACAACCTGGCGCGACTGTACCTGTATGGCACCGGAATCGCGCTGAACGCCGAACTCGCGCGCAAGCATCTTGAGCAAGCCGCTGCGGAGGGCATCGGCCGAGCCCAGTTGTTGCTGGCGATGCAGTTTGAACGGGGCCAACACTGGGCCAGGGATCTCGTCGCCGCACGGCAGTGGTATGAACGCGCCGCGCTCAGCGGCGAGATCGATGCGCAACTGAATCTCGCCTACCTGTATGCGCTTGGCGAAGGAGGCGCTCGCGATCGCGCGGCGGCCTATGCGTGGTATCTGGTTGCGGCCGAATCCGGCTCCAAACTCGCCGAGGAAAATATCGCGGCGCTGAAGCCGGTCCTGTCACGCGAGCAGGTTGCCATTGCCGAGCAGACCGCAACCGGGCTGCGGAATGAGTTGCGGAAACCGTAACGGCGCAGCGAATAGCCACATGCCCTGTCGCGGGCACTCTAACCCGGGTGCTGCGGAAGCGCCGATTCATAACGCATAACTCGCAGCGATACCGACAAACACGCACAGCCCCACCCGGTTGTTCAACAGAAAGGCGCGGAAGCACGCGTCGGGCTCGCGGTCCCGAAGCAAATACTGCTGATGGGCGAAGCACAGCGCGGCAATGGCGAGCGCGAAGAAGTAGGGCCAATGCAGTTTCGCCTGCTGGCCGATCAGCAGCAGGTCGAGCAACAACAACCCTTGCACCACGCCAATCAATAGTCGATCGGCATCGCCAAACAGTATCGCCGTGGACTTGACCCCGATGCGTAGATCATCCTCGCGGTCGACCATCGCATATTCGGTGTCGTAGGCGATCGGCCACAGGAGGCCGGCAAGATAGAGCAGCCAGGCCAATGGTGGCGTCGTGCCGGTCTGTGCCGCGAACGCCATCGGGATTGCCCACCCGAACGCTGCGCCGAGATGCACCTGCGGCAGATAGGTATAGCGCTTCATGAAGGGATAGGTGGCCGCGAGCAGGGCGCCGACGAACGCGAGCCGGATCGTCAGCGCGTTCATTGTCAGGACCAGCGCTCCGGCACCAAGCAACAGTGCGACGAACAGCACCAGCGCCTCGCTGGGGGTTACCTCACCGGTCGCGAGCGGTCGATCACGGGTGCGAC
>JADLEV010000088.1 GCA_020845935.1 Gammaproteobacteria bacterium
GTGCCGCTGCCGTGGCGGCGCTCGATCATGCCTTCGGACGCGAGCCGCGCGAGGGCGCGGCGCACGGTCGTGCGCGACAGCCGGGTGTGGTGGGCGAGATCCGGCTCGCTCGGCAGCGCCCCTCCCGGGGGGATGGTGCCGTCGGTGAGTTGTTGCTGCAGCATCATGTAGAGACGATGGTGCAGGGCCAGCCCGTTGGCTTTTGGACGTCTGTTTCTTGCAGTCATGGCACCATACTACCAGCACCGGAGCCAAGTTGTATGCTTGTTGATGTGTTGAGATGTCCGCGATGCGAGCGGGGCGGCCTGCGGGCGGATCGCGCAGGATACATCTGTGAACAGTGCAGCGCCGGCTTCCCGGTCATCGGCGGCATCCCGTGGTTGTTTCGCGATCCGCAGGGGGCGGCCGGGGAATGGCGCGCGCGTCTCACGCTGCTGCTGGCCGAGTTGCGCGCGGACTCGACGGGAATTCGCGCGACGCTGTCGATGCCGGGCCTGTTGCCTGCCACCCGCGAGCGCCTGATCAGGATTGCCGATGCCCTCGATGACCACGGTCTGCGGCTGACCCGGCTCCTCGAGCCGCTCGACGTCCATGCCGATACCGCCGATCGGGATACGCTGCGCGCGCTGCGTACCCGCATGCCCGTCTCCCAGGGACTCACCAACTATTACGTCAACATCCATCGGGACTGGGCCTGGGGGGATGCCGAGAATGCCGCATCGCTCGATCTGCTCGATGCGGCGGGCGCCGAATCGCTGGCCGGCCTGCGCGTGCTGGTACTCGGTGCCGGCGCCGGGCGTCTCGCCTACGATCTGCATCGCCGGCATGGCCCGGCACTCACCGTGGCGATGGACCTTAACCCGCTGCTGCTCGTTGTGGCGCGGGAGATGTATGCCGGCCGCGCGCTCGAGTTGCATGAATTTCCGCTCGCGCCGCGTGGTGCCGCGGATCATGCCGTTCTCCGGACTTTGCAAGCGCCTGGTGCGGCTGATGATCGACTGCAGCTCGTTGCGGCTGACGCGATGTGCGCGCCGTTCCGGCCGGGTGCGTTCGATGCAGTGATTACGCCGTGGTTCATCGATATCGTCGAAGAGCCGTTTCCCGCACTCGCGGCACGCATCAACTCCCTGGTCGCCGACGGCGGACGCTGGCTCAACCTCGGGTCGGTCACATTCGCGTTCATGGGCACTCAGCGAATGCTGCAGTTCAGCCTCGGGGAGGCTCTCGAGATCGTGCAGGGCGCGGGCTTTGCGCCTCCCGCGGTGCGCGAGGCGACGCTGCCGTACATGCAATCTCCCGCGAGTCGCCACGCGCGCCTCGAATCGACGGTGGCCTGGACGGCGCGCAAGATTTCGGCCGTTGCGCCGCCCGAAACCCGCGGGCCCCCGGAATGGATCGTCGATGCGACCCGGCCCGTACCCTTGACTGCCGATCTGCAGTCGCACGCACGATCGACCCGCGTTCACGCGTTCATGATGTCGCTGGTCGATGGCCGCCGCTCGCTGGCGGACATCGCGCAGGTGCTCGTCGAGCAGCGGCTGATGAAACCCGGGGACGCACTGCCCGCAGCGCGCGCCTTCATGTTGCGCATGCAGGAGGACGCCGGTCGGCGTATCAATGTCTGATGAGCATGGAAATCATTCCGGTGACGATGGCGGGCGAGGGCGAGTCGAGCCGTCCCGCCGCCGATCGCCTCATTGCCGGCGAGCCTGTGCAGCGCGCCTGGAATGCGTTCTCCGACGTCAGCGAACAGTTCCATGCCGGCCATTGGTCGAGCAGCCGCGGCGTGTGGCGTGTGCGCTACACTGAGTGCGAGCTCTGCGTGCTGATCACCGGTCGCGTTGAACTGGTGAGCGAGTCGGGACGGCGTACCACCTTCGGTCCAGGCGATGCGTTCGTCGTCCCCGCAGGCTTCGCCGGTACCTGGGCCGTACTTGAAGATTGCACCAAGATCTACGCGATATTCATGCCGCGCACTTGATTGGTGCGTATAATCTGCTCTTGGGGTGTCGTTCACTTCGTTCTTGCTGGCACGCGGTTTGCTTGTGCAAGCGGGGTGCAACTCATTCAAGGGAGGTTTCATGAATCGGCTCAACAGAACACTCGTACTGGCCACACTGCTGGGTGTTGCGGGTGCGGCACAAGCGCAGTTCAGCTCGACCGTTACGGCAGTCAGCGACTACGATTTTCGCGGCGTTTCGCTGAGCGCCAAGGATCCTGCGCTGCAGGCAAGCCTCGACTATGCGTTCGGAGAGACGGGCTTTTCGGTTGGTGCGTGGGCCAGCAATATCGACTACGGCAGCGACGTCGACGGCACGCTCGAAGTCGATCTCTATGCCGGCTATGAAGCATCAGTCAACGACGACTTGTCCTGGAATGCAGGTCTCGTCTGGTACACCTATCCGGGTTCGGACAACACCGCGACGAAGTCCAAGATTTCTTCGTATCCCGAACTGTCGGTCGGGATCGACTGGAAGGGCCTCGGCCTCAAGCAGTGGTACGCGATCGACTACGGCGGATCGAACGACGATGCGTTGTACACAGAAGCGAACTACACCTTCGGGTTGCCGCAGAATTTCTCGCTGACGCTGCACGCCGGTTACAGCTACGGCGACGCGTTCGATGCGTTCGACGGTGAGTATCTCGACTATGGCGTGACGGTCGGCGTCGATGTCGGCCAGTTCAGCCTCGCGCTGAAGTTCACGGGCACCGATTACAGCGGTGCCAACAAGGTCACCGACGATGTGTTCAACAACGAAGGCCGCGTGCTGTTCTCGGTGAGCACCACCTTGCCCTGGGGCGAATGAAGCATTGGTGCCGGGTTTTCGGTTATTCGGTTATTGGGCGGCCGCCCAATAACCGAATA
>JADLEV010000089.1 GCA_020845935.1 Gammaproteobacteria bacterium
CATTCGGGCTGGCTCCTTGGGTAATGGATGGTCGTGTAGCAACTCCACCTTACCTCTCGGACCAGCCTTTTTCGCTTATTCCATCAATCGGTTGCGCTTAAGTAAGTGCCATTCGGGTCAGTATCCTTAAACGGAAGAGGTTCGCCGCTACCGAATCGGTCGCAACTTGTGGATCCCCGTGTCCGCCCCTTCGAAACATTCTCACATCGTCGCGGGGTCATACCGATCTGTGTTGCGAGCCATGGCCCGCGGTGATGGCCAGCAGGCGCGCCGGCCTGCGCACCTTTGCCGTGTGCCATACGCCTCTCGGCATCACCAGCGCGCGGCCGGGAACGAGTTCGATTTCCCGCACGCCGTCGGCAAGTTCAAGCAGAAACGTTGCCTGGCCGTCCAGCATGAACAGAATTTCATCGCCCGCCGGGTGCATTTCCCAGTTTGCCCAGTCGGCCTCCATGATCAGTACCGACAGCAGCCGCCCGTGCTCGCTTGCCAACAGCATTTGGATGTCGGGATTGGGCGGGTGACCGGACATCAACTGGGTCCAGAAATCCCTGCCCCCGGGAAGCAGGTTAGCCGAGCCTTCGGGCTGCAACAGCAGATAGTTCTGCGCGAGATCGATCGTATCTTCCGACATGTTCCGTCTCCGGACGTGGATTGCAGTGCGTGGCTTCGCTTCCCCTGCGTGGCAGGCAGTGTCACGCCTCAGAACCGCTCGGGCAAGCCGGCGTTCTTAAGCACCTTGCTGGCCGTCAAGATCCGTTTGAGTTCAGGCGCGAAGTCCGACACGAATGCAGATCAGGCGTGCGCGATTTCCTGCTTGCGCATGATTAACTCGAACGGGACGGTGAGGACATGCCCGGCGGCGCGCGGGGTGATAACGCTTACGGCGAATATACGGAAGCTCTGAACGAAGCTCTGAACAAGGCAGAGCGAGTCTGAGCAAGTCCAGGAAGGACTTGTTCAGACCTTCCTTTATACTGAGTCCGGGCTGATGGCACGTGTTGCGATTGAGACGATGAAGTGAATACCGGAACCGGAAGGGGATGAGTGAGTGACTGAACAGACCGAACTCGTTGCGGCCGCATTCGTGAGGACCTTGCAGCGCCGCGGCGTCGAGCATGTATTCGCCAACGCGGGCACCGATTTCGCGCCGATCATCGAAGCCTTGGCGGGGATGCAGGCGCGCGGTGAGCCGACGCCGGCATTCCATGCCATTCCGCATGAGAACCTGGCCGTGTCGATGGCGCATGGCTACAACCTGCTGTCCGGCAAGCCGGCGGTGGTGATGGTCCATACGACGGTCGGTACCGCGAACGCGATGATGGGGCTCATCAATGCCGCGCGCGATCACATTCCATTGGTGCTGATGGCTGGCCGCACGCCGCTGACGCAGGAGGGATCGCCCGCCTCGCGCAACGCACACATCCATTGGGGGCAGGAGAGCTTCGATCAGGGCGCGATGGTGCGCGAGTACGTCAAATGGGATTACGAGATGCGTGCCGGCCAGCCGATCGAAGAGGTGTTGGGCCGCGCGCTCGACATCGCGCAGGCGCCGCCGTGCGGACCGGTGTACCTGACGCTGCCACGCGAGGTATTGTCCTCCGAAGTGCCACGCCGTCCGCCTTTCCCGTTTTCACCGTCGATCGCGCCACCGGCACCTGAGCGGGGCACCATCGAGCGTCTCGCCGAATTGATTGTGCAGGCGCGCATGCCGCTGATTGTCACCAGCTATCTCGGCCAGGATCCGGCGGCGGTCGCGCCGCTCGAGGAACTCGCGGAGCGCTTTGCCATTCCGGTCGCGTTGCCGCAGGGGCGGATCTTCAACATCCGGTCGAGTCATCCGATGAATCTCGGCTTTCCGCCGGTCCGGCTGCTCGATGCCGCGGATCTCATCATCGCGCTCGATTGCGAGATTCCGTGGATGGCGATGCGCAAGGCGCCGCCCGCGGATGCGAAGACCGTGCACTTCGGCCTCGACCCGTTGCACACGCGCTATCCGCATCGCACGTTTCCGGCCGAGTTGATCGTGCAGGGCGCGCCGCGGCTCGGCTTGCCGATGCTGTTGGATGCATTGCGTCCTTACGAGCCGCGGCTCGCGGCGACCGTGGCGCATCGGCGTGAAGTGGTCGCGCTGGTGCGTCAGCGCCGGGACGCCGAACTCGCCGCGCGGCGCGAGCAGATGCGTGCGCTGTCGCCGATCGAACCGGCCTGGCTCGGGGAGTGCATCGCCGAAGTGGCGCCGGTCGATGCGATCTTCGTCAACGAATTGGGTTATCCGAACGACGTGCTGAAACTGGAACGAGTGGGGAGCTTCCTCGGCAATGGCACGGCGGGCGGATTGGGTTACGCGCTCGGCGCCTCGCTCGGCGCCAAGCTCGCCGCGCCGGAACGGCCCGTAATCGTCGCGGTCGGCAATGGCTGTTACATGTTCGGCAATCCGACCCCATTTCATTACGTGTCCCAGGCGATGAACCTGCCGGTATTGACCGTCATCCAGAACAACGCACGCTGGCAGGCAGTCGATGCCTCGACCCGTGTCGTGTTTCCGGCGGGACATGCCGCGGCGGCGAAGACGATGCCGTTGGTGGACCTGAGTCCGTCGCCCGATTTTCGCAAGGTTGGCGAAGCCTCCGGCGCCTGGACGGAACGCGTCACCGATCCGGCCGAGCTGCCGCAGGCCCTGCGGCGAGGGCTGGCCGCGGTCGCGCGCGGGCAGCAGGCGCTGCTTGATGTCATCACCGGCTTCAGCGGGCCGCATCACGGCTGAGGTCGCCGTCGCGCGCCCCGCAAATTTTTCATTGATACAGACTCCGGGAGTCCCATGGCGAAGATCATTTATGTGGAATGCAATGGCACCGAACATTCGATCGAGGTGCCCGAAGGCTGGAACCTGATGGACGGCGCGGTGCGCAACGATGTCCCCGGCATCCTCGGCGAATGCGGCGGCAGCTGCGCCTGTGCCACCTGCCATCTGTTCGTCGATCCGGCGTGGTTCGATCGCTTGCCGGCGCCGGAACTGATGGAGCGCGACCTGCTCGAATGCACCGCCGCCGATCGTCAGGCGAACAGCCGGCTCGGTTGTCAGGTGAAGGTGACCGCGGCACTCGATGGCATGGTCGTCCGGCTGCCCGATCGGCAAACCTGAGGAGCGCGCGAATGCATCTGGCAAGTTACACGGTCGGCGGCCACGACAGTTACGGCATCGTGACCGCCGACGGCATCATCGATGCGCGGCGGCGCCTCGGTCCGGAATTCGCGACGCTGCGCGCGGTGCTCGCGGCGGAGTGGATCGACGCCCTGGCCGCGTTCGCGGCCGCGTCTCCGGATTACGCGATCGAACAGGTCGCCTTTCTGCCGGTGATCCCGGATCCGAGCAAGATTCTCTGCGTCGGCATCAACTATCAGGCCCACATACGGGAAACGAAGCGCGAACCGCCGCAGCATCCGTGGCTGTTCGTCCGTTTCGCCAACACGCTGGTCGGTCACGGTCAGCCGCTGCTGCGGCCCAAGGTCTCCACCAAATATGATTTCGAGGGTGAACTGGCGGTCGTCATCGGTCGTCGCGCGCGTTACGTGCCGGCGGCGCAGGCATTGACACATGTCGCCGGCTACAGCTGCTTCAACGACGGCACGATTCGCGACTGGCAGATACATTCACCGCTGTTCACCGCAGGCAAGAATTTCCATCGCTCGGGCGCATTGGGTCCGGTGCTCGCCACCGCGGATGCGATTCCGGATCCGGCGCGACTGCACTTGCAGACCCGTCTCAATGGCCAGGTCATGCAGCAGTCCGGCATCGACGATCTGTGCTTCGATGTGCCCGCTCTGATCGCCTATTGCTCGACCTTCGCGCAGCTCGAGCCCGGCGATATCATCGCCACCGGCACGCCCGGGGGCGCCGGGGCCTTTCGCGATCCGCGGGTCTGGCTCTGTCCCGGGGATGTCGTCGAAGTCGAGATTTCCGGGATCGGCGTGTTACGCAATCCCGTGGCTGATGAGTAGCATGGCATGGGCGAAACCATTGCACTGACTGCCGCCGACGACCATGTCCTCACCGGCTATCGTGCCGGCGGCAACGATGCGCGCGGCGGCATCGTCATCGTCCAGGAGATCTTTGGCCTCAACCGACATATCCGTCGCGTCTGCGATGATTTCGCGAGCGCCGGCTTTCTGGTCGTCGCGCCCAGCTATTTCGATCGCATCGGCCAGCACCTGGAATTCGGTTACGACGACTTCGAAGGGGCCCGCGCTGCCGTCAGGCGACTCACCGACGACTGGACCATGCTGGATACGCAAGCGGCCATCGATGCGGTGCGCGTGACGGGCAAGGTCGCGGTGATCGGCTATTGCTGGGGCGGCTTCATTGCCTATCTCGCCAACTGCCGGCTCGAGGTCGGCGGCGCCGTGTCCTACTACGGCACCCGCATCCTGCAATATCTCGACGAAGTACCGCGTGCGCCGATGCTGTATCACTGGGCGGAACTCGACAAGGGTTTGCCGCTGCCGGACGTCGCCCGCATCGAGGCGGCGCGACCGGAGGGCACACACTGTATCTACAGGGGTGCGGAACACGGGTTCAACTGCGACGACCGCGCCTCCTACCAACCGGACGCGGCGGCGCAAGCGTTCGAACGAACGGTTTCTTTTCTGCACGCGCACTTGTAAGCGCGTTTTCGTTGCCACCAGCCACTTGGAGGAGATGCCACATGAACGACCAAGACGGATTGCAAGCACGGTTCGATGCACTGCCGTTCGGTATGACGCGACGTCAGTTCGGCGCCGCGAGTCTGGGCTTCGGGATCAGCCTGCTGTTGCCGGGGCGCGCGAATGCGGTCGCGGTCAGCGAGCGCGATGTCGAGATCCAGACCACCGAAGGCACCGCCGATTGCTATTTCGTTTATCCAGCGCAAGGCAAGGCACCCGGCGTGTTGATGTGGCCGGATATCCTCGGCCTGCGACCGGCATTCCGGCAGATGGGGAAACGTCTGGCCGAAGCGGGTTACGCGGTACTGGTGATCAATCCTTTTTACCGGACGGTTCGTGCGCCGGTCGTCCAGCCCGGAGAAAGCTTCGCTAACGAAGCGACGCGCAACAAACTGATGACGCTGGCGCGTGCGCTGAATCCGACGACGCACCTCATCGATGCGAAGGCATTTCTCACGTTCCTCGATGCACAACCCGAAGTCGATACCAAGCGCAAGCTTGGTACGGCGGGCTACTGCATGGGCGGACCGCCGGCGATGCGCACCGCCGCGCTGGCACCGGATCGGGTCGGTGCCGGCGCCTCGTTCCATGGGTCGCAAATCACCAGTGATGCGCCGGATAGCCCGCACCTGCTGGCGTCACAGATGCGGGCACGGTTCCTGTTCGCGATCGCCGAAGCGGACGATCAGCAGGATCCGAAGTCGAAGGATATGCTGCGCGAGACCTTTGGCATGGCCGCCGAGATCGAGGTCTATCCCGATACCAGACATGGCTGGTGCCCACCGGATGGGACCGTCTACAACGAAGTTCAGGCCAATCGGGCCTTTGCACGGATGGTCGCGTTGTTCGAGGAAGCGTTGGTCTAGTCAAACCCTGCATCTGTCCCTCATGGATTTGTGCAGAGGCGCGCGGTCCGGGCCGGGCCCGGACCGAGCGCCCCCCAAACAGGTAC
>JADLEV010000090.1 GCA_020845935.1 Gammaproteobacteria bacterium
ACGGGCCGCCCGTCATATCATCCCGGCGGACATCATCCCAGAGGAGAGCACCGTGAGCGAAGACATCATCCGGACCATCGAGGCGATCGATGCGCGCCGCTGCCAGGCGACGATCGCCAAGGACCGGGCCGTGATGGAGGAGATCCTGGCCGACGACATGGTGTACGTGCATTCCAGCGCGGTCGCCGAGAGCAAGGCGCAGTACATCGAGCGCGCGACCACCGGCTGGTACGACTACACCGGGCTGACCGACCGCGGCCGCACATTCCGGGTCTACGGCGACACCGTGCTCGTCAATGGCGACCTGCGCATCCAGGTGACGGTGAAGGGGACGGCGAAGGATTTCGTCAGCCGCTATCTGCAGGTGTGGGCGAAGCGGGGCGGCCACTGGCGGATGGTGTCCTGGCAGTCGACGCCGATCCCGCCGTCGTGACGCGGACAGCGTTCTGTTCCGTCAGCCGTCGTGCGCGACCATCACCTTGCGCACGGCCGGCCGCTCGACCATCCGCGCGGTGTGCCCGGCCACCTTCGGGAAGCGCGCCGGATCGATGCCGTCGCCCTCGAGCCAGCGCGCGAGGGTGAACAGATACGGATCGCATATCGAGTAGCGTTCGCCGAGCACCCAGGGGCCGGTGAAGAGTTGCTGCTCGATCAGCTCGAACGCGGCCGCGACCGACTGCGGCACCTTGCGCTGCATCGCCGCGATCGCCGCCGTGTCCGATTCGTCGACCCAGCGGGTGCCGCGTCCCTTGTGCGCATGGGCCACGTGCACCGTCGAGCACAAGTAGCTGTTGAACGACTGCGCGATGCCGAAGCGGAACGGGTCGCCGAGCGGCGCGAGCGCCGCCTGCGGGAACATCTGCGCGATGTAGACCAGGATCGCCGGCGTCTCGGTCAGCACGCCGTCGGGCGTGACCAGCGCCGGCACCCGCCCCTTCGGGTTGACCTGCAGGTACTGCGGCGAGCGCTGCTCGCTGGCCTTGAAATCGACCCGGATCGCCTGGTAGTCGGCGCCGGCTTCCTCGAGCGCCAGATGCGGAGCCAGCGCGCAGCTTCCGGGCGAGTAGTAGAGCTTGAACATCGTCAGTCCTCCGATTTCGCGGCATTCTTCCACGAATCGGGGCGATGCGTGCGGATCAGGTCGGCTGGATGCCGAGTTCGCTGATCACCGTCTTCCAGAACTCCGTCGCTTCCTGGATCGCCGCGGCGAACTGGGCACTGTCCATCGGCTTCGGATCGATGTAGAGCTGCAGGAAGCGCTCGCGCACCTCCGGCTCGGCCATCGCCTTGAGTATCGCGTCGGCGGTCTGCTTGACGTGCGCGGCGGGGCTGCCGCCGGTGGCGATCAGGCCGAACCAGCCGTCGTTGACGAAGCCCGGCAGCGTCTCGGCCATCGTCGGCAGATTGGGCGCCAGCACCGTCCGTTCGCGCGAGCTGACCGCCAGAAAGCGCACCTTGCCGGCCTTGGCCTGCTGCGTCAGCACCTCGGTGGGGGAAGTCAGCTGCATCTTGACCTCGCCGCTGATCAGCGCGTTGGCGGTCTCGGCCGACCCCTTGTACGGCACATGCACGATCTTGATGCCGGCACGCTTGGCGAACAGCTGCGTGATGAGATGGCCGGCCGAACCGAGCCCGGCATTGGCCGAGTCGATGCCCTCGGGCTGCGTCTTCGCATAGGCGATCAGTTCGGGCAGCGTGCGGGCCGGCACGCTGCCATTGACGATCAGGAAGTTGGGTCCGTTGCCGACGGTGGCTACCGGCGTGAAGTCCTTGACCGGATCGTAGTTCGCACCGCGGGTCAGCAGCGGCAGCGCGGCGAATCCGGTGTTGTGGAACAGCAGCGTGTTGCCGTCGGGCGCCGCGGTCTGCACCGCGCGCGTGCCGATCAGCGCGGCGGCGCCGGGGCGGTTCTCGACGATCACGTTGCGCTCCAGCGTCCTGGAGAGCAGCGGCGCGAGCACGCGGGCCATCATGTCGGTCTGGCCGCCGGCGGCATAGGGCACGACGATGCGCATCACGACGCCGCTGCCGCGGTCCTGCGCGAGAGCGGTGCGCGACGCAGCGGCCAGCGCCGTGGCGGCGGCTGACCGCAACAGGGTGCGGCGGTGCATGAGTGTCTCCTGTGCAGCGGCGTACGGAGTGAACGCGCCGCGTCTGTGCAATGCCCCGGTAAATGGTACGACCACAAATCGCCGCAGGTCAACGGCCTTTTTTCGCCGCCCGCATCGCGGCCCCGATCGGCCGATAGTTTGGTGCTACCATTGGGCCGAACGATATCATCCCCACAGGAGGAGCACCATGAGCAAACGCTACGCCCACTACAAGCATCTGAAGATCGAGGTCGCCGCCAGCAAGGTGGCGACGGTGACGCTGAATCGTCCGGAACGGCGCAATGCGATGAATCGCACCTTGATCCGCGAACTGCAGACGATCTGGAACGATCTGTCCGACGACCCGGCGGTCAACGCGATCGTGCTGACCGGGGCGGGCACGCATTTCAGCGTGGGCGGCGACGTCAAGCAGATGTCGGAGCGGGCGGGCGGTGACTTCCTCGACGAAGGCGAGCAGTGGGATCCGCCGGTCAGCCGCCGGCTGGTCAACGGGATCCTGGAGCTGGAGAAGCCGGTGGTCTGCGCGATCAATGGCGACTGCGCCGGCCTGGCGGCGACGGTGGCGCTGTTCAGCGACCTCACGGTGATCTCGGAGGAGGCGCGCATCGGCGATCCGCATGTCCGGGTGGGCCTGGTGGCGGGTGATGGGGGGGCGGTGATCTGGCCGTTCCTGATCGGCATGTCGCGCGCCAAGGAGTATCTGATGCTGGGCAAGC
>JADLEV010000091.1 GCA_020845935.1 Gammaproteobacteria bacterium
CAAGATCCAGCAGCGGCCGGTCGCGGTCGATGGCGAGATTGCGATTCGGCCGATGATGTATCTGGCCCTGTCCTACGACCACCGCCTCATCGATGGACGTGAAGCAGTACAGTTCCTGGTTGCGGTCAAGGATCACCTGGAAGACCCGGCGCGCATGTTGCTTCAGGTCTAGGGAGCAGCCATGCCTCAGTTCGATGTCGTCATCATCGGCGCCGGTCCGGGTGGTTACGTCGCCGCGATCCGCTGCGCGCAGCTCGGCCTCAAGACGGCCTGCGTCGCCGGCTGGCCCACGGCGAGCTCACTGTCGCCACTCGGCGGGACCTGTCTCAATATCGGCTGCATACCCTCGAAGGCGCTGCTCGATTCCTCGCATCATTTCGATAACATCCGGCAGCACGCGGCGGTTCATGGCATCAACGTCTCCGGAGTCGGCCTCGACCTGGACATCATGCTGGCACGCAAGGATGCAGTGGTCGCGACGCTGACTCAGGGGATCGCCGGGTTGTTCCGTAAACACCGCGTCGAACTGTTCCGTGGCCGCGGCCGTCTGCAGGGTGGCAACAACGTCACGGTGACCGACCTCAACGGCAACGTCAGCGAGACCTTGCATGCGCGCAACATCATCATCGCCACGGGTGCGGAACCCGTCTCGCTGCCGCAAGCGCCCGTCGATGGCCAACGTATCGTCGATTCAACCGGCGCCCTGTCGTTCGACGAAGTTCCGGCGCGGCTGGGTGTGGTCGGGGCAGGAGCGATCGGGCTTGAGCTCGGCAGCGTTTGGCGCAGGCTCGGTTCCCAAGTCGTGCTGCTCGAAGCGATGGACAACTTTCTTGCCGCGGCCGACGCCGAGATCGCGCAGGAAGCGCGGCGCACCCTGGTGAAACAGGGACTCGACCTGCGTCTCGGTGCCCGATTGACCGGCACGCGTGTGACCGCGTCCGGCGTCGAAGTGCAATTTGAGCGTGGTGGCAAGGCGGAAGTCATCGAATTCGATCGACTGATCGTCGCGGTCGGCCGCAAACCCCATACTGCGGGGCTTGGCGCAGCCGCAGCGGGACTGCAACTCGATGATCGCGGCCGCATCGTTGTCGATGTCGCATGCCGGACCAACCTCCCGCAGGTCTACGCCATCGGCGACGTCATTGCTGGCCCGATGCTCGCGCATCGCGCTTCCGAAGAAGGCGTCGCGGTCGCCGAACGCATTGCGGGCAAGGTCGCGCAGGTCGATCACGCGCTGGTGCCGTGGGTGATCTACACCTGGCCGGAGGTCGCTTGGGTCGGCAAGACCGAACACGAGCTGAAGGCGGCGGGACGATCGATCCGTACCGGCAAATTCCGCTTGCAGGCGAACGGTAGGGCGCGGGCGATGGAAGCGGTCGATGGTCTCGTCAAGATCGTCGCCGATGCTGCGACCGATGAGGTCCTCGGTGTCCACATCTTCGGCGCCGCGGCATCGGAGCTGATCGCGGAAGCCGCTTTGGCGATGGCGTTCTCGGCCAGCAGCGAAGATATCGCGAGAACCATCCACGCCCACCCGACGCTGGCCGAAGCCCTGCACGAAGCGGCGCTCGCCGTCGACGGCCGCGCGCTGCATTCGTAACTCTGAACAAGCCCATCCTGAGCTCGTTCAGAGTGGCGACAACAAACCGTTACGACTTCAGCGCCTGCGCGAGCCGTTGCACCTGGTCACGCAACGCTGCCGGAATGGCCTCGACGTATTGATCGAAGTATTGCCCGACATGCTCGATCTCTGGCTGCCAATGTTTGGCATCGACCGCCAGCAACTCGCGCACGGTCGCCGGATCGATAGTCAAGCCACGCAGATCGAGCGCGTCCGCGGCGGGTAGATAGCCGATCGGCGCAGTGACCGCCTGACCCTTGCCCTGGCAGCGATCGACGATCCATTTCAGCACCCGCATGTTGTCGCCATAACCCGGCCACATGAAGCGGCCGTTGCCATCCTTACGGAACCAATTGACGTGGAAGATCCTTGGCAGTTTTTCGGACTTCGCCGAAAAGCTGAGCCAGTGCGCCCAGTATTCGCCGAAGTTGTAGCCGCAGAACGGCGTCATCGCCATCGGATCGCGACGCACCTTGCCCACCTCGCCGGTGGCCGCTGCAGTGGTCTCGGAAGCGCAGGACGCGCCGACGAACACGCCATGCTCCCAATCGAATGCCTCGTACACCAACGGCGCGACCGTGGCGCGGCGGCCGCCGAAAATGATGGCGGAGATGGGCACCCCTTGAGGATCGTTGGCGTGTGGCGAGTAGGTCGGACATTGTGCCGCGGCGACGGTGAAGCGCGAGTTCGGATGGGCCGCCGCGCCGTTACCGGGCTGATACGGGCGTCCTTGCCAATCGGTCAGCCCCGCTGGCTGCTCGCCGTCGATCCCTTCCCACCACGGCTCGCCGGCATCGGACAGCGCGACGTTCGTGTAGATCGTGTCGCGGCCAAGCGTCGCCATGCAGTTGGCGTTGGTCTTCGTGCTCGTGCCCGGCGCAACGCCGAAGAACCCGGCTTCCGGATTGACCGCCCAGAGCCGGCCATCCGGTGCCAGATGCAGCCAGGCAATATCGTCGCCGACGGTCCAGACTTTCCAGCCGGCAAACTCGGTGGGTGGCAACAGCATCGCCAGATTGGTCTTGCCGCAGGCGGACGGGAATGCCGCGGCGACATAGGTCGTCTGGCCATGCGGATCTTCGAGGCCGAGGATCAGCATGTGCTCCGCCAGCCAGCCTTCCTCCCGTGCCTGCCAGCTCGCAATCCGGAGCGCATGGCATTTCTTGCCCAACAGCGCGTTGCCGCCATAGCCGGAGCCAAAGCTCTTGATGGTCAGTTCCTCCGGGAAATGCATGATGAAGCGCCGTTCCGGATTCAGGTCGCCGATCGAATGCAAGCCCTTGACGAAGGTAGCGTTCTGCTCGATGTGTTGCAGTGCCTTGGCACCCATCCGCGTCATGATGCGCATGCTGACGGCGACGTAGGCACTGTCGGTAATTTCGACTCCTGCGCGCGCGTAGGGCGAGCCATACGGTCCCATCAGATAGGGCACGACGTACATCGTCCGTCCCTGCATCGCCCCGGCATAGAGCGCATCGAGCTTCGCATGCGCCGCGGCGGGCTCCATCCAGTTATTGTTCGGTCCGGCGGACGGCTTATCGCTGGTACAGACGAAAGTCAGATGCTCGACCCGGGCAACATCGGTCGGATTGGAGCGGTGCAGATAGCAGCCAGGATGGGTATCCTGGTTCAGCTTGATCAAGGTGCCGTCCTGGACCATCGCCGCGACCAATGTTTGATATTCCTGCTCGGAACCGTCGCACCAGTGGATGCGATCCGGTTTGGTCAGCGCCGCCACCGAGGCGACCCAGTTCTGCAATTCTCGATTCGATGTTGTCATTGTTTCAGTTTTCTCCCGGAAAAGACGGGCGTGACCAGCTTGTGGTTTGTCAATGATGTCTTGGAATATGCTGGAAATACCGTGGCAGGCGGCTGCGATCCTAACGAAACCGGCGCCACAAACAAACCATGGGGGCCCATTTCGTGACGATCTCTGGCAATCGCCGCGGGTCATAAAACCTCACAACGACTGCGCCTTCAGGGTGGTGCCGGCTGAGGGATTCGAACCCCCGACCTGATGATTACAAATCAACTGCTCTACCAACTGAGCTAAGCCGGCTCTCAGGCCTCGGACGGAACCGA
>JADLEV010000092.1 GCA_020845935.1 Gammaproteobacteria bacterium
GACCTTCGGCCCGTTCTGCGCGCCACCGGCGCTGCTGGTCAAGCAGGTCGAGTCAGGCCAGCTCTGGGATCTCTCGGGCGCGGTCGATCAGAGCAAGTTCGGCGCGATCGTCGATCGGCTGATGGGTGCGACCTTCCTGCCGGCGGCGCAACTGGTCGATGAAGGCGTCGGCTCGCTCGCCGACATCGACATCGGCGCCCGCGTCGGACTGCGCTGGAAGGAAGGTCCGTTCGGCCACATGAACCGGATGGGGCCGAAGCGCGCGGCGGAACTGATCGGCGCCGTGGCCAAGCGCTGGAACCTGTCGCTGCCGAAGGTCATCGCCGAACATGCGGCGACCAATACGCTGTTCCCGTTCTGTTTCGTGCGCAGCGAAATCCGCAATGGCATCGCGACGCTGACCTTCAACCGGCCCGACACGCTGAATGCGGTCAACGAGGAAGTCGTGCGGCAGATGAAGGTCGCGGTCGATGCCGCGATCGCGAACAGGAACGTCACGGGCATCGTGCTCGCGGGCGCCGGCAAGGCCTTCGTCGCCGGCGCCGACATCGGCGTCTTCATCCGCAACATCGAGACGCACAAGATCCCCGACACCATCGCTTTCACCAAGCGCGGTCACGAACTGCTGCACGCGATCGACACCAGCCCGAAACCGGTGGTGGCGCGCTTGCACGGCCTCGCGCTCGGTGGCGGCTTCGAGATTGCGCTCGCCTGCGATTACATCGTCGCCTCGGACAAGGCCTCGATGGCCTTCCCGGAAACCGGCATCGGCATCTATCCCGGCCTCGGCGGTACCCAACGTACGTCGCGGCGGGTCGGTGTCGGCCTCGCGAAATACCTGGTCTTCACCGGCCAGATGATCGGCGCCGCCGACGCCGCCGAGATGGGCCTGATCGACAAGGCGGTACCGCAGGCCGCGCTCGACGCCACGGTCGCCGAGTTCCTGGCGAAGGGTCCGGTGACGACCCGCACGCCCAAGGAACCACCGGCGAAATACCGCGCCGTCGCCGAGCGCTTCGCCCACGCCAGCGCCGACGACCTGCGCACCGCAGATCCGGCTGCGGAAAGCGATGAGCAATGCCGCAAGGCGATCGGCAAACTCGCAGGCAAGGGCCCGATTGCGCTGCGGCTCGCCGGCAAGATCATCGAGCAGGGCGCCGAGGTGCCATTGGAACAGGGACTTGCGCTGGAGCTCGAATTCCTGTCGCAGATCTTCGCGACCCACGACGCGCTCGCCGGCCTGAAGTCGATCGGCGGCGCGCCGCCGGTATTCGAGGATCGCTGATGACGAAGCGATGAAATACTCGGGGCTTCCCCGCAAGGGCAGGCGCGGAAACTGATAGCAGCCTGCGCCGGACCAACCGACGCTGCTCAGGTCCAGGAAGGACCTGGGCAGATCTGACACAACCCGCGCCAAACGCGGTTTCGTCGCCCCGCTCCGGCTCGCGCCGGGGCATCGAGCTGGTGTACTGTGTCGCCCCGCGACTGGCGGTCGCGATCGGTAGTCGGCAGAAGGCGATGTGCACGCCCGGACCCAGCACGATGCTGCTCGGGATTCAGGCGGGATTGATGGATTCCCAAGAAAGGCTCAAACGATGAACGAACGATTCACGTGTCCTCCCCGTGTGGCGCACCACACCTGGTTGCTGTTGGCGCTCGCCGCCGGCGCGCCGCAAGTTCAGGCGCAGGCGACCGCCCAGGGTGCCAGCGACACACACCAGGGCACGGTCTCCTCGATGATCGAGGAAATCACCGTTACCGCACGCAAGCGCGAGGAATCGCTGGACGATTTGCCGTTGTCGGTCACGGCATTCACCGGTGAAGGATTGGAAGCGCGCGGCGTCGGCGAGATCGGCGAGCTGGGACGCCTGACACCGAACATCACCTTCCAGAACAATCCGAGCTTCGGCGGCTCCGGCAACGTTGCCAGCGTCTACATCCGCGGCATCGGCGCCAAGGAGTTCACACCGACCACCGATCCGGGCGTCGGCATCTATGTCGATGGTGTCTATATCGCCCGCTCGGTCGGCGGCATCCTCGCTCTGCTCGACTTCGAACGCATCGAGCTGTTGCGCGGACCGCAGGGCACGCTGTTCGGCCGCAACACGATCGGCGGCGCCATCAGCATTACCACGGTTCGCCCAGCCGATGAATTCGATGCGCGGCTGGCGCTGACGACCGGCTCGGGCGATCGCATCGATCTCAAGGGTTCGCTGAATCTGCCGGTCAATGAGCGGCTGTTCGCGAAGGTGACGCTGGCGACCTTCAATCAGGACGGCTACGTCAAGCGCACCGATGGCGTGAAGCTTGGCGAGGACGATACCGATGCCGCGCGCATCGATCTGCGCTGGCTCGCCAGCGATCGCTTCACCGTCGACTGGTCGTTCGATTGGAGCGAGGATCGCGAGACCGGGCCGGCGCTGTCGCTGATCGACATGCGCTTCGGACCGGCGACCATCGATCCGAGCACACCGCCGTTCGTGTTCTTCAACAACGTCGCGGCGACACTCGGCGGCTCCGTGCCGAATCCGCTGCCGCCGGGTCCGCCACCGCCGGAATGCGCGACCGCCTCGGCGCCGCAAAGCAGCAATCCGCTGTGCTACGACCGGCGCTATGTGACCGGTCCCAACGGGCCCAACGCTGGAACCGCGCCGGCCTTCTCGAACGCGATCATCTGGGGCACGTCGCTGCACGCGACCTGGGACCTCAACGACGCCATCGAGCTGCGCTCGATTACCGCCTGGCGCGATCTGGAAAGCAAGTTCTCGCGCGATGGCGATCACTCGCCGCTGCGGATTACGCAGTTCTACGACGACCTGAAGCAGCAGCAGTTCTCGCAGGAACTGCAACTTCTTGGCACCCATTTCGATCAGCGCCTGCACTGGATCCTCGGCTTCTATTACTTCACCGAGGACGGTTACAACACCAACCTGCTCGACTTCCTGATCTCCAGCTTTCGCAGCGGCGGCGATTACGACAACCGCAGCACCGCCGTTTTTGCGCAGACGACCTTCGACATCAACAGCCGCCTGCACCTGACCGGCGGCCTGCGCTGGACCCGGGATCGCAAGCAGTTCCTGCCGGATCAGGAGATCTACACGCTGAATCCGGCGACCGCCGGTTTCCTGTCGCCGCCACAGCAGTTCATCTTTCAGCCCGGCACGCCGATCCTGCCGGCGGTCGAGAAGACGCTGCGCAAGCGTGAACTGTCACCGCTGGTCAATCTGTCGTTCGACTGGACCGACAACCTGCTCGGCTACGTGTCCTATACGGAAGGTTACAAGTCGGGCGGCTTCACCCAGCGCGTGTTGCCGCCGCTGGTGCCGGGGCTGACCTGCCCGACCGCCCCGCTCGATTGCATCCCCGGCTTCGATCCGGAGTTCGCCACGGTCTATGAAGTGGGCTTCCGTTACGCCAGCGCGGACGGGCGCATGCGCCTGAGCGGCGCCGGCTACCTCACCGATTACAAGGATTTGCAGATCTCGGTCTTCACCAGCGTCGCGCCGGTCTACCGCAACGCTGCCGGTGCTTCCATCGGCGGCTTCGAATTCGAAGGCCGCTTCACGCCGGATGACCTCACCTTTTTCGAGGCCGGCATCGGCTACACCGATGCCGAATACGATCAGATCGATCCGTCGACGCGCGTCGCCATCGGCAACAAGCTGGAACGGATTTCGAAGTGGTCGCTGAACGCGGCGCTCGCCCGCGACCTGTATCTCGGGCAATGGCTGCTGACGCCACGGCTCGACTGGTCCTATCGCAGCCGGCTGTACAACGATGCGTTCAATTCGCCGCAACTGACGCAGCCCGGCTACCATCTGCTCGACCTGGCGTTCGCGCTGCGCAGCCCCGATACGAAGTACACGATCACCGCGGGCATCAACAATCTGACCGACAAGACCTACCTCGTCAGCGGCGTGTTCGGCGATGCCTTTTCGTCGTACGAAGGGCTTTACGATCGCGGCCGGCAGTGGTTCCTGCGGCTCGACTGGCGCTATTAAGCCACCTGCAATACGAGGCCAATCTAGGGAGCGAATGACCGACATGTCCGACACCGTGAAATACGTGCTCACCGAGCATGACCTGCCGCGCCAGTGGTACAACATCGTCGCCGATCTGCCGTCGCCGCCGGCACCGGTGCTGCATCCGGGCACCGGCAAACCGATCGGCCCCGCCGATCTGGCGCCGCTGTTCCCGAACGCGGTGATCGCCCAGGAAGTCAGCACCGAGCGCTACATCGATATCCCGGGCCCGGTGCGCGACATTCTGCGGCAGTGGCGACCATCGCCGCTGTATCGCGCGCGCCGCCTGGAGCGCGCACTCGATACGCCGGCCCGCATCTATTACAAGTACGAAGGTGTCAGTCCGGCCGGCAGCCACAAGCCGAACACCGCGCTCGCGCAGGCGTTCTAGGCCACGCAGGAAGGCGTGAAGCGGCTGACCACCGAGACCGGCGCCGGACAATGGGGTTCGTCGCTATCGCTGGCAGGCGCCTTCTTCGGTCTCGAAGTCGAAGTGTTCATGGTGAAGATCAGCTATCAGCAAAAGCCCTATCGCAGGGCGTTCATGGAGAGCTTCGGCGCGAACTGCATCGCCAGTCCAAGCGAGCTGACGGTCGCCGGCCGGGCGGTATTGGCGGCCCATCCGGACAGCACCGGCAGCCTCGGCATCGCCATCAGCGAAGCGGTCGAGCGCGCGGTGCAGCGCGATGACACCAAGTACGCGCTCGGCTCGGTGCTGAATCATGTGCTGTTGCATCAGACCGTGATCGGCCAGGAAGCGATCCGCCAGTTCGACCTTGCCGACGATTACCCCGACATCATCATCGGCTGCACCGGCGGCGGCAGCAACTTCGGCGGCATCGCGTTTCCGTTCATCGGCGAGCAGTTGCGCGGTGGACCGAAGGTCGCGGTGATCGCCGTCGAGCCGGCGAACTGTCCGACGCTGACGTGCGGCCGCTATGCCTACGACTTCGGCGATACCTCGCATCTGACGCCGCTGTTGAAAATGCACACGCGCGGCTCGACCTTCGTGCCACCGGGCTTTCACGCCGGCGGGCTGCGCTATCACGGCATGGCACCACTGGTGAGCCAGGTGGTCGCCAGCGGTCTCGCCACGGCGCGTGCATTTCATCAACTGGAATGCTTCGAGGCCGGCGTGCAGTTTGCGCGCGCCGAAGGGATCCTGCCGGCGCCGGAGGCGAATCACGCGGTGCGCGCGGCGATCGATGAAGCCTTGCGCTGCAAGGAAAGCGGCGAAAGCCGGGCGATCCTGTTCAACCTCAGCGGTCACGGCAATTTCGACATGCAGGCCTACACCGACTACTTCGCCGGCAAGCTGTACGACCAGCCGTATGCCGAGGAAGAACTGGGGATGGCGTTGGCCGGGTTGCCGTCGGTCGGCTGACGGGGCGACCCCATCGCCCGTAGTAAGATCCGGGGCCTTCGTTCCATTCCGAGGTTACCCCTATGCCCCGCATGTTGACCGTCCATGATCCCCGCGGTTTTCCGCCGAAGGTTGCCGGCAAGCGTTTGGCGCCCCGGCTCGATGGTCTGGACGGCAAGGTCGTCTACCTGGTCGATTGCCTGTTCGACAATTCCGAAGTGTTCATGAACCAGTTGCGCGACTGGTTCGCGCAGCATCTGCCGAAGGTCGTCATCCGCCAGATCAAGCCACGCGAGAGTTGGGTGGACGATCCGGAGATGCGCGCCATCATCGCGCGCGAGGGTGACGCGGCGATCCTCGGCGTCGGACTTTGAAGCACCTGCTGTCCGACGGTCGTCGGACTCGCCACCTCGCTCGAAGCCGACGGTGTTCCAACCGTCGCCATCCACACGCATGTGTTCGCCCGGCTGGTGAAGTCGGTGGCGCGGGTCAACGGCCTGCCGACGCTGCGGCAGGTCTTCGTGCCGCAGCCGGTGGTCGGCCGCACCCCGGCGGATCTGCGTGCCTATATCGATGGCGAGGATCCGATTATCGGCGGTGCGTTCATCAAGGGCGTGATCGATGGGCTCACCGGTACCCTCGTTGCCGAGGATCTTAGTTCCCTGGCGTTCGATCGCTCGACGCCGCGGCTGCTGCCACCGGATACCGTCGCCAACCTGCGGCGCCAGTTCGAGGAAAGCCGCTGGACCGATTTCCTGCCGATCGTGCTGCCGACCGAGCAGCGCGTCGCGGCCATGCTGAAGGGAACCAGCCGCAAACCCGAAGAAATCGTCGGCCGCTTGCAGCCGGCGCGCTTTCGCGAGCTGTGGGAATTCAATGTCGAAAAGGTTGCGGTCAATGCCGTGATGGCCGGTGCGCGACCGGAGTATTTCCCGGTGATCCTGGCGCTGGCCGCGAGTGGCGTCACCGCGCGCTCCAGCAGCACGACCTCGCAGGCGACGCTGGCGATGGTCAATGGTCCGATCCGTAACACCATCGGCATGAACTGCGGCATCGGCGCGATGGGGCCATACAACCACGCCAACGCTACCATCGGTCGCGCCTATGGTCTGCTGTCGCAGAACCTGCAGGGCGGCTCGGTGCCGAACGAAAGCTTCATGGGCTCGCAGGGCAATGTGCATTCCTACAGCGCGGTGTATGCCGAGAACGAGGAACGCAGCCCGTGGGAACCGTTTCATGTCGAACACGGTTTCAAGCCGGATCAAAGCGTCGTCAGCCTGTTCATGGGCGGCTGGTACATCCAGTTCGGCGGCGGTCCGCGCGAGACCTGGCAGGAACAATTCCGCCGCTCACTGCGCGCCTGCGATCCGTACAGCGGGCCGGTGCTCGCGCTCGATCCGCTGGTTGCGCGCGGCTTCGTCGATCGCGGTTTCGACAGCAAACGGAAACTCGCCGAGTGGTGCTCCGCGAACAGCACGCTGCCGGCGCGTGAGTATTGGGACAATCAATGGGTGCAGACGCTGTTGGTGCCTCAAGCGGTCGCCGGCGTCGAACCCTATGCAAGCTATCTGAAGGCCGCGCCCGAGGATCTGGTCCGCATGTTCCGCCCCGAGGACATCAGCATCACCGTCGTTGGCGGCGAGACCGGCGCCATGTGGAAAATGTTGAGTGGCACTTATCTGCGCTCCGTGTCGATCGACGACTGGCGCTGAGGATCCCGCAATGAAGAAACCACTACGCAGCAATGCCGCCAACAACCCGACCCGCCGCGCGCACTGGCTCGCGCTCGGCATCAGCGACGAGGACATGCAGAAGCCGAAGATCGCGGTGGTCAACAGTTCCTCCGAACTCGCGATCTGCTTCAGCCACCTCGATGGCGTCGCCCGCATCGTCAAGGACGCTATCCGCGCCGCGGGCGGCTTGCCGTTCGAGATCCGTACCACCGCACCAAGCGACTTCATTTTCATGAGCGGCGGCAGCGGGTACATGCTCGGCAGCCGCGACCTGGTGGTCAACGACATCGAGGTGCCGGTGCAGGGCGCGCAGCTCGACGGCATGATTTGCCTGACCTCGTGCGACAAGTTGCCGCCGGCGCACCTGATGGCGGCGGGACGATTGAACATCCCGACCATCCTCGTCGTCTGCGGCTATCAGCCGGCCGGCACCTATGACGGCGAGCGCGTCGACATCGAAGATCTCTGGTTCGGTTCGGTCCAACACAATTTCGGCAAGCTCGACGCGGCGACGCTCCAGGGCATGAGCGACAACGCGGTGCGCGGCCCCGGCGTCTGTTCCGGCATGGCGACTGCCAACTCGATGCACGTCGTCTGCGAGGCGCTCGGCATGACACTGCCGGGCAGCGCGCCGGTGCTTGCGGAAAGTCCGCGGATGAAGGCGTTCGCGCGCGAATCCGGCAAGCGCATCGTCGAAATGGTGCTGGAGGATCTGCAACCACGCGCCATCATGACCGCGGGAGCGTTTCGCAACGCGGTCGCGGCGGTGCTCGCGGTCAGCGGTTCGATCAACTGCATCAAGCATCTGCAGGCGACCGCGATCGAGACCGGGGTCGATATCGATATCTTCAAACTGTTCAATGACATGGGCGGCCGCATCCCGGTGCTGGCCGCGGTCAAGCCGAACGGTGACAACACCATCGAGGATTTCGAGTCCGCCGGCGGCACGCGCGCGCTGCTGAAGCAACTCTCGCCGCTGATTGAGACCGACGTCCTGACCGTCACTGGCAAGACGCTCGCGGATAATCTGGCCGAAGTGATCGTCGCGAACGATGAGGTGATCCGTCCGCTCACGCGACCGTTCTCGACCGAGTCGCCGATCATCGTGCTGCGTGGCACGCTCGCCGAGGAAAGTGCCATCGTCAAACTCGGCATCCGCGACGGGCGACGCAAGACCCGGTTCACCGGCCCTGCCATCGTGTTCGACGACGCGCCTTCGGCGCTCAAGGCGATCGGTGACGGCGACGTCAAACCCGGCGCGGTGCTGGTCGTGCGCGGCATGGGTTTGAAAGGTGGTCCGGCGATGGCGGGCAGCGCGTCGCGCGTGGTGTTCGCGCTCGATGCGGCGGGATTGTCGCAGCAGGTCGCATTCGTCACCGATGGTCAGTTGTCCGGCCTGTGCAATCGCGGCGTCACGGTCGCCGAAGTATCACCAGAGGCCGCGGTTGGCGGGGCGCTGGGGTTGGTCGAGAACGGTGATGAAATCGCGATCGATGTCGATCGCAAACAGATCGATCTCAACGTCGCCGCCGCGACGCTCGCGGCGCGCCGCGCACGGCTTGGCGACGTACCGATGAGCAAGGTGTCAGGCTATCTGTCGATCTACCGCCGCACGGTGCAGCCGATGCCGACTGGCGCGGTGCATGTGCTTCCGGAGCGTGATCCGGGGGTGTAGCCGCGGCGGGTTCGGCGTCCGGATCGCCCGTCAATCAGCCGGCGCGGGTGACAACGGCACCCTGACGGCGCAGTTCGGTCTGGATCCGGGCGACGGGAACATCGCGTGGCGCGCGTTTGCCTTTGACTGCGAGCGCGGCGCCGACGCCGGCCGCCTGCCCCAGCACCCAGCATTCCGGAATTTCGCGCAACGCCGCGTGCGAGGTCGTGTCGCACGATAGATTGCGGCCGGCCGCGAGCAAACCGTCGAGCCGCTCTGGCACGAGCACGCCGTAGGGGATCTCCAGCGTCGGATAATTTGGCGAAATGCCGGGACACAAACCGATGCTGTCGGCGGCGCTGCCATCGTTGCGCCAGGCCGTGCTGTCGACTCGGGTGACGCCGCGCAAGCGGCGGCTGTGACGGGTGCCGATTTGCGATGCGGTATCGTGAATCCAGGCGCGTTCGAAGCCGGGCATCTTGGCCCGATACCACGCGAGTAGCTGCCGCGTCACGTCGCGCGAGCGGAACTCGACTGCGGTCAGGTCGGCGACTTTCAGCGCCGAATAGCCGCTGAACTTCGGTGTCAGGAACAGCGCGATCGAATCGTTCGGCGTGACGAAGGCCGGGTTGATCATCCATTCGTCTTCGTTGCGTGCCTCTTCCATGATCGCGCTGTAGCGATCCGGGTGAATCATCCGGAAGTCCAGATAGCGCCGCATGTCGACGTTGCCGAAGCGAAAGCTGGTATTGAGCCGGGCATGCGCCGAGACCGCGTCGAAGTCGTTGTCGAACGCCGCGCCGCCGCCGGCGAAGATATCGCCGTCCCCGGTGCAGTCGATGGTGACGTTGGCGCGGATCGCGAAGCGGCCTTCCTTGCTTTCGAATACGACGCCGCTGATCGCGCCTGCGTCATGCAGCGTCGCGACCGCCCAACTGTGCAGGATGACCTGAACACCGGCCGCGCGGACCAGGTCATTCAGAATCAATTTCAATTCTTCGGGATCGACCGTCGGTGAAAAGTTCACGGTCCCCTTGTGCCCGGCGGTACGCACACCCCAGTACGCGGCAAGCTTCGGATCCTTCGAACCCCATTGCTCCGGCGGCGGTCCGATCAGCGCGTTCGCCGCGGCACAGGCATCGGTGATCTCCTTGCCGATGCCGCCGACGACCAGCCGTCCGTCCCAATCGGTCATCCGATCGATCCAGATCACGAGGCCGCCGGTGGAAAGCCCGCCAAGGCAACCATAGCGCTCGACCAGGGTGACTTCCGCTCCGGCCCGTGCCGCCGCGATCGCCGCGGTCACACCCGCCGGACCGCCGCCGACGACCAGCACGTCGGTCGTCCCGTAGACCGGAGTCGTTCGCGCCGGCTCGGTTATCGTTGTGCCATTACCTGTCCGCATGGGTTGTTTCCCGCCGTGCCGTCCCGTGCCGTGATGACTTGTGGTCGCTCAGGCCGGTTGGGCGTCGGTCAGGCTTTCCGTCGCTTGCAGATCCTTGCGCAATCGCCGCGCACCCCAGAAGTAATGTCCCGCGGCCCACACATTCAACAGGCCGACGATCACCAGGCCGTAGGCCAGCGATCGTGCATCGCCCATATCGTCCTTGAGCAGGTCGCTGATCTTTCCCACCGTGAGGGGGCCGAGCCCCAGGCCGATGAGCGTCTGCATGAACAGCAGTATCGAAGTCGCCACCGCGCGCATGCGCAGCGGTGCCAGCGCCTGCGTCATCGCGAACGACGGGCCGAAGAACAGCGATGCCAGCATCACCATCACCACAAAGGATGGGATCGCGTGGTTCAGCTCCGGCAACAGATATGAACCGAACTGGAACGGAACCATCACCAGACAGCCGATCCCCGGCACCCACATGTACCAGCGCCGATCGCCGAACCTCACGCTCAGCCGATCCGACAGGAAACCGCCGAGAAAGGTCCCGACGGCGCCGAATAATGCCAGCATTGCGATGGTGTCGCCCGCCGAACTCGTGGTCATGCCATGCATGCGGATGAAGAATGAAGCATTCCAGGTGCTGCCGCTGTACCAGACATAGGAGTGCAATGCCGCAGCAAGGGTCAGGTGGCGAAACGATGTTCGCTGCCAGAGATAGCTGAAGGTCGTCCACAGGTCCGGCGTGGTCTGCTTGGCGGGTGCCGCCGCACCCGCCACGCGATCGGCATAGCCGCGCGGTGGTTCGCGCACGGTGAAGCGAATCAGCAACGCCAACGGCACCCCGATCAGGCCGACCACGATGAAGGCCCCGCGCCAGCCAATCAGATCGTTGAGCCGACCGCCGAGGAAATTGCCGAGCATCGTCCCGAGCGGCACGCCCAGTGCGTAGATCGACAGTGCCGTCGCCCGTTTCTTCAATGCGAAGTAATCGGAAATCATCGCGTGCGATGGCGGGCTACCCCCCGCTTCACCGATCGCGGTACCGATGCGCGCGATCAACAGCATGATGAAATTCGTCGCCGCGCCGCACAGGGCCGTCATCACGCTCCAGACCGCGACGCACAGCGACAGCACGTTGCGCCGGTTGCTGCGATCGGCCAAGGCCGCGATCGGAATGCCGAGCGTCGAGTAGAACAGAGCGAAGGCGATGCCGCCGAGCAGACCCAACTGCGTATCGGTGGCATGAAACTCATTGCGGATCGGCTCGAGCAACACGCCGAGGATTGCCCGATCCATCGTATTCGAGATATATCCGAGAAACAGCAGGCCGAGCACCCATTACGGATAGGTGGCATCGCGGTACAACGGAAGCTCGGCCGGTGGCGTTGCCGTGGCGGTATTCGTCTGTCGCATCAGTTGGTGCACCCGCATGTTCGTCAAGAGGTCAAAGCCTTGCGGCGCACCTTGCCGACCCCGACCCGTAGCCGGCGTGCGGGGTGCGTTCCCCGTCGCACGCGGCAAGGATAAGCGCTTGCCTTCAGGGTGGTCAACGCGCACACGACCAGCCGTCGCGGCCGCCGCCACCCGATTGCGGCGAAGGACCATTAACGATATCGTCTTCGCAATGTCTCACCGCCTGTGTGCGATGGGCTCGTTCCGCCGCAGGTGGCGAACGGCGAAACGTCACCGGCTGTGAACAACGAGCCTGGAGCGCGGGCAGGCCGGTCGTGTGCCGGTGCGCACGCAACGAACAATAACGGAACAGGGACATGGCGCAGAACGGTTCCAGCAATCATCAGGTTTCGGAATTCCTGAAGAACTGTCGCGCACGGATCCAGCCGAGCGATCTCGGTTTGCCGGATCCGCAGCGACGGCGTACTCCCGGGCTGCGGCGTGAAGACGTGGCAGCACTCTCCGGTTTGAGCGTGACCTGGTACACCTGGCTCGAGCAGGGGCGCAAGGTCCACGTCTCGGATGCCGTGCTGGAACGATTGAGCAGCACGTTTCGCCTGACCGAAGACGAACGCGGTTACCTCTACTCCCTGGTGCAGCATCGTGCCGCGCCGCTGCTGGCCGGCGACGCCGATCACGTAGCCAGCCCGGACGTTCTGCACATGTTGCACACTTTGCCAATCCCGGCACTGGTGAAAACGGCGCGGTGGGACGTCATTGGCTGGAACGACCTGGTCCGCCGGGTGTTCCGGGATTACAGCGCCATGGCCCCGTCCGAGCGCAACCTGCTGCGCATCCTGTTTACCGATCCCAGCTACGCGGTCGATCCGGCCGAGTTTCGCGCGATGGCCCGCCGGGTGCTCGCGAAAGTCCGGGTCGATTACAGTCAGGCTGGTAGTGATCCCGCGTTCGATGAACTGATTGCCGAACTCGAAGAACGATCGCCGATGTTCAAGGCCGTCTGGCGCTCGCCGGAAGTCAACGGCCGTTCGGAAGGACTGAATCTGGTACGCCACCCGACCTACGGGGAGCTGCGATTCGAACACACTTCATACGTACCGGAAGGTCACTCCCTGCATCGAGTCGTGATATTCGTCCCGCATGATGAACATACCTCACGACACATTGCAGCGATTCACGCCGAGCTCATGGCGCCGGTGACGACCATCGCCTGCCCACAGAAGAAAGCCCGCACCTGACCGGCTTCCCGGTCGGGCGACGAACCGGTCTCAAAACAGCGGAACCGAATCGGTCACGGCGATCGCGCCGCGGCAGGATGGCGCGATCTGCGCGCCCAAACGCGACCAAGGATGATTCGGAATTCTGGTTCTTTTCCCTGCTGCTACGGATACCAGCATCACACGTTGACTGCCTAACCGGAAGTCGCGTTTGTACCATCGCCGATGACGTGTAACCACCACCTCGCCCGGCCGGGCGAGGCCCGGTTCATCGCAGCGCAGTTGCTAAAAATCATCGGGGAGATCAGGTTATGAGTATGTGCAGAAAGTGGCATCGCGCCCGCGGAAAAACCTTGGCCAGCGCGATCACGGCGATCCTTGCAGGCGGCACCGCGGGAATGGCAGGAACGGTTCTCGCGCAGAATTCCGAAGACTCGGGTGACGAGGTCCTCGAAGAGATCATCGTCACCGGCACGCGCATCAAACGCCAGGATTTCGAATCCCCGAATCCGGTTTCGACCTGGGACGCCGCGGAACTCGAAAATCTCGGCATCGTCGATATCGGCGAACTCGCGGAGATGGTGTCCTCGAATCTTTCCAACTTTCAGCCGGAAAACACCGGTGGCGGCGCCTTCTTCGTCGGCTCGACCATTGCCAACCTGCGCGGCATGAACCCGTTTTTCGGCACACGCACGCTGACGATGATGAATTCGCGTCGTATGGCGCCGACGACACAGGGTGATTCCGTCGACCTGCGCATGATCCCTACGGTGATGGTCAGCCGCGTCGAAGTGGTGACCGGTGGGGCATCGGCCGCCTACGGCACCGGTGCCGTCGCCGGCGTCGTCAACGTGATCATGAACAACAACATGCGTGGCATCCGTCTGGATGCCGATTACGGTCTGACCTCACGTGGCGATGCCAACAACTGGCGCGTCGGCCTGAGCACCGGCCGGAGTTTCGCCAACGGTCGCGGTAGCTTTTCGATTGGCGGTGAATTCCAGGATCGGTCGGTCGTGCAGAGCTGCGCTGATGCGCGCTTCTGGTGCGCCGAAGCGGATGGTCTTTACAGCAATTCAGGCTCCATCTACCGGACCAGCCCGGCACCGGCCACGACCATCAACTACAAGAAGATCGAGGGCATGCCTGCCAACTATCGGATTACCGATCGCCGAACCAACCAGCTCAGCCATACCGGCGTGCTGTGGGAACGCTCGGTTGCCGCGGCGACGACATGGCAGTTCAACGAGGCGGGCACGGCGTTCATCCCATACACCATCGGCGACAACCTGAATCCGACCTTGGCGACCTTCGGACCACCGAGTTATGCGACGCCGTATCGTTCGACCAGCGATACCATCGTCGGTGGCGACGGCGAACTGGTGACCAAGAATCAGACGATGTATCCGCAGAGCGAGCGCCTGTCGATCTACGGCAACGCCAGCTTCCGTTTCAGCGACCGGCTGACCGGCCGGTTCACGCTCTCGTACGCCACCAACGAGGCGTACAACCGCCAGTGGCAGGCGAACGCGAACGAGCAGGATATCTGCATCACGTATTACGATGCGCAGGACCACAATCCATTCTTGGATACGCTATCCGCCACGGATTTACAGCGTATCCGGGATGTGCGGTGGACCGCGGCAGAATTCGGTTTCGGAGGGAACAGTTCGTCCGGTTCGCCGCCAACGGTCAGCAACCTTTTGTGCGGGAACCGGACGACCCCGGGTGCAGGTGCCTTGATTCCGACCGAACCGCGCTACAACCCGAGCAATGGCACCGGGGTATGGAAGTCGATGTTGCGCAAGGATTGGTCGGATCAAGTCGATCGGTATGTCATCACCGACACCGAAACGATCAATGCGACCCTGGCGCTGGAAGGCGAACTGGGGGATCAGTGGTTCTGGGATCTGTCGTACCGCTACGGCATGACCAAGCGCGATCAGGCGCTCTACGGTCAGGCCTCGAACTGGCGGTTCACGCTGGCGACCGACGTCGTCAAGCATCCGGTCACCGGCGAACCCATCTGCCGCGTGAATCATCCCGATTTCCGTTGGGATAACCTGCCGAGCGGTGGCACCAATCCCCCGCCGACGCGCAACCGTGTCGGCTACTATGAAGTGGCCTATGCAAACTACGCGACGAGCTCCGGTGCCCGACGATCCTCACGCGAACTCGACCAGCGGCTTGCCGAAGGTTGCGTGCCGCTGAATCCATTTGGCATGGCGGCTTCCCCGGAAGCTCTGGCCTACGCCTTCGGCGATCTGACCGAACACAATGACATCCGCAACGACAGTTTCGATTTGACGCTATCCGGTCCCGTCTGGGACGGGGTGGGTGCTGGCCCGTTCCTGGGTGCCGTCGGTCTGACCTATACGGTCAATCAGTTGGTGAACTATGCGGGTGATCTTCCGGAATACATTCGCGCCGACTATCAGGCACAGTACGGCAACACCTTCGGCGGCAGAACGCGGTCGTACGAAGCGTTTTCCGAAATCCGCGCACCCTTGCTGCTCGATAAGCCGTACATCCGCCGGCTGGAAGTTGGGGGCAGCCTGCGCATCACCCATGACCGCAACCGCGGTACATCGGGAACGGAAGGCGTCGGCGGCTACCAGAAAACGATGTCCTGGCGTCTCACCAGCATCTACGAGCCGGCGGCGTGGCTGGGGTTCAACCTCACCTATTCGCGCGACATGCGCGCGGCGAGCTTCCGCGAGCTGTATTACGGCCAGACCCGCGGCGGTGGTTTGACGCAGGTGTGCAACCCCTGGTCCGACGGCACGAGCTGTTTCATCGGAAACGACGATATCACCATGCTGATCGGCGGCACCCCGAACCTCGACCCCGAGGTGTCGAAGAACCTGACGGCCGGCATCATCCTGCGACCGGACTTTAGTGGTGCGCTGCGCGGTCTTAACTTCCGCGCGAGCCTGTACCAAATGTCGCTCGGCGGCGGGCAGACGCTGACCGGGCCCCAGGAGATCATCGCCGACTGCTTCAACGATGTCCCGGAGGCCTGCGCCCTGATGGGATTCGATCCGACCCCGCGCGACGGTTATCCGACCTTGTCGCCAGAAAATCTTGCCAAGAGCAACATCTCGTGGGTACAGACAAAGTACGTCAACCGCGAAAAGCAGGTACAGCGCGGTATCGACTTCGAGATCAGTCATTACCTCAACCTCGAAACCCTGCTGGGCTGGCGCGGCACGCTGAACTTCCGGGTCAGCGCAACGCATACGCTGGATGTTCTCGCGCCAAC